>JAFXDF010000041.1 GCA_017521295.1 Clostridia bacterium | reverse complement strand
GGTTCTTGCCGTAGTTCTTCTTCAGCAGGATGGCGCCGCCGCCTGCGCCCAGGTTGAACATGAAGGACACGCCGTTATCGGTGTAGTCGATGAAGTCGCAGTTGCGGTAGCCGCCGCACACCAGTACGGTGTTGATCTCATCATCGGCGATCATCATATCCTTGGCCAGCTTCATGGCGGCCACACAGGTGCAGCAGCGGTTCTGCACATCGATGCCCCAGGCGTTCTTCGCGCCGATGCGGTCCTGCACATAGCAGGCGGAGGTGGTCAGAGGATACTCCTTCCACTCCTCGGTGATGCAGAGAATGGCGTCGATCTCCAGAGGATCAACGCCGGTGTTCTTCAGGCAGTCCAGAGCGGCCAGCGCGCCCATCTCCTGCGTGCCGTCGCAGGGGTCTGCGGACGGAACATACTTTTCGACAATGCCCAGCTTGTTGATGACGGCGTCCTCGGTCCAGTTGCCGCCGGTGGCAGCAGAGATCTCTGCGGCGGTCATCTTGTTCTTGGGAAGATACAAGCCCAGGCCCACGATACCAACATTAGGCTTATCCATGTCGGGGTCCCTCCTTTTTCTTAATGCCGTTGTTGTATTCTCCATCATTTTACATGAATGGCGGTTCAATACTTACCATCATAATAACCGATTGGTAACTGGTTTGTCAAGGGCGCTTTCTGTTCCTTTTGCTAAATACCCCAAAAAAAATATCCAAATTTTTAGTTGACATTTTATGAAATATACCCTATCATAAAATCGTGAATGGTGGTTCACAAGATAATTTTGAATTATTAATATTTTGAAAAGGGGTAATATATCATGAGAACAATCGATACTCTGAACCTGGGCGACAGCGCTTCCGTTTCCAAGACCGTTACCGAGACCGACGTTTATCTGTTCGCCGGCATCACCGGTGACCTGAATCCCGCTCACGTCAACGAGGTCGCCTCCAGCAAGACCATGTTCAAGGGCCGCATTGCCCACGGCATGCTGAGCGCCGGCTTTATCTCCGCTGTTCTCGGCATGTACCTGCCCGGCCCCGGCACCATTTATCTGGGCCAGGAGCTGAAGTTCACCAAGCCCGTCCGCATCGGTGACACCATCACCGCCACCGCCACCATTACCGAGATGATCGTCGAGAAGAACATCATCAAGTTGGAGACCGTCTGCACCAATCAGGACGGCGAAGTGGTCACCAAGGGTGTTGCCACCGTCATGCCCCCCAAGGCTCCCAAGGCCTGATCTGAATTCGCACGCATCTGGCGGGCCCGACCGTACTGACGGCGGGTTCGCCGGAACGTCAATACATTTTACTTCTTCCTCTTAAGTAACAGGACGGCATTTTGCCGTCCTGTTGCTTTTTAGCGATAAAAAAGGGCCGCCTTTCGGCGGCCCCACAAGTTTTGCAGATTAGTGAAGGTTGAAGAAAGCCTTGCGACCCAGATACACGGCGGAATCGCCCAGCTCTTCCTCGATGCGGAGCAGCTGGTTGTACTTGGCCACGCGGTCGGTACGGCTGGGAGCACCGGTCTTGATCTGGCCGGCGTTCAGAGCCACGGAGATGTCGGCGATGGTGGTATCCTCAGTCTCGCCGGAGCGGTGAGAAACGACGGCGGTGTAGCCGGCGCGGTTAGCCATCTGGATAGCGTCCAGAGTCTCGGTCAGAGTGCCGATCTGGTTGACCTTGATCAGAATGGCGTTGGCAACGCCCTTCTCAATACCGGTGGACAGACGCTCAACATTGGTGACAAACAGGTCGTCGCCAACCAGCTGCACGCGGTCGCCGATGGCCTTGGTCAGCAGGTTCCAGCCTTCCCAGTCGTTCTCGCCCATACCGTCCTCCAGAGAGATGATGGGGTAATTGTCGGCGAACTTCTTCCACATGTTGACCATCTGCTGCTTGGTCATGGTCTTCTTGGCCTTGGGCAGGTCGTAGCAGCCGGTCTCCTCGTTGTACCACTCGGAGGTGGCGGCGTCGATGGCGATCATGAAGTCCTCGCCGGGCTTGTAGCCGGCCTTTTCGATGGCCTGGACGATGACCTTCAGCGCGTCCTCATCCTTCTTCAGGTTGGGGGCATAGCCGCCCTCGTCGCCAACACCGGCGGCGGGGGTGCCGTTCTCCTTCAGGACGGTCTTCAGGGTGTGGAAGACCTCGGCGCAGCGGCGCAGAGCCTCACGCCAGGAGGGAGCGGACACGGGCATGATCATGAACTCCTGGATGTCCACGTTGTTGGTGGCGTGGGCGCCGCCGTTGAGGATGTTCATCATGGGAACGGGCAGGGTCTTGGCGTTGGGGCCGCCGATGTAGGCATACAGGGGCAGGCCCAGAGCCTCGGCAGAGGCGCGGGCGCAGGCCAGGGACACGCCCAGGATGGCGTTGGCGCCCAGGCGGCTCTTGTTGGGGGTGCCGTCCAGGTCGATCATGGTCTTGTCCAGCAGAGCCTGGTCCATGGCGTTCAGACCGGTGAGGGCCTCGGCGATCTCGCCGTTGACGGCCTCAACAGCCTTCAGCACGCCCTTGCCCAGATAACGGCTCTTGTCGCCGTCACGGAGCTCGCAGGCCTCGTAAATACCGGTGGAAGCGCCGGAGGGCACGGCGGCGCGGCCGCAGTAGGTGTTCACGCCGTCTTCCACATAAACTTCCACTTCCACGGTGGGATTGCCGCGGGAGTCCATGATCTCACGGCCGACGATGTCGATGATCTCGAGAAACTTTTTCATTGGAAACTCCTCCTGTAATTGACCGCGCTGGGCGCGGGGTTGTGTAAGGTAACAGATGTCATTCTGAGGCCATAAGCCGAAGAATCTCCCACCTCAAAGGTTCAATTCCTGCCACAGCGGATTCACACGTTCCACCAGTGCATTTTTTCTGGCGCGTGTCCAGCCTTTGATTTGCTTTTCCCGTTGGATGGCAGCCATCACATCACAGGTCTGCTCATAATAGACCAGTTTATCCACGTGATACCGTTTCGTAAAGCCATCCACCAAATGATTTCGGTGTTCATAAACCCGTCGCTTCAGGTCGTTTGTCACACCTACATACATGACGTTTCCATGGGAATTGGTGAGGATATACACATAGTAGGGCACAGTGCTCCTCCGGAGGGGATTCTTCGCTTCGCTCAGAATGACAGAATCGGGTCAGACCAGGCTCTTGCCGGTCATTTCGGCGGGCTGTTCCAGGCCCAGCAGCTTGAGCATGGTGGGGGCCAGGTCGCACAGGGCGCCGTTTTCGATCTTGCTGCCGCCGTCCACCAAAATCACGGGCACCTGGCCCACGGTGTGCTGGGTAAAGGGCACGCCGTTTTCTTCCATGCACTCGGCGTTGCCGTGGTCGGCGGTGATGAGGGCGGTGCCGCCCATCTTCCGGACGGCTTCGATGACCTTGCCCACGCAGGTGTCCACGGCCTCTACCGCCTTGACGGCGGCCTCCATGACGCCGGTGTGGCCCACCATGTCGCAGTTGGCAAAGTTGAGGATGACCACGTCGTACCTGCCGCTTTCGATGCGGGAAACGCACTCGTCGGCCACCTCATAGGCACTCATTTCGGGCTGGAGATCGTAGGTTGCTACCTTGGGAGAGGCGATGAGGGCCCGGTCCTCGCCCTCGAAGGTGCGCTCCTCGCCGCCATTGAAGAAGAAGGTGACGTGGGCATACTTTTCGGTCTCGGCGATGCGCAGCTGGGTGAGGCCCTTTTCTGCGATGTACTGGCCGAAAATGTTGTCCAACTTCTGGGGCTTGAAGGCCACCTCCACATTGGGCATGGAGGCGTCGTACTGGGTGAAGCAGACGAAGTGGGGCTTGACGGCGCCGCCCGAACGGTGGAAGCCGTCAAAGGCCTCGTCGCACAGAGCACGGGTGATCTCGCGGGCCCGGTCGGGGCGGAAGTTGTAGAAGATCACGCTGTCACGGCTCTCGATGCGCCGGGCGCCCTCCACACGGACGGGCTCCAGAAACTCATCGGTGACGCCGTTTTTGTAGGATTCCTCCACCGCTTTACTGCCCTTTTTCACGGTGTGGGCCTTGCCCTCCACCAGAGCGTCATAGGCCTTCTGCAGGCGGTCCCACCGCTTGTCCCGGTCCATGGCATAGAACCGGCCGCAGATGACGCCCATGCGGACCTTGTCGCTGTCGGTCTCGGCCAGACGGTCCTCCAGGCGGCGGACGAAGTCGGCGCCGCTTTCGGGGGGCGTGTCACGGCCGTCCAGGAAGCTGTGGATGCAGGTCTTGACCTTGTGCTTTTCGCACAGGTCGATGAGAGCAAACAGGTGGATCAGGTGGCTGTGCACGCCGCCGTCGGACAAAAGGCCCATGAGGTGCACCGTGCCGCCGGTCTCCTTGGCGTGCTCCACCGCCCCCAGAAGGGCGGGATTTTCAAAAAAGCTGTAATCCCGGATGTCCTTGGTGATGCGGGTCAGCTCCTGATAGACGATGCGGCCGGCACCGATGTTGGTGTGGCCCACCTCGCTGTTGCCCATCTGCCCGTCGGGCAGGCCCACCGCCTCGCCGGAGCAGTTCAGCAGGGCGTGGGGGCAGGTGGCAAACAGCTTGTCCAGATTGGGGGTATTTGCCGTAGTCACGGCATTGGTCCGGGAGGCCGGGGCAACGCCCCAGCCGTCCAGGATCATCAAAAGCAACGGTTTTTTCATTGGTTCGCCGCCTCGATAATGTCTTCAAAGCTTTCGGTCTTGAGGGATGCGCCGCCGATGAGGCCGCCGTCCACATCGGGCTGGGCCAGCAGTTCGGCCGCGTTGGCAGTGTTCATGCTGCCGCCGTAGAGGATGGACACGGCACGGGCCAGACGGGCACCGTACAGCTGGCGCACCACCTCACGGATGGCTTCGCAGACCTCGCCGGCCTGCTCTGCGGTGGCGGTATAGCCGGTGCCGATGGCCCAGATGGGCTCGTAGGCGATGGTGACCCGGCGGATCTGGTCGTGCATGACGCCGCGCAGGGCGGTCTTGACCTGCATACGCACCACATCCAGAGTGACATCGTTGTCCCGCATCTCCAGGCTCTCACCCACGCAGATGATGGGCTTCAGTCCGGCCTGGAGGGCGGCCAGCACCTTTTTGTTCACGGTGGTGTCGGTCTCGTTGTTGTCCCGGCGGCGCTCGCTGTGGCCGATGATGACGTACTTGACGCCGGCCTCGGCCAGCATTTCGCAGGAAATCTCGCCGGTGTAAGCGCCCTTGGGCTCATAGTGGCAGTTCTGGGCGCCGATGGCGATGCGGGTGCCTTTGGCGGCCTTGACCGCGGCAGGGATCTGCAGGAAAGGCACGCACAGCACCACGTCGCACCAGCGGGCCTGGACGGCCTTGGGCTTCAGCCGGAGGATGAACTTTTTGGCCTCATCGGCGTTGAGGTGCATCTTCCAGTTGCCGGCGATAATGGTCTTGCGGTATTTCAGATTCATAAAGGACCTCGATTACTCCTTGTCGTCCAGACAGGCGATACCGGGCAGGACGTTGCCCTGCAGGAAGTTCAGGGAGGCGCCGCCGCCGGTGGAAATATGGGTGACGTAACGGGAATAGCCCATCTTGGCGATGGCCGCGGCAGAGTCGCCGCCGCCGATGATGGACACGCCGCGGACCTTGGCAACGGCCTCGGCGATGGTTTCGGTACCGTGGGCAAAGTTGGGCATCTCAAAGACGCCGGCGGGGCCGTTCCACACCACGGTGCGGGCGGACTCGATGATACGGGCGTACATTTCGGCGGTGGCGGGGCCGATGTCCATACCGGCGTAACCGTCGGGGATCTGACCGGCGGGGACCACCTTGATGTCGGCGTCGTTGGCGAACTTGTCGGCAACCACGTTGTCAACGGGCAGCAGCAGGTTGCAGCCCTGCTCCTTGGCCCGCTCCATCAGCTTGCCCATCTCTTCCACCATGGACTCCTCGTACAGGGAGTTACCGATGTTGCCGCCCAGGGCCTTGCGGAAGGTGTAGGACATAGCGCCAACCACCAGAACGGTGTCGCACTTTTCCATCAGCAGCTTTTCGATGAGCTTCAGCTTTTCGGAAACCTTGGAGCCGCCCAGGATGGCAACAAAGGGATGCTGGGGGTTGTTCATGGCGCGGCCCATGGCCTTGACCTCGGTGTCGATCAAAAAGCCGCTGACAGAGGGCAGATAATCGGCAATGCCGGCGGTGGTGGCGTGGGCACGGTGGGCGGTACCGAAGGCGTCGTTGACAAAGATATCAGCCATGGAAGCCAGGCTCTTGGCGAACTCGGGGTCGTTGGCCTCTTCCTCGGGACGGAAGCGGATGTTCTCCAGCAGCATGACCTGGCCGGGCTTGATGCCGTTGGCCATCATCTGGGCGATGGGGCCGTTGATGTCGGCGGCCATGGGCACCTTGATGTGCAGGAACTCTTCCAGAGCGGCAGCCACGGGCTTGAGGCTCATCTTGGGGTTGACCTTGCCCTTGGGGCGGCCCAGGTGGGAGCACAGGATGATGGAGGCGTTGTTCTCCAGCAGATAACGGATGGTGGGCAGTGCGCCACGGATGCGGATATCGTCGATGATCTCACCGTTCTCATCCAGAGGCACGTTGAAGTCGCAGCGCAGGAATACTTTCTTACCGGACACGTCGATGTCTTTGACCGTCTTCTTGTTGTACATACCCTTTTCCTCACATTCACTTATTTTGATGAAAAAATACTCATGTATTACAATTATAGTATAGAAAAATGCCCTTTTCAAGTCGAAAACACCATCAAAGAGCTGAATTCCCTGCTTTTTTCTTGACTTTTTCGGCAGAATGGACAAAAGCGCTCCACACAGGCGGAGCGCTTCACGGATTTTCTTTTAAGGAGACGGAATGCCGCCCAGCTTGCCCACTTCCTGCAGGCCGGCGAAGTTGCCCTGGCGCAGCACCTCGTACACCGTGACCGCCACGGCGTTGGACAGGTTGAGGCACCGGGCGCCGGGGCGCATGGGGATGCGGACGGTGCGGTCGGGGTCGCTTTCCAGCAGTTCCTCGGGGAGGCCCTTTGTCTCCTTGCCGAAGAGCAGCCAGGTCTCCGCCTGGTCATATTCCACGTCGCAGAAGCTGTGGGCCGCCTTGGAGGAGGCCATCCAGGGGCGGACGTGGGGGTGCTTTGTTTTGAAATCGGCCCAGCTGTCGTAGGTGAACACCTCCAGCTGGTCCCAGTAGTCCAGGCCGGCCCGCTTGAGCCAGCGGTCCTCGATGGAAAAGCCCATGGGGCCGATGAGGTGGAGGTGGGCGCCGGTGACGGCGCAGGTGCGGGAGATGTTGCCGGTGTTCTGGGGGATCTCCGGCTCCAGAAGAATGATGTGGATCATAGATGTACCTTCTTTTGATTGATAACGGGGGATTCTTCAACCCCACCTTTCTTTTGAAAAAGAAAGGTGCCGTTGACGGTACCAAAGAAAACTTTGCGGGGGACCGGTCCCCCTGCCCCCCCCGACCGCTACTCAGGGGGTCTGCGGCCCCCCTGGGCGCTCCGCCAAACCCCCGGGGGACGGGGGAAAGAGGGGTGTCGCCACCACGGCAGGGGAGAAAACCGCAGGGTTTCTCCCCTAAGGAGTGGGCGAGGAGAGTCCGGGACGCCTCGCAATCGTCCCGGCGCACTTTGGTGACTTTCCCGCGGTGGAAAGTCACACCCGCCGTCCCGACCCCGCAGGGTCGGAATCCTCCTCCGAGGGTTCGTCCGTCCGGATGCCCAGGTCGTTGCCCAAAAGGCCGGCCGAATGGATGGCGCCGTGGCCGTATTTCTGCCGGATGGCATCCATGGCCTGCTCCAGGCCGGCCTGCTTCTTCCGTTTTTGCTCGTTGCCCTCGTCAAAGAGCATCAGCTGCTCCCCCTCGTCGCCGCACACCAGGTTCTGGGCGGTGACGGTGAGCATCCGGATGGGCTTCTGGTCGCTCCAGTTCGCCCGCCACAGCTCCATGGCGGTGTGGGTCAGCACCTGGGCCAGGTCGGTGGCCTTTTCCAGGCCGGTCTGCCGGGTGATGGACCGGAGAGAGGGGTCCTTGATGGTCAGCTGGACGGTGCGGCACTTCAGGCCGTTTTTCCGCAGGCGGGTGGCCACCTCGTCGGACAGGGCGGCTACCCCCAGGCGCACGTCCGCCTCCCCCACCAGGTCCCGGCGGAAGGTCATGCCGTTGCCCACCGACTTCACCGGGCGCTTGTCATAAATGGAGGCCACCGGGCTGTGCTCCAGGCCGTTGGCGTATTCCCACAGCTGGCGGCCCAGCTTGCCCAGGCGCAGCTCCAGGCTCTCCGGGTCGGCCAGGGCCAGCTGGCCGATGGTGCGGATGCCCATGGCCCGCAGCTGCAGCTCGGTGGCGGTGCCCACATAGAGCAGGGCGCTCACCGGCTTGGGCCACACCAGCCAGCACAGGTCCTCTCTTCCGATGACGGTGGTGGCGTCGGGCTTTTTGTGGTCGGAGCCCAGCTTGGCCAGGATCTTGCTGAAGCTGACCCCCACCGAGATGGTGAGGCCGGTCTCTTCCCGCACTTCCCGCCGCAGCCGGTCGGCGATGGTCCTGCCGTCACCGAAAAGACCCACGCTGCCGGTGACATCCAGCCAGCTTTCGTCGATGCCAAAGGGCTCCACCTGTTCGGTGTAGCGGGCGTAAATGTCGTTGACCACCCGGCTCCATTTGGCGTATTCCTTATGATGGGGCGGCACCAGCACCAGGTCGGGGCATTTGCGTCTGGCGTCGTTGATGGTCTCGGCGGTTTTCACGCCGAAGCCCTTGGCCAGCTCGTTTTTGGCCAGAATGATGCCGTGGCGGCTCTCCGGGTCGCCGCACACCGCCATGGGAACATGTTTCAGCTCGGGGCGCTTGAGCTGCTCCACCGAGGCGTAAAAGCCGTTGCAGTCGCAGTGAAGGATAACAGGGTCGCTCATCGCACCTTCATCTGCCCCAAAACCTGGCCGATGGGCTCCCGGATGCACAGGGTGGCCCGGCCGTCGTAGGGGGTCTCGTCCCGGTTGAGCAGCACGATGCGCCGGCCGCCGAAATACTGGATGAGGCCGGCCGCCGGGTACACCGCCAGGGAGGTGCCGCCGATGATCAAAAGGTCGGCCTGCCGCAGGGCGGAAACGGCCGCCTCGATGGTATCCCCGTCCAGGCTTTCCTCATACAGCACCACGTCGGGCTTGATGACCCCGCCGCAGGCGTCGCACAGGGGGATATCCAGGGCATTTTTCATGTATTGGGCGTCAAAGAACTTGCGGCAGCGGCGGCAATAGTTGCGGTGCACCGAGCCGTGGAGTTCCAGCACGTTTTTGCTGCCGGCGGCCTGGTGGAGGCCGTCGATGTTCTGGGTGATGACGGCGGTGAGCTTGCCTGCCGCCTCCAGCTCGGCCAGCTTTTTGTGGGCGGCGTTGGGCTGCACGGTAAGGCAGAGCATTTTTTCCTTATAAAACCGGTAAAACTCCCCGGTCTGGCCCACGAAAAAGGTGTGGCTCAAAATGGTCTCGGGGGGATAATCCCACTTCTGGTGGTACAGGCCGTCCACGCTGCGGAAGTCGGGCACACCCGACTCGGTGCTGACGCCGGCGCCGCCGAAAAAGACGATGGATTTTGCCTCGTCGATATACTGCTGCAGGGTCTCCAGTTGGGTCATAGGGCACCTCCGGATCTCTTTTTCTTGGGGTGCAGGCTCTCCAACGGCAGGTGGAGGGTCAGCGCCCGGGGCAGATTTTCAATGGTCACGTCGGTGGGCGCGCCGCCGTATTCCCCGTCCAGGGTCCAGGGGATGGGCTCGGGAGAAAGCACCCGCAGCTGCCGGGTCTTGACGGTGAAGAGCACCTCCGGGTCCAGTTCGCCCTTCAGCAGGTTGGAGGCCACCCGGGTCAGCTCGGTCATATGGGCGGGCTTGCGCACCAGGGTCACCTCCATCAGGCCGTCGCTCATGGAGGTGTCGATCCACCGGCCCACCGGCAGGCCGGCCACATAGCTGCTGTTGCTCACCAGACCCACCAGAAACTCCCCTTCGGTGCAGCCGTCGTCGTACTCCAACCGAATGGGGTAGGTCTTGAGGGAGGACAGCCGCTGGGCGCCCTCGATGAGGTAGGCCAGCTTGCCCAGGGAGTTTTTATACTGCTGGGGGGTGGAATAGGTCACGTCGGTAAAGGCGCCGAAGGCGGCCACATAGGCAAAATATTTGCTGCCGAACTTTCCCACGTCCACGCTCACCGGAACGCCCTCCACGGCGGCCAGGGCGGCCTTTGCCATCTGCTTGGGGATGCCCAGGGAGGTGGCGAAATCGTTGGTGGTGCCGGCAGGGATATAGCCCAGCATGGGGCGGCGCTCCAGGGGCATGAGACCGTTGAGGGTCTCGTTGAGGGTGCCGTCGCCACCCGAACACACCACCAGGTCATAGTCGGGGGCCCATTTTCGCACCAGGGCGGGCAGCTCCCCCGTGTGCTGGCTCATATAAACGGTGGGCACCCAGCCGGACTTCACAAAGATGTCCAGAATGCGCACCATCTGGGTGCGGATGGCCTCTTTGCCGGCGTGGGGATTGACCACGAACAACAGCTTGCGCCGATTTTCCATAACAGTCACCTCTTTGGCTTTATTGTACCCCATGGGCAGGCAAAATGCAATGGACGGGATGTGAACGAAGGAGAGGCGCGCTCTCAACCCCACCTTTCTTTTGAAAAAGAAAGGTGCCGTTGACGGTACCAAAGAAAACCTTGCGGGGGACCGGTCCCCCTGCGCCCCCCGACCGCTACTCAGGAGGCTGCGGCCCCCTGGGCGCTCCGCCAAACCCCCGGGGATGGGAGTTCTTGCCGAAAGGGAAGCCCTCCGTCCGCGCCCGCAGGCGCGAAACTCCCCGGCATCCCCTTGACCACAGCACTCCGGGATGCTATAATAAAAATCCATTTCGCCCGGGAACGGGGGGCTGCCAATTCCCCGCCGGTGAGTTCGGAACCATCCTCACCCTAAACAAAACTAAGGAGCGCTTATGAAAAAACACAACAAAACCGCCTTTTTGACCCAGAGTGGCGTCATCGCCGCCCTGTACGTGGTGCTGACCCTGGTGTCCAAGGCCATGGGCCTGGACTCCGGACAGATCCAGCTGCGGCTCAGCGAGGCCCTGTGCATCCTGCCGGTCTTCCTTCCCGCCGCCGTTCCCGGCCTGACGGTGGGCTGCCTGCTGGCCAACATCCTGTGCGGCAACCTCTTCTGGGATGTGCTTTTCGGCACGCTGGCCACCTTTTTGGGAGCCGTGGGCACCCGGGCCCTGCGGAATCGGCCCCTGACGGCGCTGCTGCCCCCCATCGTGGCCAACACCCTCATCGTACCCTTTGTGCTGGCCTATGCCTACGGTCTGCCCGGGGGCGTGCCCCTGTTCATGCTGACGGTGGGTCTGGGCGAGGTGCTGTCCTGCGGCGTGCTGGGCCGGATCCTCTGGTCGGTGCTGGATAAGCACAAGGGCGCATTGTTCCAATAAAACATTGAATTTCGCTGTCATTCTGAGGCCATCGGCCGAAGAATCTCCTTCCTCAAGGGGAGATCCTTCGCTGCGCTCAGGATGACAGCTTTTTTGTCCGGCGCCCTTGACGCCAATTTCCTCGTCCGATATAATGAAAGTGTATGTGCAAAAATAAATTTTAAAATAAATGGAGGCCAAACCATGATCATCGTTTCCGATCTGAGCATGACCTTTGACAAGCAGACCCTGTTCAAACACGTGGATCTGAAGTTCACCCCCGGCAACTGCTACGGCATCATCGGTGCCAACGGCGCCGGCAAATCCACCTTCCTGCGGATTCTGGAGGGCCAGCTGGAACCCTCTACCGGCACCATTTCCATGGCCAAAAACATGCGCATGTCGGTGCTCAAGCAGGACCACTTCGCCTTTGACGAGTACTCCGTTCTGGACACCGTCATCATGGGCAACAAGCGCCTGTACGAGGTGTGGAAGGAAAAGGACGCCCTCTACGCCAAGGAGGATTTCACCGACGAGGACGGCATCCGGGCCGCCGAGCTGGAGGGCGAGTACGCCGAGATGGGCGGCTGGGAGAGCGAATCCGACGCTTCCCGCCTGATCCAGGGTCTGGGTCTGGACGAGAGCATCCTGTACATGCAGATGGACGCCATCACCGACAGCGAAAAGGTGAAGGTGCTGCTGGCACAGGCCCTCTTCGGCAACCCCGACATCATCCTGCTGGACGAGCCCACCAACCAGCTGGACCTGGAGGCCATCGAGTGGCTGGAGGAGTTCATCATCGAGTACCCCGGCACCGTGCTGGTGGTCAGCCACGACCGTCACTTCCTCAACAACGTCTGTACCCACATCGTGGACATCGACTTCGGCCAGATCAAGATGTACGTGGGTAACTACGAGTTCTGGTACGAAAGTTCTCAGCTGATCCAGAAGCTCATCAAGCAGCAGAACAAGCGGGTGGAAGAGAAGATCGCCGATCTGCAGAACTTCATCGCCCGGTTCTCTGCCAACAAGTCCAAGTCCCGTCAGGCAACCTCCCGTAAAAAGCTGCTGGACAAGCTGACGGTGGAGGAGCTGCCTGCCTCCTCCCGCCGGTACCCCTTCGTGGGCTTTAACCCCGACCGGGAGTGCGGCAAGGAGATTTTGGAGTTCCACGGTCTGTCCAAGACCGAAAACGGCGAGCAGCTGTTTAAGTTCGGCGATCTCCGGCTGGAGCGCACCGACAAGGTGGCCTTCCTGGCGGAGAACGAGCTGGCCGTCACCGCCCTGTTCAAGATCATCGCCGGCGAGGACGAGGATTACGAGGGCACCTTCAAGTGGGGCGGCACCACCTCCATGAGCTATTTCCCCAAGGACAACGGCGCCTTCTTTGACGACATCGACCTGAACCTCATCGAGTGGCTGCGCCAGTACTCCCCCACCGAGGACACCGAGACCTTCCTCCGGGGCTTTCTGGGCCGGATGCTGTTCTCGGGCGACGAGGTGTTCAAGCCCGCCAAGGTGCTGTCGGGCGGCGAGCGGGTGCGCTGTATGCTGTCCCGTATGATGCTGTTCGGCTCCAACGTGCTGGTGCTGGATCAGCCCACCAACCATCTGGATCTGGAGTCCATCACCGCCCTCAACGACGGCCTGCGGGACTTCAAGGGCGTGGTCATCTTCACCTCCCACGACCACGAGTTCATCCAGACCATCGCCAACCGCATCATCCGCCTGGAGGAAAACGGCGTCACCGACTTCCGCGGCACCTACGACGAGTTCATCGAGAACCGCAGAGCCCGCGGCGAAAAGCTGTAAAAGACGACAAAACCGACCTGCATTGCCCGCAGGTCGGTTTTCTTTTGGTGCCCTCGTCAGAGGGAGGCATCAACGCGGTGTAAAACACCGTCAATCACTTGATATTCGCGCTCTTGATTGATCTTCATCTTTTTTTCGATTTCCGAAGCCAGATCAACACCTAATATTTCAGATAATCCAAGCAGATAAATTGCTATATCGGCCAATTCTTCGCCAACCGTGTCTTGCTTCCTTTTCCACGCTTCATAGGCTTCTGCAACTTCACCGTACAACAAACAGAATTCCACATTGACGTCGGTTACATTAAAGCCTTTGTCCACCTTATTCTGATACACGGCCTTTTGTGCGGTACTTAATTCCATAGTTTCCTCCACAAATGGTATGAGAACAGGCACAACGAAAAACGCTGTGCCCGTTCTATTTTCCATTACTTCTCGGCGTGTTCCTTCACCAGGTTGACAAAGTACTCGAACCAGGGCTTGTAGTCGGGGGTGCGGTCGTCCCACAGGATGCCGGTGAGGCGCTCGGGGTGGAACTGGGTGGCGTAGATGGGCAGGGTATCGTGCTCATAGGCCTCGATGATGCCCTCGATGGACCGGGCGGTGACGTGGAAGCCGGGGGCCAGATCCTTGACGGCCTGGTGGTGGGTGGAGTTGGACTTGAACTGCTTGCCGAAGAGCTTGTACAGGATGGAGCCCTCTTCGGTGTAGATATCGTGGCGGATCTGGCCGTTCATGTGGACCCAGCCCTTCTGCTCCAGCAGATCCTGGTACAGGTTGCCGCCCATGCAGACGTTGATCAGCTGGCTGCCCCGGCAGATGCCCAGAATGGGCTTGCCCCGCTTGAGGAAGGCCTCGAACAGGGGCTTTTCAAAGGCGGTGCGCTCGGGCAGGGGCTTGACGGAGTCGTTGAGGGGAGTCTCGCCGTACAGCTCGGTGTCCATATCGGCGCCGCCGGTGAGCAGCAGGCCGTCGCACAGGTCGGCCATGTCCTCGGCACAGACGCCGCAG
This sequence comes from Clostridia bacterium, assembly GCA_017521295.1. GTDB lineage: Bacteria > Bacillota > Clostridia > Oscillospirales > Butyricicoccaceae > UBA4644. Next base: position 23,462 of record JAFXDF010000041.1, on the reverse strand, counting down.
GTGGCCATGGGGATGCCGCCGGCGTTGAACACGGCGTTGGAGTAGGTATCGTGGAGCTCGTGGATCATCCGACGGTTGTCGGCGTCGTAACGGCGGATGTCAGAGGAGACACAAATCAGGGGTTTTCCGTTGAGCATGGGTGGTTACCTCACTTTTCTCGGTTTTATGACAGGCCCATGGTAACACAAAACAATAAAAGACGCAAGAGGCATTGCTTTGTCATCCCGAGCTTGCCGAGGGATCTCACGGCAAGCATCCCTTGAGATCCTTCGACTCCGCTGCGCTGCGCTCAGGATGACAGTGTGGGGTGCTGCGCTGCGCTCAGGATGACAGTGTGGGGTGCTACGCTCAGGATGACAGGACAGACGAAAAAAGACCCGCTCAAAGGAGCGGGTCTCGGAGACTTGCTGTTATTTCGCGTATTCCACGGCACGGGTCTCACGCACAACGTGGACCTTGATCTGGCCGGGATAGTTGAGTTCGTTTTCGATCTTCTTGGACAGGTCGCGGGCCAGCAGCACCATATCGTCGTCCCGAACCTTTTCGGGGTTGACCAGGATGCGGATCTCGCGGCCGGCCTGGAAGGCGAAGCACTTTTCCACGCCGGGCATGGAGCCTGCCAGTTCCTCCAGACGCTCCAGACGCTTGATGTAAGCCTCCAGATTCTCACGGCGGGCGCCGGGACGGGCGGCGGAGATGGCGTCGGCAGCCTGGACCAGATAGGCGATGATGGTCTTGGCCTCCACGTCGCCGTGGTGGGCCTCGATGGCATGGATGATGTCTTCCTTCTCACGGTACTTGCGGCACAGGTCCACGCCGATGGCAACGTGGCTGCCCTCCACCTCGTGGGTGACGGCCTTGCCGATGTCATGGAGCAGACCGGCGCGCTTGGCCTGGGCGATCTGCTGGGTGGACAGGCCCAGCTCAGAGGCCAGCAGCCCGGCGATGTGGGACACTTCGATGGAGTGGGCCAGCACGTTCTGGCCGTAGCTGGTGCGGTAGCGCATACGGCCCAGCAGCTTGATGAGCTCCTGATGCACGCCGTGGACGCCGGTCTCGAAGATGGCGCGCTCGCCCTCCTGCTTGATGGTGGCTTCCACTTCCCGCTGGGCCTTTTCCACCATTTCCTCGATGCGGGCGGGGTGGATACGGCCGTCGGTGATGAGCTTTTCCAGGGCCATCCGGGCGATCTCCCGGCGGACAGGGTCAAAGCTGGACAGGGTGATGGCTTCGGGGGTATCGTCGATGATCAGATCCACACCGGTAAGGGTCTCCAGGGTGCGGATGTTGCGGCCTTCACGGCCGATGATGCGGCCCTTCATTTCGTCGTTGGGCAGGGGCACAACGGAAACGGTGGCTTCGCTGGCGTGGTCGGCGGCGCAGCGCTGGATGGCGGTGGAGATGACCTCCCGGGCGCGGGCATCGGCCTCATCCTTCAGCTGACGCTCGATCTCCTTCAGCTTGAGGGCGGCGTCGTGCTTGGCCTCGCTCTCCACCTGGGAGATCAGCTGGGCCTTGGCCTCTTCCACGGTCAGGCCGGAGATCTTTTCCAGCATCTGCAGCTGGCTGTTCTTGAGGGTCTCCAGTTCGGCTTTCTGCTCTTCCAGGGCCTTGAGCTTCTGGGTGAGCTTTTCGTCCTTCTGCTCGGCGGCTTCCAGCTTGCGCTCCAGGGTCTCTTCCTTCTGCTGGATGCGGCGCTCCTGCTTCTGGACTTCGGCGCGGCGTTCCTTGCATTCCCGCTCGTTTTCAGATCTGGCGCGGAAAATTTCTTCGCGGGCTTCCACGACAGATTCGCGTTTTTTGGCTTCTGCGGACTTGATTGCTTCGTTGATGATACGTTTGGCTTCTTCTTCGGCGGTGCCGATCTCTTTTTCAGCCAGTTTCTTACGGTAAAGATAACCTGCCACGGCACCGACGGCCAGGGCGATAACGATCAACAACGCAGCCAGCCAGATGGGCATCTGCATTGTAGTATCCTCCTAATGAAAGTACATGGATAGCCATGTTAAACTATATTTTATCTTGTTCACAATTGGATGTCAAGACAAAGTGCAAAAAAAGACCACCCCGTTGGGGTGGTCTTTTGCTTTTTGGGGAAGATTTACTTCTTGGCGGCCTTCTTGGCTTCCCAGGCGGAAACGCACAGGGCGCCGGAGATATCGCCGGTGACGTTCAGGCAGGTACGGCCCATATCGAACAGGCGGTCCACACCGTAGATGATCATGATCATGTCAACGGGGATACCCATGGCCTGCAGCACCATGGCCAGCATGATCATGCCGGCGCCGGAGACACCGGCGGTACCGATGGAGGCCAGAGTGGCGGTGACGACCACGGTGATCATCTGACCCAGGGTCAGGCTCATGCCGCAGCAGGTGGCCAGGAAGATGGTGGCAACGCACTGATAGATGGCGGTACCGTCCATGTTGATGGTGGCGCCCAGGGGCAGGACGAAGGCAGAGATCTCTTCATCGGCACCCAGATTCTTGGCGCAGTCCTTGGACACGGGCAGAGTGGCGGCAGAGGAAGTGGAGGTAAAGGCGAAGATCATGGCGGCGAAAGCGCCCTTGAAGAACTTCAGGGGGCTGACGCCGGCGAAAGCCTTGGCAGCGAAGGAGTAAACGCAGACGGCGTGGATGGCGTAGGCAATGTAGGCGCACAGCAGGACCAGAGCCAGAGAGCCCAGGATGTTGACGCCCTGGGTAGCCACGACCCAGGCCATCATGGTGAAGACACCGATGGGGGACAGGCTGATGATGAAGTTCATCAGCTTCTCGATGACGGCATAGGCAGAGGAAACGAAATCCTTGCACAGGTTGGCCTTCTCACCGGCAGCCAGGATGGAACCGCCCAGGAACAGGGCGATGACGATGACCTGCAGCATGTTGGCCTTCACAAAGGCATCCCACATGTTGGAGGGGAACATACCCACCAGGGTATCCATGAAGTTGGAGGAAGTAGCGCCCTCCCAGGTAGCGCCCTCAGCCAGCTGCAGCTGGGGGAACAGGCCGGCGCCGTTGAAGATATTGCCCAGCACCAGACCGATCACACAGGCGATGGCGGTGGTGCACATAAAGAAGGCAACGGTCTTCCAGCCGATGGAGCCCACCTTCTTCATGTCGCCCATGGAGACGATACCCTCGATCATGGACAGCAGGACCACGGGAACCACGATGAACTTCAGCAGGTTCACGAAGATGGTACCGAAGGGCTTCAGATAGTTGGTGGTGAACTCGGGGACGCCGGCAAAGTAGCAGATCAGACCCACGACCACACCGGCGATCAGGGCGATGACGATCTGCACGGGCAGCGTCAGCTTTTTCTTGGACATACAAACACCTCATAACAAAAAAGTACCGGCTTTCTCACGCCGGCCGATCATTGACCTTTTCAGCATAACAAATTATGTCGAAAATGTAAACCCCCGCTTCGCTTTTTCTCAAAAATAATCAAATATTTTCGAAAAAATCAATTAAAAAACGAAAAAGAGCGGCCAAAAGGCCGCTCTTTCGATTATGTGCCTGCCTCAGCAGCAGGGGTTGCAGTCGTGCTCACAGCCGCAGTTCATGGGCTGACAGCAGCAGTTGCCGCCCCAGGAATTGGCGCCGTAATGTACCCAGATAACCACGATGGCGATGACCACGATGATCCAGAAGGCCTGGTAGTTGCCGAACCAGCCGCCGTTGCGGATACAGGGGTTATAGTTGCAGTTGTTGTTGCAGTTGGCGTACATAGAAGAAGTTCCCTCCTTGAAAGATTTCTCACTCCATTCTATTCTGCCGGGTGCAAAGTGTGACGGGCAGAAAAAGGCCCGCCGCGGCGGCGGCGGGTCTTTGGGTTAGCGGATGAAATCTTTGGAGATGCGCAGCAGGTCCTCGTTGACCACGCCCAGGTCCACCAGCCGGTGGGAAAGGATATCGCCCGAGCCGTCCTGCAGCTCACAGTCCAGGGCCCGGTAGGAGATGGCCACCACATGGTCCCGGCGGAAGCCGTCCCGGGCGATGGCGGCAAGCTCGCTTTCGTTCAGCAGGCCGATGTCCAGGGCCAGGTCCCGGCAGGTGCTGTCCCACTGGAAGTCCACCCCGTCCCGATAGCCCAGGGCCCGGAGCACAAAGGTCAGATACTGCTCCAGGGCGCTGACCTGGTTGGGACCAAAGGTGGTGGGGCCGGTGCCGTTGGTATAGCGCATCCGGTAGGCGTAGGCCACATAGCGCTTGCCGTCCACCCAGTCGGACAGGTCCAGGAAGGGGCTGACGGTGTCGTTTGCCAGCGCGTCGCTGTCCTCGCCCAGCAGGCGGATGAGCATGATAAGGGCCTCCAGACGGCTGGGGCTGCGCTCCAGCTCATAGCCGGCGTCGGTGCCGCGGAAGAGCCCCAACAGGTTGAGGGCGTCGGCATAGCCTTGGTACTGCAGCTCATAGCCGCCCCGGGCGCCGTCCTTCAGCAGCACGGTGGCGGTGTCGGAGGTGACTTCGATGCCGCTGCCGTTGTCGGCCACCATCATATAGAGGATACCCTCCCGGATGGCGGGGCCGGGCTGGCGGGTGGAGCCGGCGGTGATGTTGATGATCTCAGACCCGGCGGGGCCAACCACCTTGCCCTGGCCGGTGACGAACATCACCGATGAGCCGGCGGGGCCGGTGACCACGTCGCCCTTTTTCAGGGTGCGCTGGGTCATGCCGGCGGTGAGGGTGGTCATCTCGGCGCTTCTGAGCTCTGCCACCTTTTCCAGAACGGCCTCGGTGAGGGCTTCGGCATAGGCGGCGGCCACCTGCTTGCGGGCGTAGCTTTCGGCCGCCTCCTGCAGGCCCAGGGTCTTGGTCTCCAGAGAGGCCTCCAGGGTGTTGAACACGGTGTCCAGATAGTCCTCCAGAGGGGTGGTGAAGATGGATTTCAGCTGAGATTTGGTCACCAGGGGGTCGGAGGCCGTGCCGGCGGCAAAGGCCGTGGCCCCGGTGAACAGGGTGAAGGCCGCCAGGGCGGCGGCGATGATTCTGCGGTATTTCAAAGGAGCACCTCCTGTGGGAAAACAAAAAAGCGGATAGATGGAAATAGTATACCACAGGAGGAGAATGGGTGCAACAGGAAATGCGCCTGCTTTGTCATCCTGAGGAGCGCAACCGCCGAAGGCGGCTCTTGGCGCGGAGATGGATGACAGAGATCGCGGCTCGGGATGACAGAGCCTTTTTAGTAGTGGAAGCTGTCCAGGACCATCTGCATCACCTGCACGCCGCCCCGGCAGGATACCTCATAGCCGATGCCGTCCTTGACAAACCAGGCCTGGGCCCCGTCCTTGTCGCAGTAGATACGGGCGGCGGTGTCCAGATGGGTCATCTGGTAAACCGAGGTTTGTGTCCACTCGGTGACCTTCTTCTGGGGTAAGACCCACCCGATGCCTTCTCCGGCGGCGGGATTCACATAGGCCATGATGGACACACGCAGGTCGCCGGCATCATGGCTGACCGCGTTGCCGTCCCACGGATAATAATACACAAAAATGTCGATCCGTGAGTTCGCATTTCCAAAAACCTGATAGTGGCACTGCTCCTGGGTCCGCAAGTCATTATCCAACAGTTCCAGCTCCAGATCGGCCTCCATTTCCTCCAGACTGTCAAATCGGGTCAGCGGCATTTTGCTGACAGCCCGCTGTTTTTCCGCCCGGGCAAGCAGTTCCTCCGCTTTCCCCTCGGGCCAGTCCACCCCACCGTACTCCATCTGCACCATTTGCCTGTCACCCTTGGGAACGATGGCGGGCGCGATGAGGTATGCCGCCCCGGCAGTGACGCACAGCGCCGCGGCCAGGATGGCCACCGCCGCCAGCGGGCGGAAGTTGCGGCGCTTTTGGGGCAGGGATTCCATCAGCATGGATTCCTCCAGAGCGCCCATGGCGTCCAGGATATTTTCGGTTTTCACAGGTCGAAACCCTCCTTTTCCAGATGTTCCCGCAGGCCCTTGCGGGCCCGGGAAAGGGTGCTTTTTACCTTGCTTTGGGTGAAGCCGCCCGCCCGGGCGATGTCCTCCACCCGCTCAAACCAGAAGTACCGCCGCAGAAAGATCCACCGGGCCTGGGGCGAAAGGCTCCGCAGATAGTCCCCGATGGCCTCAGTAAGGGCCCCCTGCTCAAAGGCGGTGTCGGTGCCGCCCACGCACTCAGACAGTTCCTCCAGAGACAGGCAGTACTCCCCCGCCCCCCGCTTTTGGGCCTCCCGGGCACGGAGCCGGTCGATGGCCAGACCCCGGACGATCTTTGCCAGAAAGGCCCCCAGGTCCCGGGGCTGTTGGGGCGGGATGGTGTTCCAGGCCCGGAAGAGGCCGTCGCTGACGCACTCTTCGGCGTCCCGGCTGTCTCCCAAGATCCGCAGAGCCAGGGCGGCAAGGGCGCGGCCATGGGCCTGCCGGGCCTCCCGGATGGCGTTTTCGTCCCGGGCGAAAAACAGGGAAACGATGCCTTCATTGTCCACGGCGGTCACCTCCTTTGGTTGGTTTCAAAAGGCCTTTTCACCCTATATGCCGTAAAAAAGGCGGGTTTGGTGGCAGAGTTTTCTAAAAAAGCGCAAAAAAATGTCATCCCGAGCCTGTCGAGGGATCTCATAGCGAGCTTGCCTTGAGATCCTTCGCTTCGCTCAGGATGACAGTGTTTTCCTTTATTCCTCTACGGGGACGTGGATGGTAGCCTCGCTGAAGAGGGCGGCGGTGCCGCTGATGAGCACCCGGTCTCCCCGGTCCTCACAGTGGAGGACGCCGCCCCGGGCGGACAGCTGATGGCCCACCAGATTGGCCTTGCCCAGGCGCTTTGCCCAGTAGGGGGTGAACCGGCAGTGGGCCGAGCCGCACACCGGGTCCTCGTTGATGGCCTGCTTGGGGAAAAAGCACCGGGAGACGAAGTCGAACCGCTCCTTGTCGTCGGCAGGGGCGGTGATGAGCACGCCGGTGCCCTCCGGCAGGGCCAGCATTTTGGCAAAATCGGGCTTGAAATCCCGGACCTGCTCCTCACGCTCCAGCACGAACATCAGCGAAGAGGCGATGAAGGTCTCCACCGGGGTAAGGCCCAGCATGTCCTCCATCCGGGCGGTCAGCTCCTGCGCTTCCAGCCGGGCGGCGGGAAAGTCCAGACAGAACCGCTCCCCCTGCCGGGTGACGGTAAGGAGGCCCGCCCGGGAGGTGAAGGTCAGACGTTCGGCCTCCGGCTCATAAAACCGGGTGAGCACATAAGCGGTGGCCAGGGTGGCGTGGCCGCAAAGGCCCACCTCACAGCCGGGGGTGAACCAGCGCAGGTGGTAGCCCTCCCCTTCCTTCACGGCGAAGGCGGTCTCGGAAAGGCAGTTTTCGGCGGCGATCTTCTGCATGACCGCCTCGGGGAGCCACCGGTCCAGAATGCACACGGCGGCGGGGTTGCCGGAAAACACCTTTTCGGTGAAGGCGTCCACCACATATTGTTTCAGTTCCAGGATCATAAAGCTTCCTCCTTCTCTTCCAGTGCCAGAGCCCGGATGACCGCCCCGGCGGCCACAAGGCCTGCCGCCGAGGGCACAAAGCTGACGCTGCCGGGCAGCTGGCGGCGGCCCCCATCCTCAATGATCTCCAGCGGGGTCATGGCCGGCTCGGTGGAGTAGACCACCTGCAGGTGCTGGATGCCCTTTTTCCGCAGGCGCTGGCGCAGCACCCGGGCCAGGGGGCAGGTGTCGGTTTTGGCAAGGTCGGTGACCACAAACTTGGTGGGGTCCAGCTTGTTGCCGGCCCCCATGCAGCTGATGATGGGGGTGCCGGCCGCTTTGGCCCGGCAGATGAGCTCCACCTTGGCGCTCACCGTGTCGATGGCGTCCACCACATAGGAAAAGGCGGAAAAATCAAAGGAATCGGCGTTGCTTTCCTCAAAAAAGCACTGCCGGGTCTCCACCACGATGGTAGGGTCGATGTCCCGGATGCGCTGGGCCATGACCTCCACCTTGGGGCGGCCGATGGTGCTCCGCAGGGCCACGATCTGGCGGTTTAAGTTGCTTTCGCTGACGGTGTCATCGTCCACCAGCAGCAGGCGGCCCACCCCGGCCCGGGCCAGGGCCTCGCAGGCAAAGCCGCCCACGCCGCCGATGCCGAACACGGCAACAAAGGCCCCTTTCAGCCGGTTGACGCCCTCTTCCCCCAAAAGCAGGGCGGTGCGGCTGTCTTTCACGGGCAGGCTCACAGGATGCAGCCTCCTCCCAGTACGGTGTTGCCGTTGTAAAACACCACGGCCTGTCCGGCGGTGATGGCCCGGATGGGCTTGTCGAACTTCACCCGGACCCGGTCGCCCTGGGGGTACACCGTGCAGGGGGTCTCGGGCTGGTGATAGCGGGTGCGGGCGGCGCAGCGGATGGGCTCCTTCAGATTTTCAAAGGCGATCCAGTTGAGGTCGTCGGCGTACAGCTCGTCCCGGTAGAGGTCCTCGTCCTCCCCCAGCATGACGGTGTTGCGGTCGGCGTTTTTGGCCACCACATAATAGGGGTGCCGGCCGGAGATGCCGATGCCCTTGCGCTGGCCGATGGTGTAGCACTCGATGCCCCCGTGACGGCCCAGGATGCAGCCGTCCATGTCGATGAAATCGCCGGGCTCGGGGCTGTGGCCGGTGTGGTCCCAGATGAACCGGGCGTAGGCCCCGTCGGGGACAAAGCAGATGTCCTGGCTGTCGGGCTTGTCGGCGTTGGCAAAGCCGGCCTGCCGGGCCATGTCCCGGATCTCCTCCTTGGTGTACTTGCCCAGGGGCAGGAACATGTGGGAGAGCTGGTGCTGGGTCAGATTATAGAGCACATAGCTCTGGTCTTTCTGCTCGGAGAGGCCCTTCTTCAGCAGCCAGCGGCCGTTTTCACCCCGCTCGATGCGGGCATAGTGGCCGGTGACCACCAGATCGGCCCCCTCGGAGAGGGCCTTGTCCAGCAGCATACCGAACTTGAGATAGCGGTTACAGTTGATGCAGGGGTTGGGGGTGCGGCCCTGGAGATAGCTGTGGGCGAAATGGTCCATGACGCTGGCCCGGAACCGGGGCCGGCCGTCCCAGATGGTATGGGGCACCCCCAGCTGGGCACAGACCGAGGCGGCCTCCTGGGCGTCGTCGGCGCTGCCGCAGCCCTGGAGGTCGTGGAGGCGCAGGGTGACGCCGGTGATGTCGTGGCCGGCCCGCTTCATCAGCAGGGCAGCAACCGAGCTGTCCACGCCGCCGGACATGGCGATATAGGCTTTGGGCATAGGAAAAACCTCCTAAGGAAGATTCAAACGGATTTCGCGCCTGCGGGCGCGGAGAGGGACGGGTGTGACTTTCCATCGCGGGAAAGTCACCAAAGCGCGCCGGGGCGTTTCGATGCGCCCCGGACCCCTGGCGACTCCTCAAGCGCCGGAGGGCTTCCCTTTCGATAAGAACCCTCGTCCCCGGGGGTTTGGCGGAGCGCCCAGGGGGTCCGCAGACCCCCTGAGTAGCGGTCGGGGGGCGCAGGGGGACCGGTCCCCCGCAAGGTTTTCTTTGGTACCGTCAACGGCACCTTTCTTTTTCAAAAGAAAGGTGGGGTTGAAAGACCGTCCCCCGTGGGGGAAAGTGAAAACGGGGGCCACTGTCCGTGGCCCCCGCAGGATGCAGAAACTTATTCTTCGTCCTCGACTTCGTCCACCAGCTCGGACAGATCGAACTCCAGGTCCTCGCCGCAGGCGGGGCACTTCATGCTGCCCTTGGCCAGCACGTCCTCGTCCACGATGATCTCCTCTTCACAGGTGGGGCAGACCAGCTGGTACAGATCCTCATCCTCCAGCTCTTCGTCGTCCTCGTCCTCGTCGTCTTCGTCCTCGTAGTCGTCTTCGTCGTCCAGTTCCAGGATCTCGAAGATCTCTTCCAGCTCGTCGTCCATGTCGTCCAGATCCTCGTCAATGGCATCCAGAGCGTCTTCCACGTCGTCCAGAGCTTCGTCGATGGCATCCAGAGATTCTTCCATCATGTCCATCTCGTCGTTGATGGCGCCCACCTCGTCGTCCAGATCGGCAACAGCCAGAGCGATGTCATCCAGCGTGTCGATGATGGCGGCCAGCAGCTTGCCCTCGTTGGTAGCCTGGTCGATGGCCATGCCTTCCAGCAGACCCTTCAGATAAGCGGTTTTCTCGGTAATGGTCATAATCAAAATCTCCTTTCCTCGTTTGAGGTGAAAAAAGTGGGTAAACCGTTGCAAAAGTCAGCACGCAGTGCAGACTTTTCTATGAGATGTTTTTCCACGGACATGCGCCGGGGAAAAACACCGTGACCCGCCGATTTTTCGCAAAAAATCGGTGAAACCGGCTGGCAAGCCGGGGCCAAATTGTCGAAACGAACCCAGCGAAGCGGTTCGTTTGACAGACATCTTACTCCTTGGAGCGGCCCAGATATTCGCCGGTACGGGTGTCGATCTGGATCTTCTCGCCCTCGTTGATGAACAGGGGGACACGGACAACAGCGCCGGTCTCCAGAGTGGCGGGCTTGGTGACGTTGGTGGCGGTATCGCCGCGGACGCCGGGCTCGGTGGCGGTGACTTCCAGGTCAACGAACATGGGGGGCTCCACGCCGAAGACGCTGCCCTTGAAGGACAGGACCTTGCACTCCATGTTTTCCTTCACGAACTTGAAAGCGTCGCCCAGCTTATCCTCGTTGATGGGCTCCTGCTCGTAGGTCTCCATGTCCATGAAGTAATACAGGTTCTCATCGGCGTACAGGTACTGCATGGTACGGCGCTCGATGACAGCCTCCTCGAACTTATCGGTGGGGTTGAAGGAACGCTCAACGACAGCGCCGGTGATGACGTTCTTGTACTTGGTACGGACGAAAGCGGCGCCCTTACCGGGCTTGACGTGCTGGAATTCCACGACCTGGAACACCTGGCCGTCCATTTCAAAAGTTTTGCCGTTTCTGAAATCGCCTGCAGTGATCATAGTATATAGGCCTCCTAAAATTTTATTATATGCTTATCAAGGGTAGTTTACACGATAATATGGAAAATTGCAAGGAATTCCTTACAGAATCTGCAATTCCTTGGGAGCCAGGGTAAGATTTCGCTTACCGTCTGCGGCCAGATAGACCATATCCTCGATTCTGACGCCGAATTTGCCGGGGAGATAGATGCCGGGCTCGATGGTGATGATGTTGCCCTGCACGAAGGGGCGGTGATAGGTCTTGGCGGCCCGGGGATTTTCGTGGATGTTGAGGCCCAGGCTGTGGCCCAGACCGTGGCCGAAATACCTGCCGTAGCCGGCGGCCTCGATGATATCGCGGGCGGCCTTGTCCACCTGAGAGCCGGGAACGCCCTCGGCAAGGGCCTCGATGCCGGCCAGCTGGGCCCGGAGGACGGTGTCGTAGACCTTCTTCATCTCGTCGGTGGCGAAGCCCACGGCAAAGGTACGGGTCATGTCGCTGTGATAGCCGCCCACCATGGCGCCGAAGTCGATGGTGACAAAGTCGCCGGCCTCGATCTTCTTGTCGCCGGGGGTGCCGTGGGGCAGACTGCTCTTGGCGCCCGACACAAAGATGGTCTGGAAGGACACGCCGGTGCTTCCCAGACGGGCCATGCGGTAGTCCAGCTCGGCGGCCACTTCCCGCTCCACGGCGCCGGGCTTGATGAGGGGCAGGATCTCCTCCAGGGCCTTTTCTGCGATGCGCTGGGCGGCCACGATGCGCTCCACCTCGATCTCTTCCTTGACCTCGCGGGTCTCGGAGAAGGCCTCGCCGGCGGGAATGAGCTTGACGCCCTCCAGGGCGGCTTCGAACCGGGCGTGGGTGGCCACGGTCATATCCTGGTCCTCGAAGAGCAGGCTGTCGATGCCGTTTTCACGGCAGACCTGCAGGGCGCACTGGGGATAGGAAACATCGGGCTGGATGACCTGGTAGCCCCAGGGGCTGACGGCCTTTTCGGCGGCCTCGATGTAGCGGGAGTCGGTGAAGCAGTAGCCCTTGCCGTCGGCGGTGACCAGCACCATGCCCTCCAGGCCCACAAAGCCGGTGGCGTAGCAGAGGTTTTCGGCCTCGGTGATGAGGACGCCGCCGCAGGCGTTGGCTTTTGCCATGGCGGCAAGTTTGTTCAGTCGTTCCATAGGTTGACCTCCTGTATGGTAAAAATTGTTTTGTCGTTACGAGGGTGGATATACGCACCTTGCTCGCGAAGAGGGATGCGGGCGCCTACGCCCGGCGAAACGGGCCGATGTGGGCATCGGCCCCTACAAAGCTTCCCGAAAGGATAGCCCTCCGGCGCTTGAGGAGCCGTTAGGGGTGAGGCTAGCGCCGCAGCGCTGTTTCGAGGCCAACCGCCGCAGGCGGCTCTTAGGCCGAGATGGGGATTCGGAACCCCCCGGCGCGCTTTGGTGACTTTCCCGCGGTGGAAAGTCACACCCGCCACCCCGACCCCGCAGGGTTGGAATCCTTCGGCCTTTATCGCACGAGGCTCGCCTCGTACATCTTTTTCATGAGGACGGCGTCCTCGGCCTGAGTGCCTGCCGACTCGCAGATGATGCGGGGGCTCAGCTCCCGCCGGGCCAGCAGCCGGGCCAGGGGCGCAAACTCCGGGCCGTATTCGGTGTCGGCAAAGGTCAGATGCTTGATCTCGCCGCCCTTTCCGTACTGGATCTTGCTGAAATGGGCGTGGAAGTGCTTTGCCCGCTCCTGCCCCAGCCGGTTTTCCAGCAGGTCCAGCAGGGCGGCAAAATCCTCTTCGGTGTACATGCCGCCCTGGCTCCGGGCGTTGAGGTGGCCGAAGTCGATACAGGGCAGCAGCCGATCATCCATCTGACAGATGGTGCAGACCTCCTCCTGGTCCCCCAGGACGTTGACCTTGCCCATGGTCTCGATGCACATACGGACATGGTCCAACCCCTCACTTTCCAGGGCCTTCAGAGCCTCCCGCAGGTTGAGCAGGGTGTGCTCCAGGGCCACCTGCCGCTCCATGCCCGACAGGCCGCCGCAGTGGACCACGATGCGGTCGCCCCCCAGCCAGTGGCAGGCCCGGGCCGACTTGACGATGTATTCGCAGTTTTTCTCCACGCGCTCCCGGCTGTCCCCCGACAGATTGATGTAGTAGGGGGCGTGGAGGGACATGCGGATGCCCTGCTCCCGGGCGGCCTCTCCGATGGCCCGGGCGGTGTCCTCGCCGATGTTGACCCCACGGCCGCACTGGTATTCATAACAGTCCAGCCCCAGTTCTTTCAGCCACTTGGGGGCGTGGACGCTGCCTTTGTATGCTTTGGTAAAGCTGTCGCTGTTGCCCGCAGGGCCAAATAATGCTCTCTGTTCCATGGTTACGGTCTCTCTTTCCGGAAGGGCAGCTCCAGCAGCCGCCGGGGCCAAAAATACCACAGGTAGGTGTCGGTGGACTCCACCAGGATGCCCTTGCAGCCGAACCGCCGGGCCCCCAGCATATCGGTGTAGGTCTGGTCCCCCACCATGGCCAGCTGTTCCGGGGGCAGGCCCAGCTTTTGGGCGGCTTCCCGGAAGCCCGCCAGCCCGGGCTTTTTTGCCAGATGCTGCCAGGGCAGGCCCACTTTTTCGGCAAAGGCCTTCACCCGGTGGTGGTGCTTGTTGTTGGACAGGATATAGAGGATGAACCCCTCCTGCTCCAGCTCCCGCATCCAGTCCAGCACGGCCTGCCGGGGCATGGCGTCCCGGGTCTGCATCAAAGTGCCGTCGATGTCCAGCAGCAGGCCGGACACCCCCAGGGCGCGGAGACGCTCCGGCGTGATGCACGTCACGTCGGGCAGGAACAGGTTGGGGTAAGGCAAGGGCAAAGGCATAGGTTCCCTCCTGTGGGAATAGGATACTCATCAGAGGTGTCATTCTGAACGCAGTGAAGAATCTCCGCCGGAGATGGGAGATTCTTCGGCCCGGAGGCCTCAGAATGACAGCCTTCCTGAATTATGATATTGTACCACATTTTTTGCCAAACTGACAAGGGGTGAGGCCATGAACCAGGAAAAAACCAAAGTCTTTGCCGCGGTGACCGCCCGGGATGTGGGGGCGGCGCAAAGTCTGGGACTGCCCTGTCTGGGGCTGTTTTACCGCATCGGGGAAAACGGCGCCCTTCAGCGGGCCCGGATCAGTCCGCCGGGCCGGGGCGGCCTGCTGGGGCTTTACGAGGCCCCGGGGCTGGAAACCTGCCAGCCCGACCGGGTGGCCCGGGACATCCAGGCCGAATGTGCCCGCCGGGGGCTGGAGGGTGCGGTGCTGGACCTTTCGGTGCCGGGGGAGCACTGGCCCCGGCTGGAGGCCCTCTGCGCCGCCCTGCGGCGGCTGCAGGTGCCCCTCTGGATGCCCGAGGAGCTGGCCCCGGCGGCAGGGCCGGGGGCGGTCATTATCTGCCCGGCGGCGGTGAGCGGCGGCAGCTTTGACAGCCTTTTGGAGGCCCTGTGCGCCCGGTGGGGCCGGGAAAACCTCTGTCTGGACCTGGTGCGCGCCTGCCGGGATTTTGCCATGCCCGCAGGGGACCCGGAGGGGGAGGCCCTCTCCCCCGCCACCTTTCAGCAACTGGTGGAGGAGCACCGGGCCCAGTGCTTTTTTGACAGCGCCCTGTGCTGCAAATACTTCACCTACCGCCGGGAGGGGGCGGTGCGCTTCGTGCTGTTTGACGACCTCTCCACCGCCGCCGAAAAGCTGGGACGCATCCGCCGGGCGGGCATCGGCCGGGTGTGTCTGCTCTACAGCGAATGGGGCCGGGACATCAAAACCCTGGCGGAGGGATAAACCCCCGGCGGGGACGAAAGTTTTCTGTCATCCCGAGCAGAAAACCCTGTCATCCCGAGCTTGCCGAGGGATCTCAGGTTGCGCTTACCCTGAGATCCTCACGTCGCTTCGCTCCTCAGGATGACAAGACTCACCGGAAAAAGAAAAGCACCCTTTCGGGTGCTTTTTTGTTTTGGTTTACGCGCCGACGATGAGGTCCACCACGGCCTGGCGCAGGGCTTCCCGCTCCAGCATCTCCCGGGTGAGGCCTTCCTTCACGGCCTCCAGGGTGGCGCCGTACTGACCGGCCAAAAACTCGGCGGTCTTGTCCAGGTCCTCCTGGGTGAAGGTGATGTTCTCGGCCTTGGCGATGGCCCGGAGCAGCACATCACGGCGCAGGCGGTGGACGGCGCTGGAACGGGCGGTCTGGTCAAAGTCGGCCTCGCTCATCTGCATCTGCTCCAGATACTTTTCCAGAGAGCTGCCCTGGCTGTCCAGGCGCTTGCAGAACTCCAGGGTCAGCTGGTCGATCTCCTTCTGGATCATGCTCTCGGGCAGCATACAGTCCATCTGACCGGCGGCCTGGGTGAGGACCTGGTCCTCCACCTGGACACGGCGGCGGTCCAGCTTGTCCTGCAGGACGCTCTCCCGGACGCCGGCCCGGAGGGTCTTCAGGTCGCAGTCAAAATACTCCTGGGCAAAGGCCTCGTTGACCTGGGGCGCATCCAGCTGAAACACCAGCTTGGCGGTGACGTGGAAGGTGCCCGAGCGGCCGGCCAGCTCGGCGGCGTAATCCTTGGGGAAGGTCACGTGGACGTCCCGCTTTTCGCCGGTGCGGATGCCCTCGATGCCCTCTTCCAGCTGGGGCAGGAAGGTCTTGCTGCCCAGCACCAGCACGTAGTCCTCGGCGTGGCCGCCGGGGATGGGCTCGCCGCTGTCCATGGTGCCCTCCAGGTCCAGGCGCACGCTGTCGCCCTTCCGGGCGGGGCGGTACAGGGGGGATTCCTTGCCGGCACGGCGGGCGTATTCCTCCAGCAGGAGATCCAGCTCGGACTCCTCCACCTCGGGCATGGGAATGTGCACCTTGATCTTGCGGTAGTCGCCCAGCTTCACCTGGGGATAGGGATCGTAGGCGGCGGTGAACCGGAGGCCCTCGGGGCCGGTGGAGCAGGCGGTGATGTCGGGATAGCCCACCACGTCATAGCCTTCCTCGGCGCAGATCTCCTCCAGGGCCTGGGCACAGCACTGCTGGGCGGCCTGGGGATAGAAGAACTCCTGGCCCAGGGCTTCCTCGGCCTGTTCCCGGGTGACCTGGCCCTTGGGGGTGCCCTCCAGCTCCAGCTGGGGCTTGCACAGCTGATAGGCGGCCTCCAGAGCCACCGAGAAATCTTCGGGACTGACCAGGGCGGTGATGAGGTAACGGCCCTTTTCGTCGCGGGCGGTTTCCAGCAGTTGCTTGTTCATAGGTTGATTACTCCTTGTAATTTTTCATATTTTTATAACATTCATGCGGAGCGTTCCGACCCTGCGGGGTCGGGGACGGCGGGTGGTACTTTCGTCCGGGCGAAAGTACCCAAAGCCCGCTGGGGCGTTTCGATGCGCCCCAGACCCCTGGCGACTCCTCAAGCGCCGGAGGGCTTCCCTTTCGGTAAGAACTCCCGTCCCCGGGGGTTTGGCGGAGCGCCCATGAGCGCCCGCAGGCGCCATTTCGGAGCGCAACCGCCGAAGGCGGCTCTTAGCGCGGAGATGGGGGCCCGTATAACTTTGGTACCGTCAACGGCACCTTTCTTTTCCAAAAGAAAGGTGGGGTTGAAAGACCGTTCTCTCAAAAACGCTCTTAATACTTCTTCCGCAGGAACTTACCGGCCCGCAGCCCGGTCTGCTCCCCGTTCTCCATGGCCACGCCGCCGGCGATGACCACATGGCGGACGCCCTGGGACAGCTGAATGGGATCCAGATAGGTGGAACGGGGGCCCACGGTCTCGGGGTCAAACACGGTGATGTCGGCCACCTTGCCCACCTGCAGGCGGCCCCGGTCGGTCATGCCGATCATGTCGGCACCCTTGGAGGTGATGCGGCGCACGGCCTCCTCCAGCGAGCACAGCTTGTGCTCCCGGGCGCGGCGCAGGAACTCGGAAATGGCGGCATAGGACCGGGGATGGGGCTTGCCGGGGACCTTTTCCGGGTCGCCGGAATAGGCATAGCCGTCCGAGCCGATGCCCACATCCCTGGACAGGAAGTACAGCATGTCATCCTCGCTCATGACGAAGAAGATGCAGCCGGCACGGGCGTTGGTGCGGATGAGCACCTCGGCGGCCGCCTCGGCATAGTCGGTGGTGTGCAGCAACTCTTCGGCCACATACCGCAGGGTCTTGCCCACGATCTCGGGCCACAGGCCGCCGTCGGAGTTGAACAGGCAGGTCTCGGCCCGCTCGGCGTTGAAATAATGGATGCGGATGCCCTCGATGACCTCCTGGCGGCGGGGGCCCTGGAGGAAGTTCACCACGGCGCTGCCGCCGCCCTCCTTGCTCCACTGGGGGCAGCGGATGGTGAGGCTGGTGCAGGAGGCGATGAAGGGGTACATATCGGCGGTGACGTTGACCCCTTCGGCCCGGGCCTTTTCCAGGATCTCCCACACCTCGGGAGCGCGGCCGTGGACCTTGTAGTTGTCCACCTTCAGATGGGACACGTGGACGTGGACGCCGGAGGCGCGGCCCACGGACAGCAGCTCCTCGATGGCGGCGTCGATCTCCAGGCCCTCGTTGCGCATGTGGCAGGGGATGAGGCCGTCGAACTCCTTCACCACCTTGCCCAGCTCCCGCAGCTCTTCGGAAGAGGCGAAAAAGCCGGGGGAATATTCCAGGCCCAGGGACATGCCCCAGGCGCCGTCCTGCAGGTCCTTGCGCAAAAGGGCCTTCATCTGCTCCAGCTCTTCGGGGGTGACCTGACGGTCCTCGTAGCCGATGACGCCGGCCCGGAGGCTGCCGTGGCCCACCAGAATGGCCTGGTTGACGGCCATTTCGTAGTCGGAGGCCTCGAATTTCTTCACAAATTCGTCAAAGGACCGGCAGTACCAGTCGTCCTTTTCGCCCAGGTCGGCGGTGGTCTTTTTCAGCCGCTCAGGCAGGGCCGGGAAGGGGCTGGAGCCGCACTGGCCGGACACCTCGGTGGTGACGCCCTGGTACAGCTTGGAAGCGCCGCTGCTGTCCCGGAGAAAGGCGGTGTCCGAGTGGGAATGGGCGTCGATGAAGCCGGGAGCCACCACGTACCCGGTGGCGTCCAGTTCCTTTTGGGCGGTGACGCCCGACAGGTCGCCAATGGCGGTGATGAGGCCGCCGGACACGGCCACGTCGGCTTTATAGCGGAGGGCGCCGGTGCCGTCGATGACCGTGCCGCCGCGGATGATGAGTTCTTCCATGGAAAGAGCCTCCTTTTTTATTTTGCAGTACCTTATATTATAACGCAGATAAAAGCCGGACGCAAGGGGACGCCCTCTTTCAACCCCACCTTTCTTTTGAAAAAGAAAGGTGCCGTTGACGGTACCAAAGTTATACGGGCCCCCATCTCCGCGCTAAGAGCCGCCTTCGGCGGTTGCGCTCCGAAATGGCGCCTGCGGGCGCTCATGGGCGCTCCGCCAAACCCCCAGGGGACGGGGGAAAAAGGGGTGTGGCCGCCACGGCAGGGGAGAAAACCGCAGGTTTTCGCCCCTAAGGAGTGGGCGAGGAGGGTCCGGGACGCCTCGCAATCGTCCCGGCGCGCTTTGGTGACTTTCCCGCGGTGGAAAGTCACGCCCGTCCGTCCCCGCCTCCGCAGAGGCGGAACCCCGATATTCCTATTCCATTTTCCTGAAAACGGTGGTATACTGTTTATAATTATAAGCATTTTTAAGGAGGCACACCGATGTCCACCTTTCTTCTGATCCCCGACTCTTTCAAGGGCACTCTGACCGCATCCCAGGCCTGCGCCGCCATGGAGAGCGCCATCCGCCGGCAGCTGCCCGGCGCGGCGGTGCGTTCCCTGCCCATGGCCGACGGCGGCGAGGGCACGGTGGAGGCCTTCCTCACCGCTCTGGGCGGCGAAAAGATCACCGCCCGGGTCTGCGGCCCCCACTTTGCCCCCATGGAGGCCAGCTACGGCCTTTTGCCCGACGGCACGGCGGTCATCGAGATGGCGGCCTGCGCCGGCCTGCCCCTGGTGGGCAGTAAGAAAAACCCCGAGCGGGCCACCACCTACGGCGTGGGCGAGCTCATCCTCCACGCCCTGGACCGGGGCGCCCGGAAGTTCCTCCTGGGTCTGGGCGGCAGCGCCACCAACGACGGC
Organism: Clostridia bacterium; assembly: GCA_017521295.1. Classification (GTDB taxonomy): domain Bacteria; phylum Bacillota; class Clostridia; order Oscillospirales; family Butyricicoccaceae; genus UBA4644. The sequence goes on along the minus strand of JAFXDF010000041.1, from coordinate 4,456 downwards.
GGCTGCGGCTGCGCGGCGGCCTGCGGCGTGCGGTTTTACGAGAAAAACGGCTCCTCCTTCGTGCCCTCGGGCCGCAACCTCACCGATATCGAAAAAATCGATATGACTTATATGGATCCTCGATTGAATGACTGCGCCTTTACCGTGCTGTGCGACATCGACAACCCCCTCTGCGGCCCCACGGGGGCGGCGGCGGTGTTCGGCCCCCAGAAGGGCGCCGACCAGGAGATGGTGACCCGGCTGGACATGGGCCTGCGGCATCTGGCCCGGCGGTGGCTGGAGGATCTGGGCAAGGACCTGCTCTTCCTCCCCGGCGGTGGCGCTGCCGGCGGCATGGGGGCCGGTATGGCGGCCTTTTTCGGCGGACAGCTGAAGTCGGGCATCGACACCCTGCTGGACGCGGTAGGCTTTGACGAGCTGGCAAAGGAGGCCGACCTGATTTTCACCGGCGAGGGCAGACTGGACGGCCAGACCCTCCGGGGAAAGGCCGTCTGCGGCGTGGCCAAACGGGCCAAGGCCCTGGGCGTGCCGGTGATCGCTCTGGTGGGGGGCAGCGAGGGAGACCTCGGGCCCCTGCATGACGCCGGCCTCACGGCGGTGTTTTCCATCAACCGCCTGCCCCAGGCCCTGGAGGACAGCGCCCCCCGCACGGCGGACAACCTTTCCCACACCCTGGACAACGTGCTGCGGCTGTGGAGGGCAGGCAAATGAAGCTGCCCGTTCTGGAGACCCGGCGGCTGATCCTGCTGCCGGCCCACCCCCGTCTGGCCAAAAAGACGGCGGCTTTTTACGAGAAAAACCGGGATTTTCTGCAGCCCTTTGAGCCCACCTATGACCCGGACTTCACCACAGTTTCCTATCAGAAGGCCCTTTTGAAGGGCGACGCCCGGGCCGCCCGGGAAAACACCGGCCTGCGGTACTGGCTGTTCCGCAAGGAGGACCCGGAGACCCCCATCGGCTGCGTGGCCTTTACCTCCATCGTGTGGGGGGCCTTTCGCTCGGCCACCCTGGCCTATAAGATCGACCGGGACCTGCTGCGGCAGGGCTACGCCGCCGAGGCGCTGGAGGCCATGGTGGAACTGGCCTTTGAGGGCCTGAACCTCCACCGGCTGGAGGCCAGCATCATGCCCCGGAACGCCGCCTCCCTGGCCCTGGCAAAAAGGTGCGGCTTTTCGGAAGAGGGGCGCTCGCCCCGGTATATCCGCATCAACGGCGTGTGGGAGGACCACATCCACATGGTGCGGCTGAATGAAACAGAATAAACGCATCCTGTCATTCTGAGGCCACAGGCCGAAGAATCTCCGCCGTCAAAGGACAAGTGCCATGGGTGGGAGATCCTTCGCTACGCTCAGGATGACACGTTTTGGAGGAATGACCATGTTTTACATGCCCCAATATCACAACCTGCCCGACGGACGGCAGGTGTTCCTGCGGTTTCCCGACCCGGAGCGTCACGCCGAGGCGGTGAGCCGTCTGCTGCCGGAGGTGCCCGGCGGTGAGCCGGCAAACGACTTCCTTTCGGCGGCCAACGCCCATCCCCTGCGGCTGGTGCTGGTGGCCGAGATCCAGGGCGAAGTGGCCGGCTGCGGCCTGTTGGAGTTGGAAGGCACCCCCCGTGCCCAAACGGCGGTGGAAGAGGCCTTCCGCAGCCCGGAACTGGAGCAGCTGCTGGCACAGTCCCTGGCCGCCGTGGCCGCCCAGAAGGGCGTGGAGCTGTAAGATAACTGTCATTCTGAGGCCATCGGCCGAAGAATCTCCGCCGTCAGTGGGAGATCCTTCGCTGACGCTCAGGATGACACCGCAACACGATAAATACCTTGTAACCATAGAAAGGAACGAACCCTATGCTGAACTTCGACAATCTGGACAAACACATTCAGAAGCTTGCCGACGAGCAGGCCTTCCCCGGCGGCGTGCTGTGCGTCTATCACCACGGCAAGATGGTGAAGGAGACCGCCTACGGCACCTTTAACCCCGAAACCGGCGAGAAAACCAACGTGGACACCCGCTTTGACGTGGCCTCCATCAGCAAGATGTTTGCCGGCACCGCCTTTATGGCCCTGTGCGATCAGGGCGTGTTCTCTCTGGACGAGCCCATCCACAAGTCCTTCCCCAAGTTCGTGGGTCAGCGTGAGATCCGCGCCAGCGCCAACGCCCTGCTGAAGGATCAGCCCGACGCCCTGCTGGGTTACGCCGACGTCACCGATCTGACCTGGTACAACATCCTCATCCACGATTCCGGCCTGGGCTGGAGCACCCTGAACCTGCTGTTCAAAACCCGGGAAGAGGCCGTTGACCACATCTGCACCATGCCTCTGGCCTATGAGCCCAAGAGCACCGTTCTGTACACCGACCTGGGCCTGATCCTCATGGCCATCGCCATGGAAGAGCGCACCGGCAAGACCCTGGACGTGCTGGTGGACGAGCTGGTGTGCCAGCCTCTGGGTCTGGAGCGCACCGGCTACAACCGGGTCAGCGAAGGCCCCAAGACCGAAAACACCGCCCCCACCGAGTTCTGCAAGTGGCGCAATGTGCGGGTCCACGGTCTGGTCCACGACGAAAACTGCTACTTCCTGGACGGCGTGGCCGGTCATGCCGGCGTGTTCTCCATCGCCCGCGACGTGGCCAAGCTGGCCCAGAGCTATCTGGATGCCCTCAACGGAAAGGGCGGCATCGTGAAGCAGGAGACCGCCCAGGCCATGGTCAAGTTCCAGAAGATGAACCGCTGGGATCGCCGCGGCATCATGTTCCAGCTTAGAATCCTGGATACCGACGCCCACACCTTCCCCCTGGGCCGCAAGACCTTTGGCCACACCGGCTTCACCGGCACCTGCATGTGGGCCGACCCCGAGCGGGAGCTGGCCTTTGCCTTCCTGACCAACGATGTGTACCCCGGCCGTGAAAAGCGCTCCATGGCCCGTGTCCGCAAGGGCATCGTGGAGGAGCTGATCTCTGCCATCGACAAGGAGGACACCTGCAAATGATCGGCATCGGTTTGATGAGCGGCACCAGCGCCGACAGCATCGATGCCGCCTGCGTCCGGCTGGAAGGGGCACCGCCCCGGCTGGACTGGGAACTTTTGAGCTTTATCACCCTGCCCATGACCCAGGAGCTGCGGCAGGATATTTTCAAGGCCTTCCGGCCCGAGACCGGCACGGTGGACCACCTGTGCCAGCTGAACTTCACCCTGGGCGAATGGTTCGCAAAGGCCTCCCTGGAGGCCGTCCGGGCCGCCGGGCTCACCCCCGACCAGGTGGACTTCATCGGCAGCCACGGCCAGACGGTGTGGCACATCCCCCCCAACACCGACCAGGGGGTGCCCTCCACCCTGCAGCTGGGCAACCCGGCCGTCATCGCAGAGCGCACCGGCATCGCCGTGGTGTCCGACTTCCGCAGCCGGGATATGGCCGCCGGCGGCCAGGGCGCGCCCCTGGTTCCCTTTGTGGACAACCTGCTTTTGAGCCACCCCACCCTGTCCCGTGCCGTCCAGAACATCGGCGGCATCGGCAACGTCACCTGGCTGCCCGCCGGGGGCGCGGGTCAGGCCTTTGGCTTTGACACCGGCCCGGGCAATATGCTGCTGGACCGGGCCGCCGAGGTGCTGACCCAGGGAAAGCTGCGGTGCGATATGGACGGCAAGATGGCCTTCGCAGGCCAGGTGCAGCAGCACTTCCTGCAGAAATGGATGGAGGAAGAGCCCTATTTCACCCGGAAGCCCCCCAAATCCACCGGACGGGAGCTGTTCGGCGTCCAGCGGTGCGATGTGTATCTGAAAGAGATGGCCGGCTGCGCCAAGGAGGACATCCTGGCCACCCTGACGGCCTTCACCGCCCGGAGCACCGCCGAGGCCTACAAGCACTTCCTGCCCGCCCTGCCCCATGAGGTGCTGCTCTGCGGCGGCGGCGCCCGGAACCCGGCCATTGCCGCCATGCTGCAGAAGGAGCTGCCCGCAAGCCGCATCGGCCGCACCGAGGACGCCGGCCTCCCCGGCGACAGCAAAGAGGCGGTGGCCTTCGCCGTGCTGGGCTATGAGACCATGAACCGCCGGCCGGGCAACCTGCCTGCCGCCACCGGCGCCCGGGGCCCCGTGGTGCTGGGCAGCATCACGTACTGAGCTGTCCTCCCGGTGCAAAGCCCTGTCATCCCAGCGCAAAGCCCTGTCATCCCGAGCCTGCCGAGGGATCTCAGGGTGAGCTTATCCTGAGATCCTTCGACTCCACTTTGTTCCGCTCAGGATGACAAAGTGGGGGCATCGTTCCGCTCAGGATGACAAAGTGGGGGCGCGACCCTCGGGATGCCAGCGAAGCCCGTTCCCCCTTGCACCCTGCCCTGTCATCCCGAGCGAAGTCGAGGGATCTCACGGCAGGCCCCCGGACAAAGATATTTTACTTCCGGAAAGGAGTTATAATTTATGGTAAAAACCGTACAGGAGATCATGCAGCTCATCCGCGAACAG
>JAFXDF010000040.1 GCA_017521295.1 Clostridia bacterium | reverse complement strand
GATTCGTGATTCTTACGGAGGGGAGGCGCTTGCCGGTTTTGCATGTTCCCGTGCTTGTAACGAGGACGTGTATATGCTGCAGAAGATGGTTCGCACTGCGTTCCACAGCAACAATACCGACAACTGCGCCCGGGTCTGACACGCTCCCACAGTTGCCGGTCTGGCAACAACGCTGGGCTCTGGTGCCATGACCAACACCATTGCCGACATTACCCGGGAATCCGATGCCATCCTGCTGGTTGGCTCCAATCCCGAACATGCACACCCCGTGCTGGGTATGCAGGTGCGCCAAGCTGTTCAGCGGGGCGCTAAACTCATCGTGGTCGATCCCAGAAAGATCGATCTGGCAAACGACGCCACCATCCATCTGAAGCTCAAGCCCGGTACCAACGTGGCTTTTGCCAACGGTATGATGAACATCATCATTCAGGAAGGTCTGGCCGATCAGACATTCCTCCGCGAGCGCACCGAAAACTTCGAGGCGCTGAAGGAGACCGTCAAGGACTACACCGCCGAAAAGGTTGCCGAGATCTGCGGCATTGACCCCGATATGCTGCGCGAGGCTGCCCGTATCTATGCCACCGCAAAGGCTGCGCCCATCATGTACTGCCTGGGCGTCACCGAGCACCATACCGGTACCGAGGGCGTTATGTCGCTGTCCAACCTGGCTATGCTGGTTGGAAAGATCGGCCGTCCCGGTTGCGGTGTGAACCCCATCCGCGGCCAGAACAACGTTCAGGGCGCCTGCGACATGGGTGCCGCCCCCAACCAGTTCCCCGGTTACCAGAACATCACCAAGGAAGGCGTTCTGGAGAAGTTTGAGAAGGCCTGGGGCACCACTTTGAATCCCAATGTGGGTATCAAGGCCACCGATTGCTTCCCCAAGATGCTCACCGGTGAGATCAAGGGCCTGTTCCTCTTTGGTGAGGACCCCGTCCGTACCGATCCCAACACCCATCACGTCATCAACTGCCTGCAGCATCTGGAATTCTTCGTCGTGGACGAGCTGTTCATGACCGAGACTGCCAAGCTTGCCGACGTGATCCTGCCCGGTATCTCCTATGCCGAGAAGGAAGGCACCTTTACCAACACCGAGCGCCGCGTCCAGCGTGTCCGCAAGGCGGTCACCATCGAGGGCGAGGCTATGCCCGATACCTGGATCTTCACCGAGCTGATGAACCGCATGGGCTATGAGCAGGAGTACCTGACTCCCGCTCAGATCATGGATGAAATCGCTTCTGTGACTCCCTCCTTTGCCGGTATCAGCCACAAGCGTCTGGACAGCGAGGAAGTGGGCGGACGCGGCCTCCAGTGGCCTTGCACCAGCCCCACCCATCCCGGTACACCCATTATGCACGTGGGCAAGTTTGCCCGCGGTCTGGGCTATTTCCGCCCTGCAGAGTATGTGCCTTCCACCGAGCAGCCTGACAAGGCATATCCCTTCATCCTGACAACCGGTCGTATCCTGGTGCATTACAATGCCTGCGCTATGACCGACAAGACCGAGGGCATCAACGCTCTGGAGAACGCCAACTTTATCGAGATCCATACCAAGGACGCTGCCAATCTGGGCATTTCCAACGGCGAGATCGTGGAAGTCTCCAGCCGCCGCGGCACCATCACTGCCGAAGCCCGCGTGTCCGACAAGACCAATCCCGGCCAGGTCTGGATGCCCTTCCACTACGTGGATGGCGCCAACTGGCTGACCATTGATGCTCTGGACTCCATCTCCAGCACGCCCGAGTATAAGGTGTGCGCCGTGAAGGTCTCCAAGATCTGTTCCGCTTGCTGCTGATGCACAATCAGGAAGTTCGCGGAGCCGTTGAAAGACAGGTCACTGTCTGGGGGCCGGAAGGATTTGTCACCGAATCCCGTGAGCTGGTGGAAGAACTGCGCTGTGGGATCACGGTAAATGGCGCGCATCAGGGTGTCATCACCTGCTCGCCGTGGGATCTTGAAGATGCTGTCACCGGATGGCTCTGGTTTCGCGGTCTGATCCAAAGCGGCGACGAGATCGCCGGCATGGAGCGGGAAGGTGCAACCTTCCATGTGGCTACCCGTTCTGTATCCCGGCCTTGCTGTGAGGCGGCAGAAGCCTGCCGCCTCACCCCCGAAGAGGTGATTGCCCTGTCCAATGGATTGGAGGAAGGATCCCGTCTGTTCCGCCGCACCGGCAGCGTTCATACTGCCGCCTTGGCAAAGGACGGCCGGTTCCTCGTCCGACGGGAGGATACGAGCCGTCATGCCGCTGTAGACAAGGCGCTGGGTGCCTGTCTCCGGCAGCAGATCCCCTCTCGCGGTACGGTGTTGGTGTTCAGTGGCCGGGTAGCCGGCGAAATCGCGCAAAAAGCCGCGGATATGGGCTGCGCAGCCATTATCGCACGCTCTGCCCCCACCGATTATGCCTGTGCCATTGCCAATCAAGCGGGAATCACCCTGATCGGGTTTGCACGGGACGATCGCTTCAACATTTACACCTGTCCCCAACGGGTAACAGGCTGAAACACATCAAAAAATCCCCTAACTCTTTGCGAGTTAGGGGATTTTAACATTCATTACGTTATTCCAAGGTAATTTGCGCCAGAAAACGGACGCATCGGCGACTGTTGGGATCGCCAAAGACCACCAGCTGTGCGCCCGGCGTGCCCGGATCAATGCCTTCGATCTGTTGTCCGTCTGCTGCAACTGCAAGGTAGACGGTTTCATTCTCCAGCACTTCCTGCAGCTGAAATTCTGCAGTGTATTGATCGGCAGAGGTGGCCAGCACCTTGCTGATACCTTCGGTGGAAATCTTGGCCTCCTGCAGCAGATCCGCCAGCAGGATCCCGCGGTAGCTGTGGGCGGTGACCGTACCTTTGCCATCCACCAGTTCTCCGGAAAATTCCACCCGATCCAACCGGGTTAAAGGAATCTGCAGACTTTCGCCGTTTGCAGTCAGAACCAAACCCGCAGGCGCTTCATGGGTCATGCGGTGGACTACCGCCACCAGCGCGGTAACTACCAGCAGAATTACAAACAAAAAGACGATTTTTTTCTTCATCGTTAAACCCTCCCTTACAGTACAGCGGCCTTTTTCAGCCGACGATAGATCAGATGCCCCAGCATTCCTGCCAGACCGCCGAAACAGGCGGCCACCAGCAGCCAAAGCAGCAGGGTGAGGGAACGCAGATGAAAGACCAGCAGGTTGGAAACAATGGCACAGAGAAGGTTTCCAAGGCAGCAGGATAAAAAGAAATAGATCTCACTGCCTTTTGGCGTGAACCACCGGACGATATCTGTCGCAACGCCGGGGACGGTGTAGGTCAGAAGGGTGAACGCACCCTGATAGCCGGTCATGCCCAGACAAAAAGCCAGCGCCCCCTGCACCAGCGCAGAAAGGGTGGCGGCAAAGGGCCAATCGGTGACCGTACAGCCCAGTACGATGAACAGAAGGGAAAATGCCGCAGCGGCACCGCCGCCGGGCAAGCGGATGAGATCGGTAAGGGGATTGAGCACCGGCGTGACGACACGCTTGGCAATCATTCCACCGCAGACACACAGGCTTAAAAAGACCAGTTGTCTGGTTTGGATAGGCTTTTTCATAGAATACTCCTTTTCAAAACGGAAGGCACAGGCGTTTCCACCTGCACCCCGGCGCAGTACCATAGCACAGGGCCTTAGGCACTTTTGCTCGAAGATTCTGTTAGATATGAAGTTGTCAGCGCGTGCTGTTCCAATTGCGGATCAGCGGAGAAAGTTCAGTCAGCAGATCATCCCGGTTTTCCTCAGTCACCTGATAGAGCTGCACCCGGGGATGTGTCCGGATCTCCTGCAAAAAGGGAATGTGAGTCTTGTGCTTGATCACCGCCAGAACGGGAATGTTGCCGTCCAGACAGCGGAGCACCTGGCGGCGAAAGCCTGCGGCATCCTGTTCCAGAAAGCCCAGTTCATCCATCAGGATCAAACTGCCCGGTTGGGCGCGGAGCAACTCCACGCCCAGTCCGTCAAAGACCTCCGGCCACATGGTGTGTTCCGTGCGGTTGGTGCGGCCGATCCGATTGCAGGTCTGCTCCATAGGCGTCGGATCGTCAGCGGCATGCAGGTAAATGGACCGAAACCCATCGGCGTCCGGCAGAGAAGCGCGGGTGATGAACCCGCGAACAGGCCCACTCCAATCCTCCAGCAGACGACGGGCAAGGGTGGATTTTCCCACACCCCGCTGCCCCCAGAGGACGATATGCTGCGGCGGTAAAGAGGAAGGCGGCAAACCATGTTGGCTGCCGCATAAACTGTCCGGCATAACGATCATCCTCCTTCCAGTCTTTTGTACAGTATACCATAGATTTTGAAGGGCGTAAAGCCGTACGGCGAAAAAACGACCATGGGCCTACGGCGTTGGGATATAGACAGAACGCGCAGGCCCATGGTGCAGATCGAAGGATTATTTTTTCAGTTTCGGGAGCAGATACAGCTTCTGGCTGGGGGTGAAGAAGTATTCCAGCACCGGTGCCAGGAGAATGGCGGTGATACCTGCTGTGAAACCACCGTTGTACAGGCAGAAGCCACCGTGGAAGGTAACGATGGTGGTTACCATGCAGGCGTGGACCATACCGGCCAGAATGCCGCTCACCGAGCCGAAGCAGCCGGAAATGGGGACCAGCGCGCCGGCAAAGCACAGACCGACGATGATGGCCTGGGTGGTGATGGTGAAACCGCCGAAGGTAGAGGCCAGAAGATAGCCCAGCATGATGGGGAACATATTGAAAATATGAGCGCCACAGGGGGTGATGGCCAGCAGGCAGACGATACAGCCGACGGTGGGGCCGGTCATGGCAGCGCCGGTGAGGTTATAATAACCGGTAACGAAGAGACCGAATAGACCGATATTGATCAGCGTTTTTCCAACGCCGTCGTTTTTTGTGAAATCACATTTGTAGCCGGTGCTCTTCAGGATCTCGTCCATGCCGCGGAAACTCTTGCCGTTCATAAAGAAGCCGCAGACCACTGCCAACAGCGACGTGATTACCGCAAACAGATTGCCCAGCAGGGCATAGGACTCACCAATATCGGTGTTGGTAGGGATCTCGTGGCCCGTACCGCGATACATAAAGGCGAACAGAAGGACGCCGATGAATCCGGCCACTGCAGCGGCGTTGTACAGCGTGTAGCCTCTGTGCAGATTAGGACTGTGCTGGCACAGGATGCCCATCAGGAAACCGGCAATGGCGCCCAGCGCGATGCCCAGCAAGACCTTCAGTACCATAGCGCCGGCCATGCCGTCAAATGCGGGGTATCTGCAAATGGCCTCACTGACGAAGGGGGACAGGGCGGTGGAGAAGATCGCAACATTTACCTGGCTGGCGAAGGAGACCTTGGTGACCTTGGTGAACAGCCAGGTGCCGAAGATGCAGGGCCAAATGTTCATGATATTCATGCCAAAGAAGCTGAAGCCGATGGTAAGGAAAAAGGCCATGAGTGTTGCGCCGTTCAGCTCAAACTTGGACACCCAAAACACCAGCACACAGGCCAGACCCACCAGACCGGCATTCAAAAAGGTGCCGCCAGGGGTGCCCAGCTTAAAGTAGTCCATGGTCAGCTGGGCGGGCGAGCTGACGATCTTCCACAGTCCGGCAAAAGTCTGGCTCAGATTTCCGGCCAGCAGTGCCGTTACCAGAAGTGCGATGCTGTAGCCCAGCATGATGCCTGTGATTTTCTTTGTGTTGGCGGATCTGTTCATGATAGAGCCTCCCTTAAGTATGTAACTGCAGGAAAAAAGTGCTTTTGCGGACGTGAAGGCAAAAAATCTTTTGGCATATGGTGGCAATAAGGATCCTTCACGTTGCTTGTATAAAATACCGAAAAAAGGACGATTTTCCTTACCATAAGCATAGCACATTATTAAAAAATATACAAGCAGAAAAGAAGCGGCAAAGAATTTTTGGTGTCATATCGGCAGACGTGATGAAAATCTCGAAATACGAAAACGCAGTTCGGAGGCGGATAAAAATCGTGGCCACCAACGATGGCACCATCATTGCCATTGAGATGCGGGTTCGAACCGCTGACATCATGAATGCCATCGTCATGAGGTTATGCATACAAGTGAATATGATGTGAATACTTGGACAAAACGACACAGAATGGCTATTTTGAATTCCATTACGTTTCGACTGGTACAGGACGTTTTGCTTTTATTCTGGTACTAATTCTGGTACGAAAAGTTTCCCGCGGTTTAAAAAGTTTCGCGGTGTTTCCATCGAACCGCCAGAAAATCCAAACAGTCGAAAGGAAAAGTCAAAATGAGTATGATCACCGTCGCGGAAGCCGCAGAGAATTGGGGCATTTCTGTCCAGTTGGTACGGCGCTATTGCCGTGAAAAACGCATTCCTGAAGCCGTTATGTATGATGGGATCTGGTTTATCCCGGACGATGCCCCTCGCCCGGATCGCGAGGAATCTGAGCCTGCAGCCTTGCCTCCACTTCTCAGAAGGCTTCATCGGCAACGCAGCTCCGGTTACGCAGATTTGTACAATTATCTGCAAATTAATATGTCTTACAGCTCAAATCGCATGTCCAGCAATCGTTTGACGCGAAATCACGTAGAATATCTCTTCAAAAAGGGAAAGATTTTATCTACTAACGAGAACATGAAACTCAATGATTTCATCGAAGCTCGCAATCATTTTCTGTGTGTTGACACGATTCTCGCCGAGGCAATGAAGAAGTTGAAGCCTGCGATATTTCTCAAATGGCACCGCATGCTCTTCAGCGATACCTGCGGCCACAAGTTCAAGCCAAGCAAGGCCGGAGTATACCGCACAGGAGGCGTTCCCTTCAAAACCGGTATCAAAATTCCCGCTTCAGAAATCAGCACAAATCTAACCGCCATGTGTCAGGAATACGAGAAATTGCGCACTGTCACCCTGCAGGATATTCTGGAGCTCCACGTACAGTTTGAAAATATTCATCCGTTCGATGATGGGAATGGCCGAATTGGCCGTCTGCTGATGCTAAAGGAGTGTCTGCGCCACGGGATTACGCCGTTTATACTTGACGATAAGCGGCGCAGCGCCTATCTAGACGGTATCCGGTGTTGGGAAAAGGATCCACTGCCGCTAATGCAGGTTTGTATGGAAGCTCAATCTCGTTTTCAAGCGCAGATCGAACTGGAAAAACTGCTGGAAGCACAGGCTCGGATCCTTCGAAGGCTTCAAAAATCAGGAAACGAAGACTGAGCACGGAACTTTTGTGTTTC
>JAFXDF010000039.1 GCA_017521295.1 Clostridia bacterium | reverse complement strand
TGCGGCTGAACACCATGCGGTATTTGCTGGAGAGCGTCATGCAGGTGGGAATCCTGGCCCTGGTCATCATCTTTCAGCCCGAGCTGCGCAAAATGCTGGAGCAGTTCGGCAGCCAGCGCTTGAGCAGTCTCTTTGGCCTGCTGCGCGGGCAGGAGACCAAGACCACCGACGCCGCCATTCTGCAGACGGTGGAGGCTGTCAGCTCCATGTCCTGGACCAAGACCGGCGCCCTCATCGTGTTCCAGCGGGGCGACTCCCTGCAGAACATCATCAACACCGGCACCACCGTCAACGCCGACGTGAATGCCGAGCTGCTGAAGAATCTGTTTTACAACAAGGCGCCTCTCCATGACGGTGCCGTTATCATTGCCGACGGCCGCATTGCCGCCGCCGGCTGCATCCTGCCCCTGACCGGCAAGCAGAATATCAGCAAGGACCTGGGTACCCGCCACCGGGCGGCCCTGGGTCAGAGTGAAAACTTCGACTCCCTGTCGGTGGTGGTTTCCGAAGAGACCGGCGGTATCTCCCTGGCGGAGGGCGGTATCCTCAAGCAGCATCTGGCGCCCGAGACCCTGGAGCGCCTGCTGATCGCCAAACTGATGCCCGAGGAAGAGGAACAGAAGCCCACTCTGGTGGACCGTGTGAGGGGGTTGATTTCCAAATGAAGCTGAAAGAGAATACCAAAGCAATGAAGTGGATCAAGGACAACGACGTGCTGCTGCGGGCACTGTCCCTGCTGATGGCCATCCTTTTGTGGGCCTATGTTATCAGCACCGATGAGCAGTCTGTCCGAAACAATGTGGTCAACGTGCCCGTGCTGCTGCAGGGCGTCAGCGATCTGACTGATAAGGGCCTTGTGATTCTGGAAGGTTCCAGCAACAAAGTCACCGTTACGGTAGAAAGCAGCCGCGGCGACCTTCTCAATCTGATGAACGATCCCTCTCTGCTGACCGGCACTGCCGAGCTGTACCACATCACCGAGCCCGGTGAATATGAGCTTACCTATCTGGTGGACCCCACCCGCTACAAGAGCGAAGGTGTCAGCATTGTGGACAAACAGCCCCAGAAGCTGACCATCGTAGTGGACCGGATGAGCACCGCATCCATCCCCGTTTCGGTGAATCTCACCGGCACTCCCGGCGACAATCTGACGGTGGATGAATATAACGCCAGCCCCGACGCCATCGTGGTCCGGGGCCCCGAGACCATCCTGCGGCAGATCAAGACCGCCGAGGTGGTCTATGACGTAAGCGGTCTGACGGCATCGCTGCAGACCAACGTGACCTACCGTCTGCTGGATGCCAACAACCAAGAGGTCACCAACGCCCATCTGGCGCCCGAGACGCCCTCCACCACCCTTTCCATCCAGCTGCAGGGCGATACCGCCGTACCTCTGACGGTGGAGCTGGACGACAGCGACTACCTCAAGGCATCTGCCGTGGATGTGTCCATCGATCCCGAGACCATCACTCTGTCGGGTGATCCCGAAGTCATTGCCGAGCTGAACCAGATCAACCTGGGAACCATCGACCTGTGGGATGTGGTACGCAACGGTACCACCGAGTTCAAGCGTGTCATCCTGCCGCCCAACGGTGTTTCCACCGCCAAGGGCCAGCAGCAGTACGCGACCATCACGCTGACGGTGGACGGCTATGACTGGAAGACCATTATGCTGGATGAAAACGACCTGCCCGAAAACGAGCTGTTCGTCTATCCCAACCAGGTGCTGACCTACCGTCTGTTCGGACCTTCCGACATCCTGCAGGGCCTGCGCATTGCCGATCTGCAGATGGAGCTGATCTATGAACTGGAAGATCTGGTGGTGGGCGAAAACACCCTGCCCTGTCAGGTGACCATTGCCAATGACGAAGTCTATATCTCTCAGAGTGCCAGCATCAAGGTGCTGGTGACCCAGGAGGCTTTGGACAACGCCCTCAATCCCCTGCCTGTGGACCCCAACGAGCCTGTGGATCCCAACGCTCCTGTGGAGCCCACCGATCCGACTGCTCCCACCGAGCCTACCCAGCCTTAAAACCATGAGTATCTTGATTTCTGATGTCAGGCTTCCTTTTCCGTTTTCGGAAGAGGAAGCCTTGACTGCCGCAAGGAAGAAATTGCGGCTGAGCCCCGACAGCGTTCTCCGGGGCTGTCTGCACAAGCAGTCGCTGGATCTCCGTCACGGCGATCTGAAGGCCATCTGCTCGGTGGAGCTTTCTCTGGCCGGTGACGAGGCCGCCTTTGTGCGGAAAAAGAACGATCCCCACGTAAAGCTCCGGGCGCCGGCTCTCATGCCGGTGCCTTCCGGCAAGGAAAAGCTTACCGCGCCGCCCGTCATCGTGGGCTTCGGCCCGGCAGGCATCTTTGCCGCCCTCATCCTGGCCAAAAACGGCTACCACCCTGTGGTTCTGGAGCGCGGCTCCGCCATGGACAAGCGTGACCGGGATGTGAAGGCCTTTTTCGACGGCGGCGCCCTCAACGAGCGCTCCAACATCCAGTTTGGCGAAGGCGGCGCAGGCGCCTATTCCGACGGCAAGCTCACCACCCGCATCGGCGACAACCGCTGCGAGCTGGTGCTGCAGCTGCTGGAGGACCACGGCGCGCCCCACAACGCCCTCCAGGCGGCCAAGCCGCACATCGGCACCGACCTGCTGAAGGACATCGTGGTGTCCATGCGCAAAGAGGTGGAAGCCCTGGGCGGCCAGGTGCGGTTCCAGACCCAGGCCAAGGGCCTTTTGCTGCGGGAAAACCGCCTGCAGGGCCTCAAGCTGGAAGGGGAGGACCTGCCCTGTGACGTGGCGGTGCTGGCCATCGGCCACAGCGCCCGGGACAGCTTCTTCACCCTGCGGGAGCAGGGCGTGTTTTTACAGGCCAAGCCCTTTTCGGTGGGCGTCCGCGCGGAACATCTGCAGGAGGACATCGACCGGGCTTTGTACGGAAAATATCTGGGCACGCCCGGCCTGCCCGCCGGCGAATATGCCCTTTCCCACCGGGAAGGTGACCGGGGCTGTTACTCCTTCTGTATGTGCCCCGGCGGCGAAGTGGTGGCTGCCGCCAGCGAAGAAGGCGGCGTGGTCACCAACGGCATGAGCTATCACGCCCGTGCCGGCAAAAACGCCAACGCTGCCCTGGTGGTATCGGTTGGCCCCGAGGATTTCGGCACCGGCCCCCTGGACGGCATCGCCTTTCAACGGCAGCTGGAAAAGACCGCCTTCGCGTTGGGCGGCGGCGACTATCGCGCCCCCGTTCAGCTGTGGGGTGACTTTGCCGAAGGCCGGGTGTCCACCGCGCTGGGCCGTGTCACCCCCACCTATCCCCGTGGCTGGGAGTTCCGGGCGCTGGACGATGTGCTGCCCGAAAACGTCTGCGGTATGCTGCGCCGGGCCATGCCCCAGTTCGGACGGAAGCTGCGCGGCTATGACGCCGCCGATACTGTCTTTACCGGCGTGGAGACTCGTACCTCGTCCCCAGTGCGCATCACCCGGGGCGACGATCTGTATTCTCTGACGGTACAGGGGCTGATCCCCTGCGGCGAAGGCGCCGGTTACGCCGGCGGCATCATGTCGGCCGCAGTGGACGGTATCCGGGTGGCCGAGGCCATCATGGCCCGTTACGCCCCCTTAGATTAACGAAAAAGCGAGGCTTTTTATGGAACAGCAAGCACAAGTCATCCGTATTGTCAACAGCACCACCGCCCGTGTGGCCGTCAAGCGCAAATCGGCCTGCAGCGGTGACTGCCATACCTGTCACGGCTGCCCCCATCCCGACGAGATCGTCATGGTGGACGCCGACAATTTTGTGGGCGCTCAGAAGGGGGACGATGTCATCGTCCGCAGCGACACCAACCGTGTCCTCAAGCTGGCCGCCATGCTTTATCTCATGCCGCTGGTGCTGTTTTTCCTGGGCTATTTTGTGATGCCCGGGGGAGAAACGCCCCGCGTGATCGCCGGCGTTGCCGCCTTTGTGGTGGGCATCCTCATCTGCATGTACGTGTCCCGCAGCATGAAGAAAAACAATAAGGAAATGCACTTCACCATCGTGGAAGTGCTGGAATAAGTTAGGAAGTGATTCAGTTGCTGAAAAGCATGACCGGCTACGGCCGTGTGAAAGTGGAAAACGATCTCCGGGAGATCACGGTGGAACTGCGTTCTGTCAACCACCGCTACCTGGATCTGAACATCAAGGTGCCCCGCATTTACGGTTATCTGGAGGACGTGGTGTCCAAGCAGGCCCAGGCCTCCATCGCCCGGGGCAAGGTGGACATTTTCGTGTCCGTCCGGGCCAAGGAGGGCGCCGATATCAAGGTGACCCCCAATATGGCGGTCATCCAGGGCTATGTGGACGCCCTCAAAAAGGTGTCCGAGACCTACGGCCTGTCCGACGAGGTCACCGCCCTGTCCCTGCTGCGTCTGCCCGATGCCATGGAGCAGAACAAGGAAGAGGCCGACGCCGACCAGCTGAAGGCCGAGGTTTCCGCCGTTCTGGCCCAGGCCCTTACCGAGTACAATGCCATGCGTGAAAAGGAAGGCGCCCGTCTGGTGGAGGACGTGATCTACCGCGCCGGCCTCATTGCAAAGTCGGTGGACTTTGTGGAGGGGCGTTCTCCCGACTGCGTGGAGGAATACCGCGCCCGCATCGCCGCCCGCATGACCGAGATCCTGGACGGCTCCGAACTGGCCCAGCAGCGTATCCTGCAGGAGGCCGCCCTCTACGCCGACAAGGTCAACGTCACCGAGGAGATCGTCCGCCTGCGCTCCCACCTGTCCCAGCTGGATACCATGCTGAAGAGCCCCGTGGCCATCGGCCGCAAGCTGGACTTTTTGGTGCAGGAAATGAACCGGGAGACCAACACCATCGGCTCCAAGGCCAATGACTTCCAGATCGCCAAGACGGTGGTGGACATGAAGGCCGAGATCGAAAAGATCCGGGAACAGATCCAGAATCTGGAGTAAGGAGTACTTATGAAACTCATCAATATCGGCTTCGGCAACATGGTGTCGGCCAACCGTCTGGTGGCCATCGTCAGCCCCGAGTCGGCCCCCATCCGCCGTATCATTTCCAAGGCCAAGGAAAGCAACATGCTCATTGACGCCACCTACGGCCGTCGCAGCCGCAGCGTGCTGGTCACCGATTCCGACCACGTGATCCTGTCGCCCATCCAGCCCGAGACCATTGCCAACCGTCTCAGCTCGGAGTATGAGGCCGCCGAAGAGGAGGATTCCGATGAATAAAAAAGGCACCCTGTTCGTTATCACCGGCCCCAGCGGCGCCGGCAAGGGCACCGTTCTCAAACAGGTCATCCAGTCCCTGGAGGGTCTGTACTTCTCGGTGTCGGCCACCACCCGCAAGCCCCGTGAGGGGGAGGTGGACGGCGTCCATTACCATTTCCTCACCAAGGAACGGTTTGAGGAACTGATCGAAAAGGACCGTTTTCTGGAGTACGCCCGGTACGCCGAAAACTATTACGGCACTCCCCTGGACCCCGTGGAGGAACACTTGGAGCAGGGTCACGACGTGATCCTGGAGATCGAGCTCCAGGGCGCCCTGCAGGTGAAAAAGCGCCTGCCCAAGGCCGTTCTGGTGTTCATCGCGCCGCCCTCCTTTGAAGAGCTGGAAAACCGGCTTCGTGGCCGGGGCACCGAGACCGAAGAGGTCATCTGCAAGCGCCTTGCCATCGCCCGGCAGGAATGCGCCAACATGGACGAGTTCCGCTTTATCGTGGTCAACGACAAGGTGGAGGACGCTGCCGACCGGCTGCGGGCCATCATCCTGTCCTGCCGCTGCCTGCGGGAAAATCTGGGCTTCACCCTGAACTGAACATAATATTTTTGATTGAAATAAAGGAGAAAAACACTATGCTGCATCCTTCCATGACCGAACTGCTGGAAAAGGTTGACAACCGTTACCTGCTGGTGAACGTGGCCGCCAAGCGTGCCCGCGAGATCGCCGAGAATGCCGAGCTGAGCGAGATCAAGCTCACCGAAAAACCCGTCAAGCTGGCTCTGGACGATATCATTTCCGGCAAGATCGTCAACACCACCAACGTGCAGGCCAACGATGTGCCTGTGGTCACCATCGAAGAATAATCCGCCATGAACGGGCAGACTCTGGTTGCCCGCGTGGCGGTAGCGGCGGCGGTCTATTCCATAGACCGCCCCTATGATTATAGCGTGCCCTCTGCCTGGCGGGATTCCCTCCGGGAGGGGCAGCGTGTGATCGTACCCTTTGGCGCGGGAAATCGGAAAACCGAGGGCATCATCCTGGAACTGACCGAGGCGGAACAGCCCCGTCAGCTCAAGGCCCTGGCCCATGTGTTTGACGATGACGTTGTGCTCTCACCGGGGCAGAAGGCGCTGGCGCTGTGGATGTGCCGGCGGTATTTCTGTACCTTTTTTCAGGCAGCCAACGCCTTGTTCCCCCCCGGAGTCTGGAACCGCAAAGCCGAAACCTATCTGGCAGGGGAGTCCTCTGCCGACGGCCTGTCGGGCAAGCGCCTGACGGTTTACGAGGCGGTAAAAACCGCTGACAAGCCTCTTACCGCACCCGAGATCGCCAAGCGCTGCGGTCTGGAGAACTGCAATAAGGAACTGGCTCAGCTGGTGAAAACCGGTCATCTGGCCGTCAAACAGCAGTTTCAGCAGACCGTCCGGGAAAAGAAGATCACCATGGTGCGCCTGGCCCAGCCGTTGGAGCAGGCCCTTGGCCAGATCGGCAAGGGCGCCCTCAAGGAAAAGCGGGAGACCGTCCTCCGGGTGATCCACCAGGCCGGTCAGCTGCCCGAAAAAGAGGTCTGCTACCTCACCGGCGTGGGCCCGGCCCTCATCCGCCGTCTGGTGACCCTGGGCATTCTGGTGTCCGAGCCGGTACAGGTCAGCCGTATGCCCCGCCTGGGCAAGACCGAGGTCGCGGAGCCTGTGGCCCTCAACGGGCAGCAGCAGGCTGCCTTTGACCGCCTGTGCGCCCTGCAGGACACCGGAAGCCCCGAAGCCGCCCTGCTGTTCGGCGTCACCGGCAGCGGCAAGACCCAGGTTTATATCAAACTGATCCAGCGCACCCTGGAGCAGGGCAAAAACGCCATCCTGCTGGTGCCCGAGATCGCCCTGACCCCCCAGATGCTCCACAAGTTCCGGCTGCACTTCCGGGATCAGGTGGCCGTCATGCACAGCGGCCTCACCGCCACCCAGCGGTATGACGAATACTGCCGCATCCAGAACGGCCGTGCCCGGGTGGTCATCGGCACCCGCACCGCCGTGTTTGCCCCCCTGCATGACCTTGGCTGCATCATCATCGATGAGGAGCAGGAGCCCACCTACAAATCGGAATCCGATCCCCGTTACCACGCCCGGGAAGTGGCCAAATACCGGGCGGCGCAGGACAAGTGTCTGCTGGTCCTGGGCTCGGCCACACCTTCCGTTGAAAGCTATCACGCCGCCCGGGAAGGGAAGTACCATCTTTTGTCCCTGCCCCAGCGGTATCAGAATATTCCCTTGCCCCAGACCATCCTGGCCGACATGCGGGGCCAGTTGCGCCAGGGCGATCCCTCCCGGATCAGCCCCCGTCTGTTGGAAGAGCTGCAGCTCAATCTGGACAGGGGAGAGCAGTCCATCCTGTTCATCAACCGCCGGGGCAGCGCCCGGATGGCCGCCTGTGTGGACTGCGGACACATCCCCACCTGTGAAAACTGCTCGGTGGCTCTGACCTATCACAGCCGCAACGGCCGCCTCATGTGTCACCACTGCGGCTTTTCCCAGCCCCTGCCCGAGGTCTGCCCTGAATGCGGCGGGCCTCATCTGAAGCTCATCGGCTCGGGCACCCAGAGCATCGAGGACGAGCTGCAGCAGCTGCTGCCCGATGCCCGCATCCTGCGCATGGACGCCGACACCACCGAGGGCCGCACCTCCCACGAAAAGCTGCTGGACAGCTTTGCCAAGGGCAAGGCCGACATCCTTCTGGGCACCCAGATGGTGGCAAAGGGCCTTGACTTCGACAATGTCACCCTGGTGGGCGTGCTGGAGGCCGATCTCTCCCTGTACTGCGGCGACTATCACGCTCCCGAGCGTACCTTCTCCCTGCTGGCCCAGGTAGTGGGCCGTGCCGGCCGCCGATCAAGGCCCGGCCGGGCGGTGATCCAGACCTACACCCCCGAGCATCCGGTGATCGAAGCCGCCGCAAGCCAGGACTACGACGCCTTTTATCAGCAGGAGATCGTCACCCGAAAGGCGCTGAAAGCGCCGCCCTTTGCCGATCAGTTCGTGTTCCGCTTCGGCGGCGCCGACGAGCGCACCGTACAGCAGGCCGCCCGGGTCTTTGCCGACGCGCTGTCCGTTCAGCTGCAGCAGACACCCGATGTGGAGCCCCAGGTCCTGGGCCCGGCTCCCGCCCCCATCGCAAAGCTCAACAAGCGCTTTTATTACACTGTCTCTTTCCGGGGCCGCGCCACAGGCAACAGCCGCGCCCTGGTGTCCCGGATGCTGGCGGCCTATGACCGCTGGCCCGGCAGCAGAACCCTGACGGTTTCTGCCGATATTGACCCATACTATTTATAAGGAGGAACCCTTTATGGCTATCCGCAACATTGTCAAAGTTGGCGACGACATTCTGAACAAAAAGTGCCGTCCCGTTACCGATTTCAACGACCGTCTGTTCACCCTGCTGGAGGACATGCACGAGACCCTTGCCGACGCTCACGGCGCCGGTCTGGCCGCTCCCCAGGTGGGCATCCTGCGCCGCCTGGCCCTGGTGATGGTGGAGGACGAAAGCTTCCTGGAGATCATCAACCCCGAGATCATCGACCGTCAGGGCGAGCAGGACGGCGCCGAAGGCTGCCTGTCCGTTCCCGGCAAGTACGGCATGGTCAAGCGCCCCATGCAGGTTACCGTCAAGTTCCAGGACCGTCACGGCGAATGGCATGAGCGCACCGCCGAGGGCTTCACCGCCCGGGCTTTCTGCCACGAGATCGATCATCTGGACGGCCATCTGTACACCGAGCTGGTCACCGAGTATCTGGATCCCAGCGATTTTGCCGACAACGACGACGATTACGAGGGTGACGAGGAATGAGAATCGTCTTTATGGGAACCCCCGACTTCGCGGTAGCCGCTCTGGAAGCCCTCCACGAGGCCGGTCATGACATCGTGGGCGTGTACACCCGCATGGACACCCCAAAGAACCGGGGCATGAAAATGCTGCCTCCGCCCGTGAAGGTCAAGGCCCTGGAATACGGCATCCCCGTTTACCAACCCAAGAATCTTCGTGGTGAGGATACCCAGCAGCAGCTCCGGGACATGAACCCCGAGGTCATCGTGGTGGCCGCCTACGGCCGCATCCTGCCCCAGGCCGTGCTGGACATCCCCAAGTACGGCTGTCTGAATATCCATGCGTCCCTGCTGCCCAAATACCGGGGCGCCAGCCCCATCAACGCCTGCATCCTCCACGGCGAGACCCAGGCAGGCGTCACCATCATGCAGATGGATGCCGGTCTGGATACCGGCGACATGCTGCTGCCGGTGGCCACCGATATGCTGCCCGACGAATGCTGCGGCAGCCTCCACGACCGCCTGGCAAAGATCGGCGGCGAGGCCATCGTCAAGGCACTGGACCTGCTGGAAAAGGGAGAGCTGAAGGGCGAGCCCCAGCCCGAGACCGGCTTCACCTACGCCCCCATGATCCAGACCGCCGACTGCAAGATCGACTTCACCAAGTCCGCCTGTGCGGTCTGCTGTGCCATCCGGGCCTACGATCCCGCTCCCGGTGCCTTTGCCACCCTGGGCGGTGATAAAATGAAGCTCTTCGGGGCATCCTTGGAACAGGCCGAGGGCACCTGCGGCGCGCCCGGCACCATTGTGAAGAATGACAAAAAGGGCATCGTAGTGGCCTGCGGCGAGGGCGCCGTCCGCATCGGCACCGTCCAGGGCGCCGGCGGCAAAAAGATGCCCGCCGATGCTTTTTTCCGGGGCCATGCCGCTCTGCTGGAGGAAATTTTCTGCTGAAAAGCGAACTTTTTTCCCCATTTCCAGTCTAAACCTGCGAAAGAGGTGTAGAAATGTATTTTGATTCCACTTATCTGATCCTTTTGCCGGCCATCCTGTTTGCCCTGTGGGCCCAGAGCCGGGTGAAGAGCACCTATGCCAAGTATTCCAAGGCCTTCGCCGGCCTCACCGGTGAAGAAGCCGCCCGCATGGTGCTGGAGATGAACGGCGTCAACGATGTGACCATCGAGCCTATCGCCGGCGAGCTCACCGATCATTTCGATCCCAAAACCAACACCATCCGCCTGTCTAAGGGCGTCTACAATGTGACAAGCGTGGCTGCCGTGGGCATCGCCGCCCACGAGGCCGGGCACGCCGTCCAGTACGCCGTGGGCTACAGTCCCATCAAGCTGCGCACCGCCATCATTCCGGTGACCAACATCGGCTCCACCCTGTCCTGGCCGCTGCTGCTGATCGGCGTGCTTTTGGGCAACCAGACCCTGGCCATGGCCGGTGTGCTGCTGTTCTGTGCCGTAGTGGTCTTTCAGCTGGTGACCCTGCCGGTGGAGTTCAACGCCTCCAACCGGGCGCTGGATACCCTGGGTGCTTCGGGCTATCTGCAGCCCGAGCAGCTGGACGGCGCCGGCAAGGTGCTCCGGGCCGCCGCCATGACCTATGTGGCCGCCCTGGCCCAGGCCCTGGCACAGCTGCTGCGCCTGCTGATGATCGCCAACCGCAGCCGGAGAGACTGACATGCTGAGCGCGAGAGAAACTGCCCTGCGGGCGCTGATCTCCTTCCGCCGGGAGGGGGCCTGGCCCGACCTGTATCTGAAAAAAGCCTGCGCCGGTATGCGGGCTGAGGAGGCCGCCCTGGCCTCCACCATTACTTACGGCGTGCTGCAGAACCGGGAATATCTGGATTTTCTGCTGAGCCGCTTTTCGGCACGCCCCCTGGAAAAGATCACCCCCCAGGTGCTGGACGCCCTGCGCCTGGGCGCCTATCAGCTGGTGTTCCTCACCCGGATCCCCAACAGCGCCGCCGTAAACGAGTCGGTGGAGCTGGTGAAAAAACACGCCAACGCCGGCGCTGCCGGCTATGCCAACGGCGTGCTGCGGGCCCTCCAGCGCAGTCTGGATGCCCTGCCGGAGGTTCCCCGGGACAACGAACTGGACTATCTGTCCATCCGTTACAGCCACCCCAGGTGGTTTGCCGGCAAGATGCGCAAGCGCCTGGGCTTTGCGGGCTGCGAGGCCCTGCTTCAGGCTAACAATACCCCCGTTCCTGTCACCGCCCGGGTCAATACCCTAAAGATCACCCGGGAGGCCCTTTTGGAACGGTTTTCCAAGGAAGATATTTCCGCAAGCCCCCACCAGCATTTGCCAAATGCCATTGTATTTGATACAATGAAAGGTGTGCTGCAGCATGAAGGTCTGCGGCAGGGCCTGTTTTACATCCAGGACATCGCCAGCCAGCTGTGCGTGGAGGCCCTTTCTCCCCGGCCCGGTGACACGGTGTTCGACCTGTGCGCCGCCCCCGGCGGAAAGTCCATGCTGGCGGCCCAGATGATGGAGGACAAGGGCAGCCTGCTGTCCATGGACATCCATCCCCATAAGAGCGACCTCATCGCCCAGAACGCCCAGACCTACGGCATCACCTGTCTGCAGACCATCCCCTCCGACGCCTCCGTCTACCGGGAAGCCCTGGCAGGACGTGCCGACGCCATCGTCTGCGACGTGCCCTGTTCGGGTATGGGCGTCATCCGCAAAAAGCCCGACGTCCGCTACAAGGACGGCGACAAGATCAAGGGCCTGCCGCCCCTGCAGCTGGCCATTCTGGAAAACGCCGGAAAGTACCTGAAGCCCGGCGGACGGCTGGTTTATTCCACCTGCACCGTGCTGAGAGAGGAAAACGAGGCGGTGGTGGAGCAGTTCCTGGCGGCCCATCCCGACTTTGCTCTGGAGCCCTTTGACCTGCCTGGCATCGGCAGGGTAGAGGAGGGGATGATGACCCTCTGGCCCCACATCCACGGCACCGACGGCTTTTTTATGGCAAAAATCGTAAAAGTACGAGGCTGATATGGAAGATAAAATTTCGATCAAATCCCTGCTGCCCCAGGAGCTGGAAGCCCTGCTGGCTGACATGGGAGAACCCAAATACCGTGCCAAGCAGATCTTCAAATGGCTGCACCAGGGTGTCACTTCCTTTGACGAGATGAGTGACATCTCCAAGGCCCTGCGCGCCAAGCTGGAGGAGAAATGCTTCATCACCAAGCCGGAGATCCTGCGCAAGCAGGTATCCCAGCTGGACGGCACCATCAAATATCTCTTCGGCCTGTCCGACGGCAACAGCATCGAGACCGTGCTGATGAAATACGAGCACGGCAACAGCATCTGCCTGTCCACCCAGGCCGGCTGCAAGATGGGCTGCGTGTTCTGCGCCTCCTTTGACCCGGCCAAGAGCCGCAACCTGACCCCTGCCGAGATCCTGGACGAGATCCTCTTCGCCCAGAAGGACAGCGGCAGAAAGGTCTCCAACATTGTGCTCATGGGCACCGGCGAGCCGCTGGACAACTATGACAATGTAATCCAGTTTTTGAAGCTGGTGAGCCATCCGGATGGCGTGAACATCGGTATGCGCCACATCTCTCTGTCCACCTGCGGTCTGGTGCCCAAGATCGACGAGCTGGCTCAGCTCAAGCTGCAGCTGACCCTGTCCATCTCCCTGCATGCCCCCATCAACGAGATCCGCTCCAAGATCATGCCGGTGAACCGCCGGTACAGCCTGGACGAGCTGATCCCTGCCTGCCGACGGTACTTCAAGACCACCGGCCGGCGCATTTCCTTTGAGTACGCCATGATCCGGGACGTCACCGACACCAAGGAGTGCGCCCGGGAGCTGATCCGGATGCTCAAGGGCTTCAACTGCCATGTGAATCTCATTCCCCTGAACCATGTGGAGGGCTCGCCTCTGGTGCCCAGCACAAAGGAAAACCTCCGGTGGTTCCAGAATGAGCTCATCCGAAACGGCCTGAACGCCACCGTGCGGCGCAGCCTGGGCGGCGATATTTCCGCTTCCTGCGGCCAGCTCCGCCGGCAGCGCAACAAGGAGGTGTCCCAGTGAAAGCATGGGGACTGACCGATGTGGGTGTTGTCCGGGAAATCAACCAGGACACCTTCCGCATGGAATACGACAACCAAACCGGCCGGGGCCTGTTCCTGGTCTGTGACGGTATGGGCGGCGCTGCCGCCGGCGAAGTGGCCTCCGGCCTGGCGGCCGACGCTTTTCTGCAGAACATGGACAACTGCTGGAAAGAGCGGTTTGACGGTGTGGACTTCAAAGCCCGTCTTTTGGAGGCCTATACCCAGGCCAACGAGGTGGTCTACGACGCCTCCCGGGCCAATCCCGACTACGCCGGCATGGGCACTACCATGGTAGCCGCCATCTGCGGCGACGGCCAGGCCCTGGTGGGCAATGTGGGCGACAGCCGGGCCTATTTCCTGGACGAAAACGGTATGCGCCAGATCACCGAGGACCATTCGCTGGTCACCGAGCTGATGAAGCGGGGCGACCTGACCCCCTACCAGGCCAGCCGCCATCCCAGCCGCAATGTGATCACCCGGGCCATCGGTGCCGACGCCACCGTTCAGTGCGACACCTTTGCCGAACAGATCAAGCCGGGCAACTTCCTGCTGCTGTGCAGTGACGGCCTGATCCGGGAGGTCACCGAACCGGAAATCTATTACGAAGTCTTTCAGGCGGAACATCCCGAGACCGCCTGTGCCCGTCTGCTGGACATGGCCAAGAGCCGCGGCGGCCGGGATAACATCACCATTGTGCTCATCGCATTTTGAAAGGAGGTGTCACCATGGATCAATATATTGGAACAATGCTGGATAACCGTTACGAACTGATGGAGATCATCGGCGTGGGTGGCACCGCCGTGGTCTACAAGGCCAAATGCCATCGTCTGAACCGTTTTGTGGCGGTCAAGATCCTGCGCAAGGAGTTTGCCTCCGATCAGCAGTTCTGCCGCCAGTTCCACGACGAGGCTCAGGCCGTCGCCATGCTGTCCCATCCCAACATCGTCAACATTTACGACGTTTCCCGGTCGGGCAATGTGGATTACATCGTTATGGAGCTCATCGACGGCATTACTCTGAAGGAGTACCTCAGCCGTCGGGGTCAGCTTTCTCCCAAGGAAGTGACCATTTTTACCACCCAGATCGCCCGTGCCCTGGAGCACGCCCACGATCACGACATTATTCACCGGGATATCAAGCCTCACAACATCATGCTGCTGCGGGACGGCACCGTAAAGGTGGCCGACTTCGGCATCGCCCACTTTGCCGAGCAGGAGAGCACCTACAGCAAAGGCGAGGCCATCGGCTCGGTGCACTATGTGTCTCCCGAGCAGGCCAAGGGCAGCTTTGTGGACAACCGCACCGACCTGTATTCTCTGGGTGTGGTCATGTATGAGATGATCACCGGCCGTCTGCCCTTTGAGGGCGACACCCCCGTGTCCATCGCCATTCAGCACATCAATTCCATCGCCCTGCCCCCCTCCATCTTTGCTGAGGATGTGCCCGAGCAGCTGGAAGAGATCACCATGAAGGCCATGAACCCCAACCTGTCCCGCC
Organism: Clostridia bacterium; assembly: GCA_017521295.1. GTDB lineage: Bacteria > Bacillota > Clostridia > Oscillospirales > Butyricicoccaceae > UBA4644. Next base: position 21,489 of record JAFXDF010000039.1, on the reverse strand, counting down.
GCTATGCCAACGCATCTCAGATCCTGGAGGATCTGGAGGCCTTTGAGAATGCCCAGCAGTTTAAGCTGAACATCGCCAAGGAAGAGCCCCCTGCCGTGGCCGAACAGCCCTCCGAGCTGGACGCCACCCGAAAGCTGCACAACACCGGCGAGGTGGCCGCCCTTCTGGAGGCCGAAAACCGTGCCCAGGAGCAGCGCAGAAGGGAAGAGGAGGCTCAGCGCGAGGCCGAGGAAGCCGAAGAGATCCGGGAAGAAGCCCTGCAGGAAGTCGAGGAAGAGGCCGTGGAACCCAAGAAGAAAAAGAAGGAGCGCAAAGAGCGCAATCCCCTGCCTGCCGCCTTCCTGTTCAGCATCATCGCTGTGCTGGTGTTCTGCGCCGGTGCCGGCTACTTTGTAAAGTCGGTTCTGGATCCCTACGGTACCCAGGACGACTCCAAGCTGACCACCCCCAACCTGATCGGTCTGTATTATTCCCAGGTCATCTCCGATCCCGATTATGCTGATTTCACCATCGTGGAGGGCGAGTATGTCTACAACGAGTCGGTAGACGCCGGCAAGATCCTGGAGCAGACTCCCGAGGGCAACCGCAAGATCGAAAAGGGCGGTACCATCACGGTGAATATCAGCCGCGGCGCCAAGACCTTTAACCTGCCGGCCTATACCAACCAGGAGGCCCGCCAGGTGAAGATCGAGCTGGAGCGTCTGGGCATCATCTGTGTAGAGAACACCCCCGAGTTCAACGACGAAGTTCCCAACGGCTATGTGCTGCGCACCGATCCGGTGGCCGGCACCGAGCTGACCGCCGGCGACACCGTCACCCTGACGGTGAGCAAGGGCCCCGAGGTGGTGCTGGTGGATATGCCCGACCTGATGGGCCGTTCGGAATCCGAAGCCCTCACCCTGCTGGAGGCCGCCGGCCTCAACTGGGAGCCCGTGGTCTATGAGGAGTTTGAAGGCACTCCCGGCCAGGTCATCTATCAGAGCGTGGAAGCCCACGCCAAAGTGGAGAAGGGCACAACCGTGGCCTTTAAGATCAGCATCGAGCCGCCGCCCCCTGCCGAAGTGACCCGGGATTATACCGTCCAGCTCATCGACAGCCAGGACTTCATCGAAGTCTGGGTCATGGTGGACGGCATCACCGTCTATAACAATATGCACTGGTACGAAGAGGGCACGGTCAACCTCTCTCTGGTGGCCATCGAAGGTGAGCACCTGGTGGAGGTCTATCAGAACCGGGAGCCCTATTCTCAGGAAGTGGTCCTGTTCTGATGGAAGTGAAGAAGCAAGGTGTGGTCATCAAGGGCATCGGCGGCAACTATGACGTTGCCTGTGAGGGCGAGATCCTCCGCTGCCGTGCCAGCGCCAAGATCAAGCACCAGAAAAACCTGCTGGCCGCCGGTGAGTACGTGGAGCTGCGTCTCACCGACGACGGCGGCTATATCACCGAGCGGCTGCCCCGGCGCAACGGCCTCATCCGCCCGGCCATCGCCAACATTGACCAGCTGGTGATCCTGTGCTCCCAGGCTCCCCCAGTCACCGACCCCTATCTCATCGACAAAGTCACCGTGGTGGCCCTGTACCAGGGCATTCAGCCCATCATTCTGCTGAACAAATCCGACCTGCACGAAAGCGGAGACCTGTATGAGGCCTATCAAAAGGCCGGCTTCCCGGTGGTCCGGGCCAGCGCCGTCACCGGCGAGGGCATAGAGGAGATCACCGCCCTGCTGGCCGGAAAGATCAGCGCCTTTACCGGCAACTCGGCCATCGGAAAGTCCAGCATCCTCAACCGTATCGACAGCCGCTTCGGCCTGCAGGTGGGCGACATGAGCGAAAAGATCGCCCGTGGCCGTCACACCACCCGCCATGTGGAGCTGTTCCGGTTGGACAACGGCGGCTTTGTGGCCGATACCCCCGGCTTTTCCACCTTTGACGCCGTGCGCATGGAAAAGCTGACAAAAGAAAATCTGCAGCAGTATTTCCCCGAGATCGACCGCTTCTTTGCCCAGTGCCGCTTCACCGACTGCAAGCACATCAAGGAGACTGGCTGCGTGGTGCGGGAAGCTGTGGAGCGGGGCGAGATCGCCCGCTCCCGCTACGAAAGCTACTGCATGCTCTATGAAGAGGTTGCGGCGCAAAAGCTGTGGAAATGATCTGTACATGCTGAAAAAAGAGGTCTTTTTGACCTCTTTTTTTCATATCCATGGAACAAACGCCCAACGGAAGGAGAACGACCATGGAACTGATCCAGAACAGCTATGAAACATATACCGTCCTGCCCCAGGCGGACGCCCAAAAGGAGGTCTCCGCCGAGGTCATCGTCCCAGACACCCAGGCCGACGTCTACAGCGTGCTTACCGCCTTTGCCACCTGCCAGATCAAGCAAAAGACCCTGCGCCAGGACTGTCTGGCCCTGGAGGGCACAGTGGAGATCCAGGCCCTCTGCCAGGAGGAGGAAGAGGACCGCTGGCAGATCATCCGGGGCAGCGTGCCCTTTGCCATGGAGGTGGAGGTCCCCGGCTGCAAGGAGGACAGCACCCTCCAGCTGCGGCTGGAGGTGCTGCGCTGCGACGCCCTCATCCGCAATCCCCGCAAGCTGCAGCTCCAGGCCCAGCTGGGCTTATGGGCTCAGCTGTTTCAAAAGGACCGTCTGCTTTTGACCGAAAGCGCCGGCGGCAGCCAGGAAGAGGACATCCAGACCCTGTGCGACACGGTGGAGCTGGAACTGCTCCGGGCGGTGGCCGAGAAAAAACTGGTGGCCGCCGACGAGCTGCAGACCGGGCAGCAGGGCCGCCTGCTGCACTATACCATTGACTGGCGGCAGGAGGAGCAGCGGGTGTTGTCCGGGAAAGCCATGCTCCGTGGCAGCGCCTGTGTCCAGGCGGTCTTTTTCAAGGACGGCCAGTTGAACGGGCAGGAGTACCGCATCCCCTTTTCCCAGGTGGTGGAGTGCGAGGGCATGGAGCCGGGGGACACCGTCACCGCCGACTATCAGCTGCTCCAGGCTCAGGTGACCCTGCTGGAAGGGGAGAGCCCGGCCCTGTCCTGCAACCTCACCGGCAGCGTTACCGTCTGGGTCACCCGGCGTATGCGCCTGCCGGTGCTCCGGGATGTGTACAGTACCCGGTTTGTCACCGACTGCAGGCAGGAGCCCCTGAACTGCCCTGCCTGGAAGTGCTTTGAGCGCACGGTGCCCGTGGAGGAGCTTTGCCAGCCTCAGGAGGCGGCGGTGGCTGTTGTGGATTGCCGGGTCCGTGCCCGGGGCTTTGTGGAGGAAGGCGGACGCATGGGAGGCATTTACACCCTGCGGATGCTGTACTGCTGCGCCTCTGGCAAGCTCCACTGCGTGGAGCACACCCTCAAGGTGCGCTGCGATGAGGGGGTAGAAGCCCGGCAGCTCACCCTCCGGGCCGGGTGGAAGGATCTCACCACCCAGGCGGAAAACGGCGCCATCCGCATCCGCTTTACCGCCCTGCTTCGGGGCAGGGGACTGGTGGATCAGCCCTGCAGCCAGGTGACCCAATGCGCACTGGACCCTGCCGCCCGCCGTTCGGCGCCCCCGGCAGGGACCCTGGTGCTGCGCACCGTGGAGATGGGAGAGACCCCCTGGTCCATCGCCAAGCATTACGGCAGCCGGGTGGGGCAGATCCTTTCGGCCAACAAACTGGAAACGGACGCCAAACTTACTCCCGGACAGCTGATGATCATTCCCTTTTCCGGCTAACAGAACTGCAAACAGGCAGCCGAAGATTCGGCTGCCTGTTGACTTTCGCCCGGTCACAGAGTATCATAAACAGGGAAGTGAGGTGGGAAAATGACCCCGTTGAAAGACAAGCGTCTGTTCCTTCTGGACATGGACGGCACCATTTATCTGGACGAGGAACTGTTCGACGGCACTCTGGATTTTCTGGCCCATGTGAAGGCTCTGGGCGGCCGGGCTATGTATCTCACCAACAACTCTTCCAAAAGCGTACAGAGCTATGTGGACAAGCTGAAACGGCTGGGCATCACCGCTGCGGCTGAGGATTTTCTCACCTCGGTGAACGCCACCGTGCTTTATCTGCAGCAGCAGTCCTATAAAAAAATCTATGCTTTCGGCACCGAATCCTTCAAAAGTCAGCTGCGGGAGGCGAAATTGCCCATTGTGGACAGGCTGGAGGATGGCATCGACTGCCTGTGCATGGGCTTTGACACCGAGCTGACCTTTCAAAAGCTGGAGGATGCCTGCATCCTGCTGAACCGTGGCGTGGATTTTGTGGCCACCAATCCCGACTGGGTCTGTCCCACCTGGTACGGCAGCGTGCCCGACTGCGGCAGCGTCAGCGAAATGCTCTTCCGGGCCACCGGGCGGCGGCCCCGGTTCATCGGCAAGCCTCAGCCCGATATGGTGAACCTGGCCGTGGCAAAAAGCGGCTTTTCCAAAGAACAGGCCATCCTGTTGGGCGACCGACTGTACACCGATATTCAAAGCGGCGTCAACGCCGGCATCGACACCGTACTGGTGCTGTCCGGCGAGGCCACCCTGGAGGACCTGGCGGCCTCCGAAACAAAACCCGCCTATGTGATGGAAAATATTCGGGAATTCTTAAATCAAATTACAAAATAGAGAGGTATTTATTATGGGTCTGAACAAAGAATCCGGTCTGAAGATCGGTCTGGGCACCCCCGGTAAGCGCAATCTGATCACCGACGTCCCCGGCGTCAAGGTGGGTCATGTGACCATCCGAGACGGCGCCGATATCAATACCGGCGTCACCGCCATCCTGCCTCACGAGGGCAACATCTTCCAGGATAAGGTCATGGCCGCCTCCTGCGTTATCAACGGCTTCGGCAAGACCATGGGTCTGGTGCAGGTGGAAGAACTGGGCACCATCGAGACCCCCATCATCATGACCAACACCCTGAGCATCGGCACCGCCGCCAACGCGCTCATTAAGTATATGCTGCAGCAGAACGAGGACATCGGCGTCAAGACCGGCACCGTCAATCCCCTGGTCTGCGAGTGCAACGACGGCACGCTGAACGATATCCGCGGCCTCCACGTCACCGAAGAGCACGTTTTCCAGGCCCTGGCCAACTGCGGCGAGGACTTTGAAGAGGGCGTTGTGGGCTCCGGCACCGGTATGTGCTGTCTGGGCCTCAAGGGCGGTATCGGCTCTGCCTCCCGTATCGTCAAGCTGGACGGCAAGGAGTACACCGTGGGCGCTCTGGTCATGTCCAACTTCGGCGGCGCCGGCCGTCTGATGATCGACGGCAAGCAGGTTGGCCGCGAGATCAAGGCCAAGCTGGAAGCCCAGCAGGACAAGGGCTCCATCATCATGCTTATCGCCACCGACGTTCCTCTGTCCGAGCGTCAGCTGAAGCGTGTGGCCCGCCGTGCCGGCGTGGGCCTGGCTCGCACCGGTTCCTATTACGGCAACGGCAGCGGCGATATCGCCATCGCCTTTACCACCGCCAACCGGGTGCCCCACTACAGCAAGACCGCGGTTATGGACATGCAGATGATTTCTGACAACAAGATCGACGGCGTGTTCGACGCCACTGCCGAGGCTGTGGAGGAGGCCATCATCAGCTCCCTCTACCACGCCGAGACCACCACCGGCCGCGCCGGCAAGGTCAAATACGGCCTGCGGGATTTCCTGTAAAATGTAAAAGAAAGACGGCTCGTATGAGCCGTCTTTTTTCCTTATTGTTCTGCTGTTTTCCACCTGCGTATGGCAAGCAGGTCGATGACCAGGCGGCAAAGCGCGGTTATTTTGATCCATTGGAGCACCACGCCCAGCACCTGGGATACACGGGCCACCATATACAGCGACTGTCCGTCGGTGGCCGCCTGCTGCCCGAAATAGGAAACCACCCAGGGCAACGCTGTTGTAAGGCAGATCAACAAAACCAGACTGATCAGCCGGCTCTTGACGCGCCGGGAGGGCTCCAGGATCTTGTCACGGAAAGACCAGATCGTCCACACCAGCAACCCGGTCATCACCGCTGTTATTCCCAGGCTGATCATACCGTGGAGCGTGGAGGCATAGGTGAATTGCGTTATCAGAAACCGGATACCGCCCCAGGCGGTGCCGGTGGCAAACCGCAGATAGATATCCAGCAAAAAGAAGGCCGTCCAGCCGCACCAAAGGCCTACACGCTTTTGAAACAAAAAGCAAACCGCGCCGCAGGCCCAAAAAGGCAGGGAAAAGAGCACGCCGGCCAGCATACCGCCCAGAATGGTGCACAGCAGTACGATCAGAAGGGCAAGACCGAACAGGGCATACCCTGCGATCTTCCGCCGGGGCGTTGGCGGCTCGGCCCGCTCCACATAGATGACCCGGGGCTCGGGCTGCGCCTGGGGCTGCGGCTGGGCGGCGGACGCTTCACCCTTCACCAGTTCGTCCAGCGTCACGCCGAACAGGCCGCTCATTTTCACCAGCTTATCCAGATCGGGGGTGGCACCGCCGGTCTCCCATTTGGATACCGACTGCCGGGATACTTCCAGAGCGTCGGCCAGATCGCCCTGGGACATGCCGCGCTGGGTGCGCAGGCGATAGATGGTTTCTCCTAACTGCATTTTTGGGGTCTCCTTTGCTTTGGATCTTGCCCAAATGGTAGCACAAACCGGGCAAAAAGTCCACCAACCCGCCTTGAAACGGTAGCAACCGGCGGTTGCACCTCTTATTTTTGCCGAAAAATCCCCCAAAACCACCGCAGATCCCTTCGGGTAACGCTGCCCAGCAGCCGCAGCAGCAGATAATAGAGCAAAAGGCTGCAGCCCATGAGCACCATCGGCTGCCCGCCGCCCAGCGCCAGCCGGGGAAGCACAATGGCGCACATGGCGGCCATCAGCGGCGAAAGCACACTGCGGAAAAAGGGCAGCCGCAGCCCGGCATGGCGGTTGAGTTGCCGGAAACTCAGCAGAAAATTCAGCGTTTCGCTGACATAAATGGTCAGAAGATAACCGCCCAACCCGGCCCGTGGGATCAGCTGCCACACTAGGAGCAGGCTCACCGCCGCGTCCAGAATGTTGATGCGCATGCTGGCGTTCTGCAGTCCCATGCCCTTGAGCATACCGTCCACCGTGGTGTCCAGATACATCAGCGGCACCAGGGGCGCCAGCAGCCGGATATACCGCTCCACCTGGGCGGACTTGTACAGCATCTGCCCCAGATCGCCGCCGTATACCAGCAGTACGCCTCCGGTGAAAAAGGAGAACAACAGGGTCAGATGGAGCACCCGCTGCATGATAGCGGCCAGCCGTCCCTGCTGACCACGGGCGTGGCTTTCGGCGATCTCGGGCACCAGCAGCCCGGAGACCGTTCCCAGAAAGGCGGCAGGGAAGCCCAGCACCGGCATCACCATGCCGTGGATCATGCCGTAGGAGGACAGGGCTTGGGCGCTGCCGGCGCCGAACCGGCGCAGCCCTTTTGGGATGAGCACATGCTTGGCGCTCACCAGGCCCGACCGCACCCAGGAACCCACCGCGTCGGGCAGGGCGATGCTTAGCAGATCTCCCGTCAGCTCGGTGGGCACCCGGTTTTTCCGCAGACCCTCCCGGCGGTAAAACAACCGGGAGAGGGACACCGAAAACAGATCGGACAGACAGCTGCTGCACACCAGCAGCAGACAGGCCTCCGCCGGCTGCCGGGGCCGGAGTACCGCCAGACCGCCAAAGGTCAGAGCCATGTGAAAGCAGAACTCCAGCACCTGCACCGTGGCCATACGCCCGGCCTGCCGCCGGGCGGCAAACAGCCCTCCCAGGCAGGAAGACACCGACAGACAGGGCAGGCTGAAGGCAAGTACCCGCAGGCATTGGGCCAGCTGCGGCTCATCCAGCCACAGCGCCGCCGCAGGGCCGCTGCAGGCATAGAGCAGCGCCCCTGCGCCAACACCAAGCAGCAGGGCATAGCGCAGACACAGGCTCATGACGTCGCCCTGTGTTCGTTGGGTCACCTCCAGCACCAGCCGGGTGGTGGACAGCCGCACCCCCGACACCGCCAGCGATACCGCCAGACCGTACACCGACATGAGCAGCTCAAACAGACCGATGCCCTCCGGCCCGATGCGTTGGGTGAGATACACCTGGAAACTCATGGCCAACAGCCGCATCAGCAGGGAAGTAGCGGTCAAAAGTATCGTATTCCACAAAAAACGTGTCGCATTTCTCATGGTAATTTGTATGAAATTTTTCTCGAAAAAATGAAAAAAACTCTTGCTTTTTTAAATATGCTGTGGTATCATAAATGACGTTGACCGGGTGTAGCGCAGCTGGTAGCGCGCTTGACTGGGGGTCAAGAGGCCGTGAGTTCAAGTCTCGCCACTCGGACCAATAAAGAGTCGTTCTCGAAAGAGAATGGCTCTTTTTGTTTTTGGCATTGTTCGCATGATATATTAAAAGTCCGTTTTATAGTACACAACCAGCTGTACACTACAGACAGGAGGTGGATTCTGTGGACTACGATTATGGTTATGATGATCTTGGCAATCAGCTGCTAAAGCTGTTTTGGTCTGGTGCTCCCGATTTTGCGGCGGCAGAAGAACTGATTCGGCAAGGGGCCGATGTGAATGTGCTGGGAAAGCATGATGACGAAAATATCTTATCCGAAATTCTGATGGGATATTGGCAAACTGCATTTGGTGATTCTTTCGTGGACGATTGTGAACCCGGCTTGAACCTGAATCCGAATCCCGGGCCGGCGATGTGCGCGATCATTCGGTTTTTTCTTGAACATGGATTTGATGTAAATAAATGTGACGGGTGTTATGGCGCCCAATGCCTAAGTGCGCTTGCCTTGTCCACATTTGACCGATATATCATTGAGGCAACAAAGATTCTTTTAGACGCCGGAGCAAAGAATCGTACGGTTTCACCAACGAGGAACGATCCTGAAGACACTCCACGGGGCAGTATTGTTGCCGAGGGCACTTTTCAGGATGTTTGTGAGCGCAACTATTCTGTGGGGAATATTTACGAAGCTGTTTACCAAATCTACGAAGCTGTTGAAGAGGGGAGACCCCATGGTGGGATCGACTTCTATGAAACGGCCGCAGGAAAAACGATTCGGAATGTGTTGGCAGAGAAAAATGAGGACTGCCCCGTCTTTTTTGCCATGAACTTGCCGGAGTTCAAACGGGAAAATTGCTTTAGAAAAAACCTATACTTTGTCTATGAAGGCGGAGTGCTGACCATCACGCCCTATGCCGCGGTCTGGACCGACAACATACTGCCTGATGCAGATCTGGTAGATGTGTCGAAACACTTTACAGACATTGTGGGCAGCCGCATCCGCGGTTTTGCTTTTGACCACCGATCTGTGCAAAGAGGAACAGAATGCTACGGCCAGCCGATCATCATCATCGAAACAGACTCCGGACGCAAAATTCGATTTTCCATCAATTTTGGTGAAGTTCGGGAAGCGGAACGGGCGGCCTTTTTTGAGCTCCTTGATGGGTAAAAACTTTAAACAGCAAAAAATGCAGCCTGTGATTATGCGTTCATAAGCCCTTATCCTTTTTACAGAAATGTGTCGAAAATGGTTGTTTTTCAGCGCTGTTTGTGCTACCATTCAGTTTGCACAGAGTAACTACAAAAAAGAGGTATACATATGGGTGTTATCGGAACATTGTTGATGACTACCGCCATTGCAGGCGTGGTGGGCACCGGCCTTGGCGGCTTGATCGGTGCCATGCTGCAGAAGGACTCCAACCGGACGGTGAGCCTTCTTCTGAGCTTTGCCGCCGGCGTTATGCTCAGCGTAGTCTGTTTCGATCTGATCACCGAAGCTGTTGAGACCAATGTGGGTGTGGGTGTGGTGATCCTTTCCATTGCTCTAGGCGTGGCGGTGATTTATGTCTTGAATTATCTTATCGACAAAAACACCAATCCCGAGGTGCCCCATATCGACGAAAACCACCCCAAAACCGCCGATGACCTGGACGAGCTCATTCACAGTGACCATTATAAAATGCACTATACCCGCCAGGATAACAAGTTCTCCCTGTTTATCGCGGGCGTGGTGATGGCCAGCGCCATTGCCCTGCACAACGTGCCCGAGGGTATGACCATCGGCGCCTCCTACGCCAGCAACAACGGCGTGATGGGCAGCTCCGCCCTGGTTCTGGCCGTGCTCATCGGCCTGCATAACATCCCCGAGGGCATGGCCGTTTCGGTGCCCCTCATCAGCGGCGGCATGAGCAAGCCAAAGGCCGTAATGATGACCGCTCTTTCCGGTGTGCCCACCATGGTGGGCGCCCTGTTGGGTTTTCTGATCGGTGACATTGGCCTGTTGGGCCTGGCTCTGAGCCTGGGTTTTGCCAGCGGCGCCATGCTGTACGTGGTGTTTGGCGAGATCCTGCCCCAGGCCATCCTGATGTACCACAGCAAACTGCCGGCCTTTTCGGTGATCATCGGTATTTTGGTGGGTATGTTCATTATTTTTGCATAATCAAAAAGACCGTTTCCTTTTGGGAAAACGGTCTTTTCTTTCGGTTACAGCTCCAGTGCCATGCCTACGCCAACTTCAGTCACCGGCATAGTGGCCAGCATTTTGGCCTTGGCCTGCAGGCAGACACAGTGGCAGGGGTAGAGCATCTTCATATCCAAACCGGCCAAATACGCCACCGTTTTGTCCAGCTGTTCGCCCGCTTCCAGCAGGTGGAAGCCGCCCAGGATGCCCAGCACCCGGTCATCTTCGCAGACTTTTTTGGCATATTCCACAATGTTGCAGATGCCGCTGTGGGAGCAGCCGGTGATGATGAAAATACCATCCTCCCGCCGCCACACCAGGGCAGTGTCGTCAAGGAGAAAATCCTCTGCGCCGCCGCAGGTACCGATGGGCGTCCGGTTTTCAAAATCGTTGGTGCGGGGGATCTGCCCCAGATAGAGCAGATGCTCGGTGAGGGCCACCGGCTCCCGGGTCAGGCGCACATCCCAACGCTTTGCGGCCTCTTCCGCCGAAAAGGGCGCGCCGATGTCCTCGCCCTCAAAATACTTGGGTAAGAAACAGTCCGGATGCGCCACCAGCGTGACAGGGGAGGGCGGCAGAAACAGCAGGCCCCGGGTGTGGTCGTTGTGTCCGTGGGATAGAACAATATGGGTGAGATTGCTCAGATCCACCCCCATTTTTTCGGCATTTTTGAGAAAAATATCGGAATAACCCGTGTCAAACAGGATCTTTTTGCCCTCGGCCTCCAAAAGGCAGCAAAAGGCCGGCTCACCCAGATAATACTGGTCGATATAGGTGTTGTTGTCCACCAGAACGGTCAGTTTCATACCATCATCCTTTCGCGGCCTTGGCGGTTTTGCGCCAGTTGTACACCACACACAGCAGGAACGGCACGCTGGCGTAGCCGAAAATGGGGTAGATCACACCGATCAGATTGCCGAAGCCCAGCAGACTGCCCAGATAAGCGAAAGCCAGCAGCGACAGGAAAAAGGGCTTGTGCCAGGGCTTCAGCCGAGGCATGCGGATCTCCAGCTGATTGGTGAGGGCGGTCATGCTGCTCAGGGTAGCGCTGAACATGCCCAGCCCCATCAAAAGGCCGTAGCTGACCTCCAGCACCGGGTGCAGCGTTCCGGCCAGCACACCCATGGGCAGCTCGCCGGCACCTGCCGAAGGCTGGGCCGCCATGGCGGCGATCATGCTCCAGGCCAGCACGGTCAGAAGGCAGCTGCCCAGACCCAGACCGTTTTTGAGAACCTTTTGGGAGGGCAGCAGCTTGGCCAGCGTCACCATGGTGCACACCGTTCCGAAGAGGTTATAGGCCGCATAGGTCAGCGCGCCCACTACCCAGTTGGGCAGCATGGGAGAAACGCTTCCGTTGGGCGGCGCGAAGCGGAATCCGTTCTGAAAGAGCACCGCTGCCGCAAGGATCACCGCGCAGGCGGTGGTCACCGGCACCAGCAGGGAAAAGGTGGTCACCAGACCCTGCAGGCCCATCAGCGCCACCAGCGCCACCACCAGGGTGAACACCGCGCCTGCCGCTGCTGCGGGCAGCCCGGTAAGCCCATGGATGAGGGCCGAAGCACCGGCGATCATAATGACCATAACGCCGAAAAGCAGGATGGTCTGCATGGCGCTCACCAGCAGCCGCAGACGGGGCCGGTCGCCGGGGGTCATGGCCCGGGCCATATCCTCGCTGCCGGTGGCACGCACCAGGCTGAGGGCGGCGTAATTGATGATAAAAATAATGCCGACTGTCAGCAGGAATCCCACCAGGCCGACGGGGCCGAAACAGGCGAAAAACTGCCACAGCTCCTGTCCAGAAACGAATCCGGCCCCCAGAAAAACGCCGGTGAAAGAAAGGGCCAGCTGACCGGCCGAAAGATGTTTCATGAAATACACCTCGAAAAATCGCGAAATCAACTGCATTATAGCAGATGGCAGGGAGGGGCGCAAGCCATTCTACGATCCGGCCAAAAGAATTGGCACAATCGGGCAGATTCCTCTTGCTTTATGGCCCACTTCCATCTAAAATAAATAAGATAAGACTATTCATTAGGAGGGCCCGCCCATGATCAAAGCGGAAAAACTCTCTTTCGGATATCCGCAGCAGGAACTGTTTCACGATCTGACTTTTTCCCTGGAAAACGGCCGCCACTGCGCCCTGATCGGCAGCAACGGCACCGGCAAGACCACCCTCACCGAGCTGATCCGCCGGCCGGAGAACTTTACCTACGAGGGCCGTATCAAGCTGGAGGCCGCCGGCCGTCTGGGCTATGTGAGCCAGTTTGCCGCCCGGGAAAAGGAGCAGAACGACACCGTGATGGACTATCTGCGCCGGGACTTTGCAAAGCTGGAGCAGGACATCGCCCAGGTGTGTGACGAGATGGCCTCCGGCGACGACCTGGAGGCGCTGATGGAGCGCTATCAGCTGCTGCTGGATGAGAGCCAGGCCATGGACGCCGACAATGCCGAGGGCAACATTCGCCGTCAGCTGCATCTGGCCGAGCTGTCCGAAAAGGCCGATCTGGAGCTGTACAAGCTCAGCGGCGGCGAATACAAACTGGTGCAGATCATCCGTCAGATGCTGCGCCGTCCCGGCCTGCTCATGATGGACGAGCCCGACGTGTTTCTGGATTTTGAAAACCTCACCGGCCTGCGGGATCTGATCAACCATTACGAGGGCACCCTCCTGGTGGTGACCCACAACCGCTATCTGCTCAACCACTGCTTTGACAAGATCTGGCACCTGGAAAACGGCGGCATGGCCGAATATGACGGCAATTTCCTGGCCTATAACCACTACCGCCTGCAGAAAAAGATCGACCAGCAGCTGGCGGCGTCTGCCGACAGCGCCGAGATCAGCCGTCTGGAAGAGCTGGTGGAGCGCCTCCGTGACGATGCCACCCAGGTGATCTCTCCCCAGAAGGGCCGTGTCCTCAAGGGCAAGGTCAGCCAGCTCAACCGGGCTCTGGCCAGCCGCACCGAGGTGCCTTATGTGGAGACCCGCCGCCCCGACATCCGCCTGCCGGAGGTGGAGGTGTCCGAGGAGCCCCAGCCCCTGCTGACCGTCACCGATTACAGCCTGTCCTTTGAGAAAAAACTGCTGTCCGACGTGTCCTTCGAACTGAAAGAAGGGGAGAAGGTGGCCCTGGTAGGCCCCAACGGCACGGGAAAGACCTCCATGCTGCGGGAGATCTGGAAGGGTGAGCACCCCGCCGTCTCCTTTGCCGAGGAGGCGGAGGTGGGCTTTTTCTCCCAGCTCCACGAAGAGGTGTTCCGGGAAGAAGACAGCCTCTATGACGTGTTTTTTGACCTGGGCTTTGAGACCCGGGAGGAGATCGAAAACTATCTGTCGGGCTACTGCTTTGACCCCGACGGCCTCCACCGCCGGGTGGGCCATCTGTCGGGCGGCGAAAAGAACCTTTTGCAGCTGGCCGTGCTTGGTGTAGGTCAGGCCAATCTGCTGCTGCTGGACGAGCCCTCCAGCCATCTGGACACCTTTGCACAGCAGGCCCTGGAAGAGGCGGTGGAAGCCTATCACGGTGCTGTGCTGATGGTTTCCCACGACTTTTATACCATCGCCGGCTGCGCCGACCGGGTGCTGTTTGTGGAGGAGGGTACCGTGCGGCCCATGAGCGCCCGGGCCTTCCGCAAAATGATTTACAAGCATCATTTTGACAAGGATTACCTGCTGCTGGAACAGCAGAAAAAAGAGCTGGAGACCCGCATCGCCCACTGTCTCCGGGACAATGACTGCGCCAAGGCCCAGGTCCTCTGCGACCAGCTGGGCGATATTGTGGAGCAGATGTGATATGGACAATATCATTCTGATCGGAATGCCCGGATCGGGCAAAAGCTCGGTGGGCGTGGTGCTGGCCAAAGCCCTGGGGTATGACTTCCTGGACGGCGATCTGCTCATCCAGTCCCGGGAAGGGGCTCTCCTGCAGGAGCTGCTGGACAGTCGCGGGACAGAGGCCTTTCTCGACCTGGAAGGAGAGGTGCTTTCCTCCATCCGATGCCAAAGAACGGTGATCGCGCCCGGCGGCAGCTGTGTGTGCCGGGCGAAGGCCATGGAGCATCTGCGGTCCCTAGGAACGGTGGTTTATCTGCGCCTGTCCTACGATGAAATGGCTGGCCGCATCCACAATCTGGCTACCCGGGGCATCGCTCTTGCGCCGGGCCAGACCTTGAAACAGGTCTATGATTGGCGTGTGCCGCTGTATGAAGCCTATGCCCACATTACCGTGGATGCAGACGGACAAACGTTATATGATACGCTGGAGGCCGTGCGAATGGCCCTTGTACAGAAAAAAGCGCTGTAAACACAGCGCTTTTTCCTATATGGCTTGCGGCGCATCCCGTGCGTATGCTATGATGGTTTTATCGAACAGGAGGAGGCGTTTTTATGGAAGAAAACAAAAAGATGACGGCTTTTGCCCGCTGGCAGTGCATTTTCACGGCGGTGGCGGCGGTGTGCTGTGTGGGCGTTTTTGCGGTGGTTCTGACGATGGTGCCCCAGGTGCGGGCGGTTGCCGGACAGCTGGAGACCGTGCTCACCGACCTGGAGACCGTCACCGGCACCCTCAACGGGGAACTGGATACCATCCTCACCAATCTGGACACCGTCACCCGGGAACTGGCTGCCGCCGACCTGGAGGGCATGGTGGCCGACGTGGACGCCTTTGTCACCACCGGCCAGAGCGCCGTGGAGCAGGCCACCGAAAAGCTCAGCATCATTGATTTTGAAACCATGAACCGGGCCATTGCCGACCTGGCCGATGTGGTGGAGCCGCTGGCGCGATTCTTCAACGTCTTTAACTGACAGGAGCAGCTTATGGAACCCAAAACCTTACTTACCATCCTTCACCAGGCCGAAAAGCTCAAGTGCGTCACCCGGCATTGCGACACCTCCACCGGCAGACGGGAGAGCGTGGCCGAGCACAGCTGGCGGCTGGCCCTCATGGCCATGCTGGTGGCCGACGAGTTTCCCGAAGCCGATATGGACAAGGTCATCCGTATGTGCCTCATCCACGATCTGGGCGAGTCCTTCACCGGGGATATCCCTGCCTTTGAAAAAGTCCCCGGTCACCGGGAAAAGGAGCAGGCCCAGCTCAACGCCTGGGTGGACACCTTCCCCGAGCCTGCCCGCCGGGAGTGGCAGGACCTGCTTGGCGAAATGAACGCCATGGAGACCCGGGAGGCCCGCATCTACAAGGCCCTGGACAACCTAGAGGCCGTCATCCAGCACAACGAGAGCGACATTTCCACCTGGCTGCCGCTGGAATATGAGCTGCAGCTGGCCTACGGCGCCGACAAGGTGGGCTTTTCCCCTTATCTGCAGGAGTTGAAGGCCGTCATCGACAACTGGACCCGGCGCAAGATCGCCGAGGAGGGTAACTGTGAAGCATCTGTATGAACTGACCGCCCTGGAGCAGCGGGAGCTGCTGGCACGGGGTGACATCACCGCCGAGGGTCTTACCCGGCAGTATCTGCGCCGCATCGCGGCTTATGACCAGCCCTGCGGCCTCAACAGCGTGGCCTTTTTTGACCCCACTTCCATTCGTCAAGCCCAACAGCTTGACAGGCGCAGAAATAAAGAGGGTTTGCCTCTGTTTGGTCTGCCTGTTTTGATCAAGGACAACATCGACGTTGCAGGCCTGCCCACCACGGCGGGCAGCGTCGTCCTCACCGATAACATCGCCCGGAGAGATGCCCCCATTGTTGCCAATCTGCGGAAAAACGGCGCCGTCATTCTGGGCAAGACCAATATGACCGAGTTTGCAAACTATGTCTCTGACAATATGCCCAACGGCTTTAGCTCCCGGGGCGGCCAGGTGCGCTGCGCCTACAAGGCCGACCACGACCCCAGCGGCTCCAGCACCGGCTCTGCCGTGGCGGTTTCGGCCGGATTCTGTTCCTTTGCGGTGGGCACCGATACCTGCTTTTCCATCGTGGGCTGCGCCAACGAGCACGGGGTAGTGGGGTTCAAGCCCGCTCACGGTATGCTGTCCGGTGAGCACATCGTTCCCATTTCCGCCACCATGGATTCTGCCGGCCCCATCGCAAAAACGGTGGCCGATGCCATGCTGCTTTACGGCGGATTGCGTGACAAGCCTGTGACTTTACAGCCTGCGCACATTAAGGGCCTGCGCCTTGCCGTCAACATCCACGGCTGGGAGGAGATCGCTCCCGGGCAGGTGGACCGTTACCAGGCTCTGTTGGACGCCCTGCAGCAGGACGGCGCCACCGTGACCAAGGTAAATCACTCCTGGATGCCCCAGCAAAGCTTCATCCACCGGTGCGAGTTCCGGGAGGATCTGGAGCGCTATCTGTCCAACACCACCGTCCGCCGAGGCACCCTGGAGGCCATCATCAAGGGCTATAAAGCCGACCCGGAGGTGCGTATGCCCTACGGCATCGACATTCTGGAGCGGGCCATGGTCCACGACCGCGCCATGCCGGCCTATCAGGAGGCCATGGCGCTGCGGCAAACCACCCGGCAGGCCCTTTTGGAGGAGCTGCAGGATGTGGACGCCTGCCTCATGACCGGCGATACCAATGTGATGCATTTTGCCGGCCTGCCCTCCATCACGCTTCCCCTGTATCTGGGGGAGGACGGCGCGCCCCGGGGCATCATTCTCTACGGCACTGACGAGCGACGCCTGTTGGCTGCCGCACGGGTCCTGGAGCGGTACTGTCCCGGCGTGCCTGCCCCTTGCCTTGCCGTGGAAAATGGCGTATAATAAGTAGAATCAAGTCAAAACGGAGGCCAATGTGATGAAAAACGAAGCCCTGAAGGATATGACCCGGGATCAGCTGGAAGAGCTGATCCAGATGTACTGCAAAAACTGGCTGGCCATGGACGGCGTCTGGTTCCAGTCGGTGGAGAAAAAGTTCGGCATGGACGAGGCTATGGAGCACGATGTAAACATCTGGCGCCAGTTCACCGTCATCGAAGCCAAGAAGATCAAGGCCTTTTTGGAGCTGCCCGAGCATCCCGGCCTGGACGGTTTGGAGAAGGCCCTCAAGCTGCGCCTGTATTCCAACATCAACCGGGACGAGATCATCCGCGAAGGCAACAAGCTGATCTACCGCACCCTGGACTGCCGGGTGCAGACCGCCCGCAGCCGCAAGGGCATGGAATGGCATCCCTGCAAGCCGGTGGGCGAGACCGAATACAGCGGCTTTGCCAAGACCATCGATGACCGCATCACCTGCCGCTGCATCAGCTGCTATCCTGACATCACCGATCAGGGCTGCGCCTGCAGCTGGGAGTTCACCCTCAACGAGTAATGGAGATTTACGGAACCTTTGGCCCGGCCTGCACCAGTCTGCCCGTTTTGACCGAGATGTTTCGGTCGGGCATGTGCGGCCTGCGGCTCAATCTGTCCCACCGCTCTCTGGAAGAGAGCCGTGACTGGCTGGAACTGGCCCAGAAAGCCGCCGGCGCCTGCGGCAGAACCTCCCAGATCCTGATGGATCTCCAGGGCCCCGAGCTGCGGGTGGGCCGGGAAGGCCTGCCTCTGGAACTGCCCGAGGGGGAAACCCTGCCTCTGAGTACTCTGCGGCTGCCGCCGGTGCTGCTGGAACAGCTGCGGCCCGGACAGGAACTGCTGCTGGATGACGGCAAGCTGCAGGCCATCGTTGGGGAAGGGGAGACCTGCCGCGTTGTCCGCGGCGGCACCCTGCTGCCCCGCAAGAGCGTGGCTGCGCCCGGTTTGGATGTCCGCCTGCCCGCCCTCACCGAAGAGGATCACCGGAATCTGCGCCTGGCAGCCCAAATGGGCGTCACCGGCGTGATGCAGTCCTTTGTCCGGGGCAGGGAAGACCTGCTTGCCCTGCGGGAAGCCCTGCGGCAGTACGGCGGCGAGCATATCCGCATCTTCGCCAAGGTGGAAAACCGCCAGGGCCTGGAGACCCTGCCCGAGTGGATCGACCTGGCCGACTGCATCGTGATCGCCCGGGGCGATCTGGGCAACGCCGTGCCCCTGTGGCAGCTGCCCGCCATTCAAAAAGGCATCGCCGCCCTGTGCATTGCCCGTGGCAAGCCCTTTCTGGTGGTGACCCAGCTGCTGGCCTCCATGGAGGAGCGTGCTGTGCCCACCCGGGCCGAAGTCAGCGACATTTTCAACGCCGTGCTGGACGGCGCGTGGGCCCTGATGCTCACCGGCGAAACAGCGGCCGGCCGCTACCCGGCAGAGGCCATGGCCTATCTGTGCAACACTGTGGTGGAAGCCATGCGCTTCCTGCAAATGGGAAAGGAATAATTCTTATGGATTATATTGAAGTACGTACCGAAACCACCCACGACGCGGCCGAACTGCTGGCCGAGCTGCTGGCCGAGATCACCGGCGGCGCCCAGGTGGACGATCCCCAGACCATCGAGGATTTCGTCAACGCCCCCGTGAAGCGGTGGGATTATATCGAAGAGCAGCTGTTTGACAACCCCCAGCGGGATCCTTCGGTCAACTGCTATCTGCCTCCCGATGAGGAGGGCGCCCGTATGCTGCGGGAAATGGGCGAGCTGCTGGCCCAGCTGAAGGCCCAGGACGAGACCGGCTTTTACGGCAGTCTGAAGATGGAGGTCTCCCAGGTGAAGAGCGAGGACTGGGAGAACAACTGGAAGCAGTATTACAAGCCCTTCAACGTGGGCGAGCGCCTGTATGTCTGTCCCAGCTGGGAGAAGGCCCAGGTGCCCCAGGGCCGCGTGCTGCTGACCATGGATCCGGCCTCCTCCTTCGGCACCGGTTCCCACGCCACCACCCGGATGTGCATGGAACAGCTGGATCAGTTGGATCTGGATGGTGCCAACATCCTGGACGTGGGCTGCGGCAGTGGCATTCTGGCCTGCACCGCCCTGCTGCTGGGCGGCCGTCACGCCATGGCCTGTGACATCGAGGAAAATGCCATGGTGGTCACCGCCGAAAACATGGACAAAAACGGCCTTTCCGGCCTGCGCTACGACACCCGCTGCGGCAACCTGCTGGAGGATGAGAGCCTCCGTGCCGAGTTCACCGAAAAGGGCCCCTACAACGTGATCCTGGCCAACATCGTGGCCGACGTGCTCATGGCCATGTCTCCCTACCTGCCCGGCTGGCTGTCCGCCGACGGTCATCTGATCCTGTCGGGCATCATCGACACCCGAGCCGAAGAGGTGCGCCAGGCCTTTAAGAAGGTCAATATGGTCATCGTCAACGAGATCGCCCGGGACGGCTGGGTGATGCTGTGCTGCAAGAAGGGCCAGGAATAAAATTCCTAAAAGATTCTTAAAATTTGCTTTTTCCATGGACAAATCGTAACCGATTTGTTATAATCTTTTAGTGCGAGGAGAAGACCCATGCGCTTTTTTGTAACAGAAGACCGGATAAGCGGCGATCTGATCGCCCTGGAGCCTACCGACGCCCAGCATGTTTCCCGCGTTCTGCGGATGCACCCCGGTGAGGAGATCACCGTCTGCTGCGGCAACGGAAAGGCTTATTTGTGCGCTCTGGACCAGGTTGGCAAGAACGATGTCACCGCCCGGATTCTCTCGGAGGAGGCGTACAACAACGAGCCCACGGCCTTTGTGACGGTCTATGCCGGCCTGTCCAAGGGCGACCGGTTTGATTATCTGATCCAGAAATGCGTGGAGTGCGGCGTGTCTCACATCGTGCCCTTCACCTCAAAGCACTGTGTCGTCCGTCTGGAAGGCCGTGACTATGAAAAAAAGCAGCAGCGCTATGCCCGCATCGCCCTGGAGGCATCCAAGCAGTGCCAGCGTTCCCGGGTGGTGACAGTGGGGGAGATCGTTCCCTTTGAAGCGGCCCTCAGGCAGGCCGGGGAAAGCGACTGCGGCCTGTTCCTTTACGAAAAGGAGCAGCAGAAGAGTCTGTCCACCGTGCTTCGCGGGGCTCAGGGCAGCACCTATGCAGTCGTCACCGGCCCGGAAGGTGGCTTTTCCGAAAAGGAAGCCCAGCTGGCCCAGGAGGCAGGCCTTGCCTGCGTGTCCATCGGCCCCCGGATCCTGCGGTGTGAGACGGCCCCCGTGGCCGCCCTTTGCGCCATTATGTACCAGACCGGCAACTTTGATATCGGAGAGTGAGTTTTTTGAACGAGAAGAATCGAAAGAAGAAGCAGGCGCAGGACCTGGTGACCGGCCGTATTCTGGCCATTTTCCTGGTGACCGTTCTGCTTCTCTGGGGAATGTCTTATCTGTACGATATGATGACCTACGGCATCACCTTTATGCAGGGCCAGCTGGTCAACAACTGCGTGATGGCCGTCAGCGGACTGGCTGCCGTCATTTGTCTGGTGGTTTATTTCACGGCAAAGAAGCGGGGCACCCTCCATACCGAGCGGGTGGTCAACAGCGGCTTTCTGGCCCTGTGCTTCCTGGTGATGTGTGCCTGCAGTTTTATCCTGGCTATGGATTATTACAACGGTATGCACATCCTGTACATCTTCCTGCCGGTGACCGCCGTGCTGTTTTTGGTCTATCACGTGTATGAGCGTCAGTTCTTCACCTTCTGCCTGGTGGAGGCCATGTCCATCGCCGCCGCATACTGCTGTTATGTGGGCGCTTGGGAAAAAACTCCCGCGCTGGTGATGTCCGTTGTGCTGTGCCTGGTGCCCATGGTGCTGGCTCTGGCCGGCTCGGGCAAGCTGGAAAAGCTCACCCGTCAGGTGCTGGGCCGGAACTTTGACAAGCGTTACACCCTTCTGGTGTACGGCGTCACCCTGCTGGCGCTGGCCGTGGCGGCCGTTATCCGGGGCAAACTGGCCCTGGTGATCTGCCTGGCGCTGGGCGCTTATGTGCTGGCTTCTGCGGTGTACTACACCGTAAAGGCTATGTAAAAAAATAATCATAAAAATTGCAAAAAACTCTTGACAAACGGGCCGAATCTACATATAATAAATCTTGCTTGTTGCGACAAGTACATCGAATGGCGGCGTAGCTCAGTTGGCTAGAGCATCCGGTTCATACCCGGCAGGTCGTAGGTTCAAGTCCCACCGCCGCTACCATTCGGCCCGTTGGTCAAGAGGTCAAGACACCGCCCTTTCACGGCGGAATCATGGGTTCG
>JAFXDF010000038.1 GCA_017521295.1 Clostridia bacterium | reverse complement strand
AGTCTGTCATCCCCTTCGTCATCGGCACCGGCTGTGCCATCCCCGGCGTTATGGCCTGCCGCACCATCCGCAACGAGCGGGAACGCCGCGCCACCGCCATGCTGGCCCCCTTCATGCCCTGCGGCGCCAAGCTGCCCGTCATCGGTCTGTTTGCCGGCGCCTTCTTTGAGGGTGCTTCCTGGGTAGGTACCCTGATGTACTTCGTGGGCATTCTGCTGATCCTCATCGGCGCTCTGCTGGTGAACAAGATCACCGGCAACAAGGGCAAGAAGTCCTTCTTCATCATGGAGCTGCCCGAATACAAGGTCCCCTCTCTCAAGCGCGCCGTCAAGGATATGTGCTCCCGCGGCTGGGCCTTTATCGTGAAGGCCTTCACCATCATCCTGCTTTGCAACACCGCTGTCCAGATCATGCAGACCTTCACCTGGAGCTTCCAGGAGGCTGATGTGGCTTCCCAGTCCATCCTGGCTTCCATTGCCGGCCCCTTTGCCTATCTGCTGGTGCCCATCGTGGGCGTCCTGTCCTGGCAGCTGGCCGCTGCCGCCGTCACCGGCTTTATCGCCAAGGAAAACGTGGTTGGCACCCTGGCCGTTTGCTTCGTGGGTCTGGAGAACCTGATCGACACCGAGGAGCTGGCTCTGATGGAAGGTGCCGGCGCCGAAGTGGCCGGCGTCATGGCCATCACCAAGGTGGCTGCTCTGGCTTATCTGATGTTCAACCTGTTCACTCCCCCCTGCTTCGCAGCGCTGGGCGCTATGAACTCTGAGATCAACGACCGCAAGTGGTTCTGGGGCGGTGTCGCCCTGCAGCTGGCCACCGGCTATGTTGTGGGCTTCCTGGTTTACCAGATCGGTACGCTGATCACCACCGGCGCTCTGGGCACCGGCTTCCTGCCCGGTCTGATCGCCGTAGCCGCCATCATCGGCATCGTCGGCTGGCTGTGCGCCCGTTCCGACAAGGCCGTTGCCGCCAAGAAGTAAGCTATGACCGATATTGTCATCATCCTTGTAGTAGTCGCCATTCTGGCGCTGGCCGGCTTGTATGTCTACAAGGCAAAGAAAAGCGGCCAGAAGTGCATCGGCTGCCCCCACAGCAAGACCTGTGCCTCCAAAAGCTGTGGCTGCGGCTGCTCTGACAAGTAATTCCCCGATTCATTGATAAAAAAACAGCTGTGCGTTTGTCCGTGGACAACGCACAGCTGTTTTCTGTTTTTGATTACCAATCCATTTCGTTGAGTTCCAGCAGGATGCGGGCGTAAATGCGCATGGCACGCTGCAGACGCTCAATAGATACCACTTCGTCGATGCCGTGGGCGCCGCCGCGACCCTTGGGGAAGTCCTCGGGAGGCTTACAGCCGTCCATGCCGCAGGCCAAGGCATTGGGCAGGATGTGGGCATAGGTGCCGCCGCTGAGCAGATAGGGTGCCTTGTTATCGCCGGTGATCTCGTTGGCCACCCGGGCGACCATCCGGATAACGGGCGTGTCGGGATCCATCAGATAAGGATCGATGCCCCGGATGGCAGCTTCCAGTTCAAAGCCGTTTTCTCCGGCGGCAGCGGTGACGCGCTCCACGATCTGCTCATAGGTGATGCCGATGGGATAACGGATGTTCAGATGGAAGGTCAGATAGCCATCCTCGCAGTCCACCCGCTTGCTGAACACCGTCAGCGGCTTCATGGGCGGGGTATCGGTGGCGATGCCGAACAGCTGACCGTAAATATCCCCGGAAACCCGGCGCAAAAAGTCCAGCAGGGGCTTGTCCTGGGCCTCCACCGCGCCGCTGTCCAGCAGGGCCTCACAGAGGCGGGTGATCATATTGCCGTTGGGGTCGGGATTGGCGCCGTGACGAGGCGGCGTATGGGCCCAGACCACTGTCTTTTCGCCGGTTTCTACGGTGCAGTTGGGCAGGGTTTCGGGCAGATCGGCTGCGTTAAATACTGCTTCGGCCCGGCCGGGCGCTTCGTCCTGACCGGCGATAAACGTAAATCCGTGAACGGGGGTCTTGCTGCGGAGCCTAATGTTCAGACCGCCCTTTCCGCCATAGCCCACCGGGAAGCTGGAGTCGGGCACCAGGGACATCCGAGGGGGTGTGCAGACATTGATGAAGCCCCGGGCGTCGGGATTGTCGGGCAGGCCCTTCAGATCCTTCATGCCGGTCTCCTCGTTGCTGCCCACATAGATGGCGGGGTTATACTTCAGCGAAATGCCCAGATCTTTAAAAATCTTCAGCAGGTGGAAAACGGCCGCCAGCTGGCCCTTGTTGTCGGTGGCGCCCCGGCCCACGATGCAGTCCTTGTATTCCACCGCGTTGTAAGGCTCAAAGCTCCAGCCGTCGCCCTCGGGCACCACGTCGCCGTGGAGCCAGATGCCCAGGTCGGGCTGGCCTTCCTTCAGGGCAAGGCTCACCACGCCTACGCCGTAGTCCTGGGTGAAGAAGCCCTCTTCCCTGCCCATTTCCAAAGCGGCGTCCAGCACCTTGCGGGGGCCTTCGCCAAAAGGCGCGCCGGGCAGAGGCTCGCCCTGTACGCTCTTGATATTGACCATTTTAATGGTATCCCGGACCAGATCATCACGGGCATCCAGAATGGCTTGGTCGATCCGTTCGATCAGTTGCTGCTTCATAGCGGTACCTCCGTTACCTGTCCGCAAAGCGCGAACGTCTTTCGTTTGATAATACATCACAGCAATAGGAAAGTCAAGGAATACACAGGAAATAAAGCTGCCGCCGGCCAGTCGCCGGCGGCAGTGTTTTCATTTGCTCAGATCGATCAGATTCTTATAAAAGTCCACCGCGCCGGGCAGGCAGTCCACCGGGATGTTCTCGTTGAGGCCGTGCATGCCCTTCATCTGCTCGGGGCCATAGACCACCGGGGCAAAGCGGACGCAGTTGGGACAGATCTCCTGCCAGAAGGCACAGTCGGTGGCGCCGGTCATCACATAGGGGCTGACAGGCAGGCCGGGGAAGGTCTTTTTGACGGCGGCTTCGGCCTGCTGCCAGGCCTCGCCCTTGATGTCCACGGGCGGGGTAAAGTCGCCGGCGTGGAGCACTTCGGTCTCCAGACCGTATTCTGCCGCACGCTCCTTGATGAGCCGCAGGCTCTCCTCCATACCCTGATGGGGAATGAAGCGCAGATTGGCCCACAGATTGGCCTCCTGGGGCAGCACGTTGCAGGCATCGCTGCCCTTCTGCATGGTGAAGGCACAGGTGGTCTGCAGCATGGCGCCTGCCTGGGCGGAGACCAGGGGCATGGCCGCCTTGAGCACCGGGCCAAAGAGCCACAGATTGCCGAAGAGCAGCTTCATGGGGAAGGTGGCATAGGGAGCCAGGGCCTCCAGCATGGCGGCCACTTCGGGAAGGATCTTCTTTTGGAAGGGGCTCTTCTTTTCCACGCTGTGGGCAAAGGCGGCCAGTCGGGCGATAGGCGATTTCCGGGGCGGCGCGGAGGCGTGACCGCCGGAAGAGCGGGCGGTGAACTTTACGTCGGCCTTGCCCTTTTCAAAGACGCCCATCATGGCGTAGTTGCCCTTGACGCCGCCAATGGGATCCCGGATGATGGCGCCGCCCTCGTCGCAGACCAGGAAGGGCTTGACGCCCCGGCGGCG
Organism: Clostridia bacterium; assembly: GCA_017521295.1. Classification (GTDB taxonomy): domain Bacteria; phylum Bacillota; class Clostridia; order Oscillospirales; family Butyricicoccaceae; genus UBA4644. Next base: position 4,486 of record JAFXDF010000038.1, on the reverse strand, counting down.
CAGCTCATTGACGATCTTGGTGGCACCGGGGCCGCCTACCTCCTCTGTGCAGGAGGAGGCCAGATACACATCCTGTTTGGGGGTGTAACCAGCGGCCAGCAGTTCTTCACAGGCCTGGAAAAAAGCCATGACCGAGGCCTTGGTGTCGGCAGTGCCCCGGCCCCAGACCTTGCCGTCGGCAATGTCGCCCGAGAAGGGCTCATGGAGCCATTCGCCCTCGGCGGGTACCACGTCCTGGTGGCTCATGAGGACGATGGGCTTGTCATGCTTTTCGCCCTTCCAGCAAAAGAGCAGATTGCCGTCGATCTCGGTCTTTTCCAGCCTTTCATGTACCAGAGGGAACAGGTTTTCCAGCACCTTGTGGAAGGCCAGGAACTTTTCAACCTGGGGATCGTCGGGGCTGGACACCGTTTCACAGCGGATCATATCGGCCAGCTTTTGGGCGTAGCCCTGGGCTCTGGGATCGGGCTGGGGCTCATAGGCGGCCACTTTTTGGGGCATGAGCAGGGTGCGGATGACGGCCACGGCCAGCAGCAGCAGAATCAGCGCCAGAAGAGCCAGAACGGCATAGAGGATCCAGATCATTTGGCACTTCCCTTCTTATGCAGCAGGAAGGCCACACCGATGGCGATGGCGCCCGAAGGCAGTACCATAAAGCTGGTGGAGCCGGTGAGGGAGGGCACCAGCACGAACAGCAGCGCCATGGTCAGCAGCGGCAGGACGGCGATCTTCATATTGCCCCGGTAATACTTATAGGCCATGGCGCCGAACAGGGCAGGCACCACATTGTCAAAGGCGGGCTGCAGCACCGGCGACTGAAGCACCGGCTGCAGGGGGATAAGTGCTACCACGCCGCAGGCCAGCACCACAATGGTCACCAGCGAGGAGGTGGCGATGGACAGGGTGGAAATGATCTCGTTTTCGGGAGTGCCGGTCTTGGCGTCCACCATATCCCGGGCGTTCATGGCGCAGGGGATCTTCATGTTGATCAGGTTGCCGGTGATAAAGGCCAGATAGCCGCCGCCGGCGCCCAGCATGGGGGTATAAACCAGGTATTCGGCAACGCAGCTCACCATCCACACGATGCCGCAGGCCAAAAATCCCCGGCCCACGGCGGCCAGATCGGGCATGGCGCCCAGATAGGCGCCCATGACAAAAGGCGCGCCGATGAGCATCACCAGCGTGATGGCACAGGCAATGCGGCCAAAAAGATGGGTGCGTTCATTGTAGGCCTCAAACAGGCTCTTCTTGTCCAGTTCGTTCATTTGACGCACCTCCTTACAGCAGATTGAGCACCACGGCGGCAGCCATGGCAACGATCATGCTGCCAGCGATGGAGAAGCTCTCCACCCAGGCAGCGTTTTTCTTTTCGGCAAGCCAAACAAACACCGCCATGACAGCAGCGGCCACGGCAGCCACCGCCAGAGGCAGCCAGGGACCGGCAAAGGTGAAGAGGCCCTCCCCCGACACGAACTTGCCCAGATAGCTGCCGATGTAGGCCGACACCAGACCGATGAACATGGCGGTCATGGCCACGTCACCGAAGCCGCCGCCGGAGGATGGGCCGCCGGCCTTGGGGGTTTGGAGCTTTTTCAGATACCGCTTGTTAAAGAAGATGGACAAAATCATGCCCCACATGATGCACAGACCCATAAGCAGGGCGATGGAGGTAAAGGCCCGGGCGGTCATTTCGGTGGCATTAAGGCCGGAAAGACCGGCTGCCTCGGCAGCAGCTTCGGCCACCTGGGTCTCGTAATGCAGCGCACCGATCACCGACAGGCGCAGCCAGGGCCAGGGGGTTCCCAGACTGCCGGCCAGGGCGATGACACCCAGCAGAATGCCCACCGAAGGCAGCACGGTAAAGGTGGCACTGGACACCACGGCACGCTTCATTTTGGTTTTATCCATGCCGATGGCTACACCGGCACGCCAGGCACGCACCATGAAAAATACGCACACCAGGGCCACAAAGGCGATGATGCCGCCGCAGATCAGGTACATGACCGGGCTGTTCAGTTGAGAGAGAATGGTCATAGAGATCGTCCTTTCACCTATCATAGTGATTTACATTATATCATAATACCGTATCTTTGACCATCCCTCCCGAAGATTCTTGATTTCCGTGCCATTTTTTGCTATGCTAAAGGCAGAAATCTTTCGGAGGCGATCCCTATGACCCGTGAAACTGTAAAATACGCCCAGAAATACATCGACCAGGCTCTGGAGATGGGCGCCACGGACGCCGTATTCTTTGACGCTTCCCAGATCTGCTGGGACAGCCGCACCCTGCTGAAATGTATGTACGGCTGCACCGACTGGGGCAAAAACCACACCTGTCCGTCCCGGCCCAACAACCCCTCCATGGCCGAGATGAAAGAAATGTTCTCCCGGTACAAATGGGGCATTATCATCCACACCAAGGAGAAAAATATCTCCCAGAAGATCTCGTTGGCGGTGGAAGGCGCCGCCTTCCATGACGGCTATTACTTCGCCATGTCGCTGTCCGACTGCGGCCTGTGCAAGGAGTGTGCCGCCGTTCAGTGCGAGGACTGCCGCTTCCAGCAGCTGTCCCGGCCTGCCTTCCACAGTGTGGGTATTGACGTATTCAAAACGGTGCGGCAGATGGGTCTGCCCATCGAGACGCTACCCAACCGGGATCATCCCGATCAGAACTGGTACAGCGCCGTATTTGTTGAATAAGGCTTGAAAGGAGCGTTCACTATGGCAAAAGAAATCGTTTGGTCCGACCGCAAGCGTATCATCTTCGGTCTGCCCTGGACCTTTACCAAATACTCCCTCACCAAGGAAAAGCTGCTCATTGAGACCGGCATCCTCAATAAGGATGAAGAGGAGATCCGCCTGTACCGCATCATGGATATGACCCTCCGGCGCTCCTTCTGGCAGCGGCTGTTCGGTCTGGGCACCATCCACTGCTGCACCGCCGATAAGTCGGCGCCCGAAGTGGACATCAAATGGATCCGCGACTCCGCCAATGTCAAGGACCTGCTGTCCGACATGGTTGAGGCCGAGCGCATGGAAAAACGGGTCTCCAGCCGGGAGTTTTTCTCCGACAGCGACGGCGATCTGGACGACGACGGCGAGATCGATCACTAAGCAAACGGCAAAAGCACCCCTCAACGAGGGGTGCTTTTTTCATTCCATTTGCTTGTCTTCAGTGGCAGGGCCGTCCAGCAGGTTGCCGTTTTCATCAAACCGGGAGCCGTGGCAGGGGCAGTCCCAGGAATGCTCGACCGGGTTCCATTTGAGGGCGCAGCCCAGATGAGGGCAGCGCGGCGTGGTGGGGGTCAGCAGATTCACCGTACTCTCCCACAGATTGGCCGCCAGTTGGGGATGCAGGATGCTCCGGGAGGGGGCCAGCAGCTCCCGGCAGGGATGATCCTTGCCCCGGATAAGCCGCTCCAGCACCAGGGCGGCGGCCATGGAGTTGGTCATGCCCCATTTGTTGAAGCCGGTGGCCACCCACAGGCCGGGGGTGTTGGGGGAATATTGTCCCACATAGGGCAGGCCGTCCAGGCTCATACAGTCCTGGGTGGCCCACCGGGCTCGGACAGCAGCGTCCGGCCAGTGCCGTGCGGCAAAACGCTCCAGTTCCTGCCAGCCGCCTCCTTTTTTCCCGGTGCGTTGACCGCCGCCGCCCAGCAGCAGCAGATCGCCCTGCCGACGGAAAGACAGGCCGTCGGCGCTGTCGTCCACATACATTCCCTCTATGGGCGGCACATGCTCCAGAGCCAGCACATAGGAACGGTGCTGATACAGCTTGAGGAAAAAGCCGCCGTGTTTGTTGAGAATGGGAAAATGGGTGGTGAGCAGGATGTTTTTGGCGGTGATCGTGCCGCCGGTGGTAATTGCCTTTCCGGGCAGTAGTTCCAACACCTTGGTACGCTCGTAAACGGGCAGATCTGGCGTAACGGACGCAAGGAACTTCAGCGGGTGAAACCTGGCCTGTTGGGGAACACAGACGCCCCCGGCAGTGGGCATGGGCAGGGGCAGCTGCTCGGCATACCGGGCCGGCACACCCAGGTTGTTCAGAGCCGCCAATTCCTGCTTCAGCCGCTGCCGGTTGTCCAGGGTATAGACCCAGTTGTCCTCCCGGACAAAGTCACAGTCTGCCCTTTCGGCCAGATCACAAAGCCGCTCCAGAGCCTGCTGCTGCAGTTTCAGCCAAGCCATGGCCCCTTCCCTTCCCTTTTTCGTCAGCAGCTTATGATAAATCAGCCCGTGCTGCAGGGTGATCTTCGCGGTGGTGTTTCCGGTGACTCCCCCGGCAATGGTGCCGGCCTCCACCACAAGGCAATCCGCCCCCTGTTCTTCCAGCACTTTGGCACACAAAAGCCCGGCCATTCCGCCGCCCACGATGAGCACATCGGCAGACAGGTCTTTTTTCAGCGGCGCAAACCGGGGCAGCTCGGCGGTTTCTTTCCAGACTGACAGCATGACACCCCTCCTTTTGCAATAGTATGCCCGT
>JAFXDF010000037.1 GCA_017521295.1 Clostridia bacterium | reverse complement strand
TTTTTGTATCTCGAAAACCACTCGCTAGGCGAGTGGTTCGAAAGAGGCTTCTGCCGATGAAAAGAAAACCCCTCTGATATAATGAAAATGCGGTCTGGCAACTGCAAAACAAAATATCAGAGGGAGGCCATTCAAGATGAATGACACGAATAGTTTATCGCATACTCGCTGGAATTGCAAATATCATATTGTATTTGCGCCGAAATATCGGCGCAAAGTATTCTATGGCCAGAAGAAACGAGAGATCGGGAAAATATTACGGCAATTATGTGACTGGAAACAGGTAAAGATTGTGGAAGCAGAAGTGTGTCCAGATCACATACATATGCTAGTTGAAATACCACCAAAGATCGCGGTTTCGAGTTTCGTAGGGTATTTGAAAGGGAAAAGCAGTTTGATGATATACGAGCAGTTTCCTGAATTAAAGTACAAGTATCGAAACCGTGAGTTTTGGTGCCGCGGCTATTATGTTGATACGGCAGGCAAAAATGCAAACAAAATTGCTGAGTATATCCGAAATCAGTTGGCAGAAGATCAAGCAGGAGAACAACTGACGATGGGTAACCTCTAACGCCCGCTTGCGGGCTGCTGGTAGCAAGCCTATGCAAGTGCCAGACCGTACCAACGCCGCATGAGGCGTGGCTGGTATCATAGGGCTACGCCCGTCGATGAAAAACCCCCGGCTTTGCCGGGGGTTGATTATTGTTATTTCTGGGGCGGGATGAGCTTCTGCTTTACCAGCACCGGGGTGACCAGGCGGAAGACGAGCACCATGACCAGCACCTCAACGGGCCAGAGCAGCAGGTTTTTGGTGGCGCTGCCTGCCAGAAAGACCACAAAGGCCTTGCCCGCCAAAATGCTGTTCCACAGACTGTTGAGGCCGATGTTGCAGATGACATTCACCGCCAGCTTGGTGATGGCGATGCGGGGAATCGTGAGTTTTTTCCAAAAAAAGCCCAGGGCATAGATCAGCATAGCCACCATGGTGGTGACGGTATAGCCGGGGAAAAAGGCCCCCATGGGCCGGGCCAGAAAGCCCAGGATATCCATGACGAAGCCCACACCCAGGGCGGCCACCGGGCCGCAGACCATGGCGCACAGAGCCTTTGGTGTGTAGTCAAAAAACACGTGCAGGTTGTTGGGCAAAGGGATGTACAGGGTGGTGATGGCGATGGTCAAGGCGATGAGCAGGGCCACGGCGGCCAGCACCCGGACGCTTTTCAGCCGGGAGACCGCCTCTTTCCAATAGGCACGGGTGAATACGGACATAAAAAATGACCTCCTTTGTTTTTTGCGGCAGCTTGTCAAAAGACAACTGTTGCCGCATAAGCAAAAAAGGCCCGTGCGGCAGCGGGGTCGGGATATATGCATTTCCTTCCGCGTTCAACACCCTGTTCCACGGAGCCCAAATCATATAAACCTAATCTGCCTGGATGGCCTTAGTGTACACCCGGTTTTCTTTGTTGTCAATGGGGAATTTCGCTCCAGAGCACCCGCCCGCCGGCCATAGTGAGCACCGGCCGCACCTGCCCGATCATCCGGAGGTCACAGGTAAAAACATCCCGGTCCAGCACCAAAAGGTCGGCCCGGAAGCCCGGTGCCAGACGGCCGGTGATATCCTCCTGAAAGTCCGTTCGGGCGGCACTCCGGGTCAGGGCCTGCAGGCCTTCCTCCAGGGTCAGCGCTTCGGGAGAATGCCGGTCTGCCCCGTTGGGGGCGGTCTGCCGCCGGCAAACGGCCTTTTGCAGGCCAACAAAGGGCGAAAGGCTGTCGCCGCCGGCAAAAGCCACCTTTGCCCCCAGGTGGGACAGGGTGCGCCAGGCGCAGCAGGTATCCGGGTGTGCCCCCGTCTGCCCGGCGCAGGCAGCAAGGCTGTCCTCCAGCTGCCCCGGGAAGGCCACGATATCTACAGCAGCCGCCCCCAGCGCCTGCAGGTGCCGGCTGCTGGTGCAGGCCGCGCCCACCAACGTCAACCGCCGGGGATTGCCCTCGGGCAGGGGGTGCGCGCGCAGCTGCTCCAAAAAGCGCTCCAGGGTCTCCCCATCCGGCACCTGTACCCAAGATTGACCGCCCCGGTGCTGGGTCTGCCACAGGCTGTCGGCAGCCAGCATCCGGCCACCAAAGCCGGGCAGCCGGTCGGCGGGGCGGTGGCCTTCCAGGGGCGGCCAGTCCTGGGGCAGCACAAACTGCAGCCGGGGCAGGCACTTGTCCTCCCGATAAAGCTGCTCGATCACCGGAAGATCGTTCTTTGTCACCGCGCCGCCCAGATCGCAGCTTTGCACCGTGGTGAAGCCCGCCCGGGCGGCCTGCCGCAGCCAGGCGCGGAAGCCCTCCTTCCGGTGCCGCGTTTGAAAGGGCAGCGGACCGCAGGCCGCTTCCATGCAGACATAGGGCTCGAACAGGCCGGGGATCACCATCCGCCAGCCGCAGTCCAGCACCCGGCAGCCGGCGGTTTCATGAGCCAGCTCTTTTTGCCTGCCCATGGCCGTGATGCGCCCCTGGCGGATCACCATGGCATCGCAGAACCGCCCTCTGCCCTGCCAGATCTTGCCGTGAATCAAAAAAACGTCCATACTACCACCTCATTTGGCAATAGTATGGACGATTTTTTACAGAATCATCAGTTCAAACACGGTGAGAACGCCCAGGAACAGGAAATTGAACAGGGTGAACACCAGCACATACCGCAGCATACGGCCTTGATTGTGCTTGGCATATTCCCGGAAGGTGATCAAACTGGCCAGGGAGGCGATCAGCGTACCGGTGCCGCCGATGTTGACGCCAACCAGCAGCTGCTGATAGTTCTGGGTAAACTGGCTCAGCAGGATGGCCGAAGGCACGTTGCTGATAAACTGGCAGGAGATAACGCTGACCAGCAGGGTGTTCATCTCCAGCAGGCCGCCGAAAAAGTTCTGCACCGCCGGGATGCGGGCCAGATTGCCCGAGAAAATGAAAAACAGCACGAAGGTGCACAGCAGGCCGTAGTCCACGTCCTTCAGCGCCTGTCTGTCCAGGAACAGCAGGACGACGGGGATGACGATCAGGCCGATCCAATAGGGCACACCCCGGAATACGATGACGATGGCCAGGGCGAACAGCGCCATATAGATCGCCGTCCGGGCCTTGGGCAGCTCCACCTTTTCACCACGGATCTGCAGGGGGTCCTTGGGGATCAAAAAACAGCACAGGGTGATGAGGGTGATGGCCAGCAGGAAGGGCGGAAGCATGATAAGGATAAACTCCCCGTCAGGGATGCCGAAATGGCTGTACAGATACAGGTTCTGGGGGTTGCCGAAGGGGGTCAGCATACCGCCCAGGTTGGCGGCGATGTTCTGGAAGATAAACACCAGGGCCATGGCGTGCTCTTTGCCGGTGCGCTTGAGGACGAAATAGCCCAGGGGCAAAAAGGTCAGAAGGGCCATATCGTTGGCGATGAGCATGGAGCCGATAAAGGTGATGTACACCAGGGCGATGACCGCCATGCGCAGGGTTTTGAACCGCTCGATGATCTTTCGGGCCAGCAGATAGAAAAACTGGATATTTTTCAGGGCACACACCACCGCCAGCACACAGAACAGGCAGGTCAGCGTCCGCCAGTCGAAATACCCCAGATACTGTGCGTCGGGGGGCACCAGAAACATGGTGATCAGCGCGGCAGCAGCGGCCACCGTCACCACGGGATTCCGCTTGACAAAGGCCATAACTTTCGACATAAAAGCACCTTCTTTGAGAATTCTCACGCAAATTTTAGTATACTCCGGAGATTAAAAAGTGTCAACGAGGAAATCGTGATCTTTACCGTTGACAAACAAGGCCCTATGGCTTACAATATCATTAAACGATATCATGTAACGATATTGAATGGGAGGTGGAGATTTTGCCGAAAAAATCCATGGAGATCCTTACCGAGACCATGTTTTATGTGCTGATGGCGCTGAACAGCGGCCAGATGTGCGGCACCGATATCGCCGCCTTTGTCACCCGGCGCACCGCCGGACGGGTATCCCTGGGTCCGGCCACCCTGTACACCATCCTGTCCAAGTTTGAAAGCGAACAGTACATCCGGGAGGTGGCGGTGGAGGGCCGCAAGCGCACCTATGCCCTTACCCCCCGGGGTGCCGGCGCCTTTTACGAAGAACTGACCCGGCTGCGCATGTGCGTGGCCGACGCCGAGAAAGGAGGCGACCTTTGATGGAGCCCAAATACCGTCACCGCTATCCCCCCTGCCCCGATTATGACGTGGGGTGCATGGAGGCCTGGCTGGAGCACATGGCCCAAAAGGGCCTGCATCTGGACGGGGCTTCGGGGTTCTTCCTGGGGCTTGCCACCTTTGTGGAGGGGCAGCCGGCCCAGGTCAAGTACCGGTTGGAGGCCGTGCCCAAGGCCCGGGGATTTTTTGAGGACAACAGTGCCCCCACCGACGAGGCGGTGGAAATGGCTCAGGAAATGGGCTGGGAGTATGTGTGCCGCCTCCGGGAGTTTGACATTTACCGTTCGGAGGGCGGGTTTTCCCCCGAACTGAACACCGACGCTCAGCTTCAGGCCCAGAGCCTGAAGGCGGTGGAAAAGCGTATGCGCGGTCAGGTGACCTACGCTCTGTTCTGGTGGATCCTGTATCCCCTGCTGCGCGCCTTTGGCCCGGTGTACACCGCCTCCCATATCGGCGGACTGCTCACACTGTGGGGCTGGGGCCTTCTGATGGGGCAGTTGCTGGTAGCTCTCTACCGGTTGTGGTTCCTGGCCCGGATGCGCAGGGGCCTGCTCCGGGGCGAGGCGCCCCGTCGGCCCAAAAACCTGCGGAAGGCCGGCCTGAGCTACCGCATCGGCCACGGACTGCATGTGGCGGCAGCGGTGGCGCTGGTGATCATCGTGCTTGTCCGGGGCTTTTCCGGCACGCTGGACTACGGCGAGGCCCGGCAGCCCCTGGCCGCTTTCCCCGGGGATGCTCCCTTCCCCACCATTATCGATCTGACTCCGGAAGAGGCGGTCTATGCAGAGGAATATTTCGGCTTTGCCGACGACGAAAACACCTTTGCCCTATGGGATGCCCTGCCGGTAAAGCGGGCCATCCTCTGGGAGGAAAACGCCAAACTGACCTTTGCCGACGGGCAGCATTTCACCGGCGGTTTGTATGTGGAATACTACGAGGCCAAAAACGAGTGGATCGCAGATCGGCTGGCCAAAACCCTGTTCCGAAGGGATCTGGCCTCCTGGAATGTGGAGGAGATCGACCTGCCCGAGCTGGGGCTGGATTATGCCCGGGGCACTGACCGGGTGTTCAACACGGTGATCCTGCGGCAGGGCAACAAGGTCCTGCGGGGGTATTTTTACAACAGCGCCCTTCGGGTCATCGACTGGAACGACTGGCTGTCGCTGACTGCCCAAAGTCTGATGGAATAGCGTTGGAAAGGAGCTGATCTTCATGGAAGCAAAGCGTGTTTACCGGCTACCCCCCTGCCCGGCTTATGACATCGCTGCCACACAGACCTGGCTGGAACAGCTGTCCCGTGAAGGGCTGCAGCTGGAACGCTTTACCGCAGGCATCGGTGTTTTCATCCGGAGAGAAACTGCGCAAACTCGGTACCGTTTGGATGCCTACACCCCTTCTGAAAATCCGTTGGATGAAACAGGCCCTGCCAAACAGGCGGTGGCAATGGCCCAGGAGTTTGGCTGGGAGTACGTCTGTCTCCGGGGCGCGTTTGCCATTTACCGTACCGACGACGCTGCCGCCCCTGAGCTGCACACCGATCACAAGCTGCAGGCCCTGTCTTTGCGAACGCTGGAAAAGCAGACCCATCGGTTCATCGCGCAGCTGGTTTTCTGGAGCCTGCTGGCGCTCCTCTTTACGCGGGCCGGCGGATTGCTGTTGCTGTCGATCCACGCCGGCCTTTGGCTGACCGCGATTTTGCTTGTAGCGCTGATCGGCGGACCGCTCCGGCTGATTTACAAGCTGTTTCACCTGCGCCGAACGCAAAAGGCTCTGCAAAAGGGTATCCTCCCTGCCGTATCTCCAAACCATAAAAAGCAGGGCATCCTTTATCAAACAGGGCGGTGCCTGCTCCTGTTTGTCCTTGTGACGCTGGCCGCGGTCTATCTGATCCATTGGAAAACAGGCGGCATCGACCGGGCTGAGGCCCGCATCCCGCTGGAGGATTTTCCCGGCCGGGTGCCTTTTGCCACAGCGGCCGATCTGGCCCCCGAAGGTGCTGCCCTGTCCCATTGGGTCAGCCATGCTTCCCGTTTCAGAAAGGATCTGAACACCTTCGCCCGCTGGAACGGTCTGCTGGCCGCCGACGCCATCCGTTGGGAAGAATTCCGAACTGCCACCCCGCCCGGCGGCGAAGCCCAAAACATCTGGATAAAGGTCAACTATTACGAGCTTCAGAGCGAGTGGCTGGCCAAGTGGCTGTTCCGGGAGCTGTCGCAGCGGTCCTTTGCGGCCCGTGTCGCGCTTTCCGAGCCGGTGGCGCTGCCCGATCTTCCGGTGGACGAAGCCCTGCTGAAGGAAAACACCGACAGTTGCCTCTTGCGCAAAGGCAGGCAGGTGCTGCTTGTTAAGCTGTACGATTACAGCGATCTGACCATGGAGGACTGTGTCCCCATCTTTGCCCAAAGTCTGCAATAAACAAAAAATTGCCCCTGACACTCGGTCAGAGGCAATTTTCATTTTCGAATTATTCGGCCAGAGCAGCTACGGCCACCTTCATGGCCTGTTCCCGGGTCATGGGAACGGTGGGGGCAAAGGTACCGTCGCCCGTGCCGTCCACCACCTTGTGGCTGACGAAATAGTTCACATAATTGGCGGCCCAGGCGCCGATGGCGGTCTGGTCGGGGAAGGTCAGCTCCCGGTCGCCCAGTCTGAGGGCCGAGCCGTCGCCTACTTCACCGAACTGGGCCAGTTCCACCACGCGGCCAAGCATGGTGACGGCCTGTTCCCGGGTCAGAGAGCCGTTGGGGTCAAACTTGTCACCGCCGGTGCCCTTGACGATGCCCAGCTGGGCGGCGGTGAGCACGTCGGTCTGTCTGTCGGAAACATCGCCGAAGGGGTTGCCCTGGGCGGCGTCATAGGCGGCCTCCTTGCCGGTGAGGGCCTCATAGAACATGACGGCCACGCTGGCGAACTCGGCACGGGTGACATTTTTGGCCATATCGGCCTGCAGGAACACATCGGGATAAATGCCCATATCCACCGACTGGACCAGATATTCCTCAGCCCAGGCAGAGCAATTGCTCCACAGGATCTTGTTTTCCACCTTTTCGGGCAGCTCCAGCAGCAGGCCGTAGGTATCCACCAGCAGCTGGGCGTTTTCCATCATGGCCTGGGAATAGGCGTGGTCCCACTTGTGCTTCTTCTCCCACTGGGCGGTGTCCTCCACCAGGAAATAGGTGTAGCTCAGCTTGCCGGTGCGCTCGTAGTTGGCGTGATCCATGCGCACGTCCAGCCAGACATAACCGTCCTCCAGCAGCACCATGTTCCACTTGTGCATATAGGTGCTGCCGTCGTTGTTGATGAAGTCGCCCTCGATCATGCGGCAGTCATAGCCCAGGTGGCCCAGCAGCACCAGCAGCAGGGCGGCAAAATTGTGGCACTCGCCGATGCGGTAGAGCATCATCTGGGCGGCGGCCCAGGCCACATACTCGTTGGAGTCACAGGACAAGAAGTACATGCCGCTTTCGGGGTCGTAGCTGGTCATATCGCCTGCCACGTCGATGCGCAGGGTGATGTCGCCGTCCTCCAGGGCATCCACCATGTACTCGTAGAAATCCTCAGCCTCTTTTTCCACCTTGTCAATGTCAAAATACAGGGTGTCACCGGTGCCGTAGCGCTCGCAGTTCAGAACGATCCAGTCGTAGACGGCACGGATGCGCTCCACGTCATCCTTGCCCTCCAGGTCGATCTCCTTGAGGATTTCGTTGGCCATATAGTCGATGTACACGTCGCCAAAATAAATGGGCACGTCGCCGTACTGCCGATCCTGGGCGGCAAACACGCCGGTAGACAGCAGACCCGTCAGCAGCGCCAGGGTCAAAAGCAGGGAAAGCACTCTCTTTTTCATAAACGTTCCTCTCATTTCCTCAAATCACAAAAACAGGCGGAGAATCTGCGTTCTCCGCCTGCTGTTTGTTCGAATCAGTTCATCTGGTTGCGGCGGCTCAGGTTCATGGTGCCGTCCTGCATGTTGGCAATGTTTTCCAGGCTCTTGCCGGTACCGTAAGCCACGCAGGAGATGGCATCGTCTGCCACACGGGTGGAAATGCCGGTCTTGCTCTCGATCAGCTTGTCAAAGCCATAGATCAGGCTGCCGCCGCCGGTCATCAGAATACCGTTGGTGGCAATGTCGCCCACCAGTTCGGGGGCGGTGCGCTCCAGAACGGCGTGGACAGCCTCCACGATGCGGCCGGCCACGTCCTCAAAGGCCTCCATCATTTCACTGCTGGTGACGGTGAAGGTACGGGGCAGGCCGGTCATCAGACAGCGGCCGCGGACCTCCATGACCTTCTCTTCGGGATAGGGGTAGACACAGCCAATGGTCATCTTCATTTCCTCGGCGGTGCGCTCACCGATGAGCACGTTGTGCTTGCGGCGGATATACTTGACGATGGCTTCGTCAAACTTGTCGCCGGCGATCTTGATGGAGGTGCTCTCCACCACACCGCCCAGAGAGATAACGGCGATGTCGGCGGTACCGCCGCCGATGTCCACGATCATGTTGCCGTTGGGCTGGGCGATGTCCACGCCTGCGCCGATGGCGGCGGCCACGGGCTCCTCGATGAGGTACACCCGGCGGGCGCCGGCCTGCTCGCCGGCGTCAATGACGGCGCGCTCTTCCACCTCGGTGATGACGCTGGGGATACAGATCACCACATTGGGCTTGAACAGGCGGAAGCCCAGAGCCTTTTTGATAAAATGCTTGATCATCTTTTCGGTCATTTCGTAGTCGGAAATGACGCCCTCACGCAGGGGGCGGACGGCGATGATGTTGCCGGGGGTACGACCCAGCATACTCTGAGCCTCAGAGCCGATGGCCAGGGTCTTGCCGGTGTTCTTGTCGATGGCCACCACAGAGGGCTCGCACAGGACAATACCCTTGCCCTTCACGAACACCAGAATGGAAGCGGTTCCCAAATCTATACCGATATCAGTGCCGGAAAAAAACATGTATTCATCACTCCAAAATAGTCTGTCTTTATATTATAGCCAATGATTTTTGGGAATTCAACCACATATTCCTTAATATTTCTCAAGATTTTCTTGCGGCGGCGGCGCAGACGCACAAAACCCGCTGCACGCCGGCGGTTTTCAGCATACGGGCGCTTTCGGAAAGGGTGCTTCCGGTGGTGAGAATGTCATCGGCCACCAGGATCCGCTTGTCCTTTACCGATTCGGCCGGACAGCACAGGCGGTAGGCGCCCAGCACATTGGCCCGCCGCTCTTCGGGGCGCAGGCCGTGCATGGGCCGGGTCTCCCGGGTCTTTTCCAGGGTGGGCAGGCAGGGCTTGTCCAGCATCCCGGCCAGTTCCCGGGCCAGAAGCTCGGCCTGGTTGTAGCCCCGCTCCCGCAGGGTGGCGGCGTTGGTGGGCACAAAGGTCACCAGGTCGATTTCCTCCTGGAGCTTGCAGGTGACGGCATAGGCCATCACCCGGGCCAGAGGCCGGGCGTAGCTCTGCTTTTCGCGATATTTCAGCCCGTGGAGGGCCTGGCGCACGTCACCTTCGTACCACAGGCCGGCGGCGGCCTTGTCAAAGAAGGCGCCCTTCTCCACCCGGGGCGGCGCGGTGTTCAGCAACACCTTTTCCCGGCAAGCCGAGCAGATCTCCTCTTCATCCCCCAGCACCTTGCCGCACAGCATACATTTGGGCGGAAACAGCAGTTTCAAAAGCTTATTCATCGCACAGCTCCTTTACCCGGGCCTTGAGGGCGCTGTACCGCCGGGTGGCGTTGGCGGTGTCCACCATCTGCTGCACGGTCTCTTCCCGGCCCACCATCACCAAAAGGCGCTTGGCCCGGGTGACGGCAGTGTACAGCAGGTTGCGGCTGAGCAGCCGCTGGGGGGCCGAAAACACCGGGATGACCACGGCGGCGTATTCGCTGCCCTGGCTCTTGTGGGCGGTGATGGCATAGGCGTGCTCCAGCTCGGACAGGTCGTCGAAGTCGTAGTCGGCCTCCCGGTCGTCGAACCGGACGATCATCAGCCGGGCGTTCCGGTCGATGAGCACGATGACGCCGGTATCGCCGTTATAGACGCCGGTGCCGGTCTCGGCAGGCTCCAGCCGGGTCCAGATACGGTCGTAATTGTTGCGGATCTGCATGACCCGGTCGCCGGTGCGGAAAACCGTCTCGCCAAAGCGGGTCTCCCCCTTGTCGGCAGCCGGAGGATTGAGGGCGGCCTGCAGCAGGCGGTTGAGGTTTTCGGTGCCGCACATGCCCTGCCGGGAGGGACAGATCACCTGGATCTCGGTCTGGGGGATGCCGAAATGGCCGGGGATCCGCTGGGTCATGAGGGACACCACGTTGTCCACCGTGTGGTCGGCGCTGCGGGATACCGAAAAGTAAAAATCCCGGTCATTTTTCCGCAGAGCGGGCATCTCGCCCCGGTTGAACCGGTGGGCGTTGAGGACGATATCGCTGTCCTGAGCCTGGCGGAAGATCTCGGTGAGGCGCACCCGAGGCAGGGCCTCCACCCCCAGCAGGTCGGCAAAAAAGCTGCCTGCGCCCACCGGCGGCAGCTGGTCGGCGTCCCCCACCAGCACCAGACGGCCGTGGAGGGGCAGGGCCTCCAGCAGGGAGGCCGCCAGAGAAAGCTCCAGCATGGAGGCCTCGTCCACGATGATCACATCGGCCTGGAGGGGGTCGTTTTTGTTCTTTTTGAAGCGCAGGTTGCCCGCTTTGTCAAACATGGGCTCCAGCAGGCGGTGGATGGTCTTGGCCTCCCGGTCGCACAGCTGGCTCATGCGCTTGGCAGCGCGGCCGGTGGGGGCGGCCAAAAGGGTGTTCAGCCCGTAGGTCTGCAGCAGGGCGATCATGGTCTGCAGGGCGGTGGTCTTGCCGGTGCCGGGGCCGCCGGTGATCAGCGTCACGCCTGCGGTAAAGGGCAGGCAGATGGCCTCCCGTTGCTTTTGGGCATATTCCATGCCCTGTCGGGCTTCGATTTTCTTCAGATTCTTTTCCAGATCGGGTGGCGGCTTCAGGGGCATCTGCTTCAGCCGGGTGATCTCCCGGGAGACATAGACCTCCTGCTTCCACACGTATTCCAGATAGACCACTTCCCTGCCCCGCCACAGGTCCTGTTTGACCTTTTCCCGGGCGCGGAGGGTTTCCAGACGGTCTTCCAGTTCTTCCTCCGGCCATCCCAAAAGCCGGGAGGCCGCCGGCAGCAGCTTGTCCCGGGGCACAAAGGTGTGCCCGGCCTGGAGATTGAAGGTCAGCACATAGAGGATGCCGGCCTCCAGCCGCAGGGCGCTGTCCTCGGGGATGCCCAGGCTGACAGTGGCCAGCTCGTCGGCACGGCCAAAGTCCAGCAGATAGGGCTCTTCGCACAAAAGATAGGGGTCCCGGGCCACCGTCTCGGCGGCAAGGTCGCCGTAGGCGGCCATCAGGCTTGACGCGAAGTGGGTGGGCAGGCTGTGGGTCACCAGAAACTCCAGCAGCATCCGCATGGAGTTGAGCCGCAGAAACTCCTCCTGGATGGCTTTGGCCTTATCCAGGGTGATGCCCCGGATCTCAGCCAGGCGGTGGGGCATTTCTGCCAGCACGTCAAAACTCTCCATGCCGAAGCGGTCCACGATGAGCTTGGCGGTTTTGGGGCCGATGCCCTTCACCGTCCGGGAGGCCAGATAGGCGTAGATACCGGCCTCGTCGGCGGGCATCTCCCGGAGGTAGTTGTCCACCTGGAACTGGGGGCCGTGCTGGGGATGTACGGTATAGGTGCCGGTGGCCGAAATGTGCTCACCGGCGCCCAAGAAGGGCATGGCGCCCACGATGGTGATGGCGCCGCCGTCATCCAGCTCCACCCGAGCCACGGTATAACCGTTTTCGTCGTTTTTATAGATGATGTCCTCGACCACGCCTTCCAGCACTTCGGGCTCTTTTTCCATGGGCACTTCCCTCCTTTCGGTTATCGTTCGGTCAATCGTTGGGGGACAGGATCAGCACATCGGCGCAAAAGCTGATGGGGATGCAGTCCACGTCAAACTGGGGCAGGGCCGCCTCCAGTTCCTCCCGCACCAGATAAAACTCGCTGTCGTCCCATTCTTCCTCATAGGCTTCCCGGACGGCCTCCAGGCCTTCCCGGTCGGGGAAGGACACATCGCCCAGGATGATGACCCCTTCGGGGTTGAGGAGGGCCTTCAGCGCCGTCAGCAGGGCATACTTGTCCTCGTCGGGCAGATGGTGCAGGGCATAGGCGGCCACGATGCAGTCAAAGGTCTGCCCGGCCAGCTTTTCGGGCACTTCTTTCAGTTCGGCCTGTACAAAGGCAGCGCCGGGGGCGTTTTTGCGGGCGGCAGCCAGCATATTATCGGAAAAGTCCACCCCGGTGACCGGATGGCCGGCCTCCAGCAGACGGGCGGTAAGCTTTCCGGTGCCGCAGCCCAGATCCAGGGCGGTGACCCCCTCCCGGGCGTGGACGATGTCAAAAATCTGATCGTGCAGCTCGGTATAGCCGGCGAACGGATAATCCCCGGCCTCCTCACAGGCGGCCACATCGGCCTCATATTGGGCCTGCCAGGTGTCAAACCCGGCGGCGTCCAGAAGTTTGTTTTCCATTATTTCAGCTCCATTCCCAGAACCGCCCGGCCGTTTTCCACCCGGATATGGCCCACGGCGCCATTGATGAGGGTGAAGCAGGGCTTCACGTGGCCGATGTCGGCCTCCAGGGCAAAGGGCACGTCCCCCAGGGCCCGGCGGACGGCCTGTTCATAATTCAGCATCATGCCGCCGGGGAACATCACCCGGCCGAAGAGGAAGGCCTTTGCCGTGCGGAACCAGCCCTGCATTTTCATGCTCCACAGGCTGTAAAACACCTGCTCGGCGGTCATGGCGAATACGTCGAAATACCAGATGACGCCGTCATTTTCATAGCGCTTTACAAAGCCGGGCACGTCGATGAAATCGGTGCCTCGGAGAATGTCGATGACATCCAGGCAGCCGCCCAGCAGACGGCCGGAGGCCTCGATGGGGCCGCAGGGGGTCTGCCAGCACACCGGGTGGGTCATGTTGTAGCCGCCGTCGGGCCGGGGTGCCTCGTCAAAGGGCTGCCAGCGGTCAAAGCTGTGCTGCACGGGGATGTTGCCCGACAGCAGGTCCAGGCTGTTTTTCAGGGCCGGGTGGAGGGTCTCCATGTCAAAACCGCCGGCGTTGAGGCCGTAGATGGTGGCCACGTCCCACTTGGTGGTGAGGGGGAACAGCAGGCCGGTGGGGTCGGAATAGCCCTGCAGCCACTTGGGGTGGGCGGCCAGAGCGGCAAAATCGGTGTCGGGCAGCATCTCCACCAGGAAGTCGCCGCCGGCGGCGCACCAGATCATCTTCACCCGGGGATCCTGGGCAAGGCCCTTCAGCTCCTTGGCCCGCTGAGGACCGGAGGAAGAGGGCAGATTGGGTAGGCGCACGTTAGCCGTCTCGGTGACCTGCCAGCCCCGGGCATGAAAGTGCTCCAGGGATTTCAGATAGCCCACCAGATGGCCTTCGTCCAGACCGGCCGAGGGGGCGGTGACGCCGATGAGGTCATTTTCTTTCAAAAATTCCGGATAAATCATAAGAAAAGCTCCTTTTTCAGCTGTTTGGGGCTCTTAAAGTGATGAAACTTGTTGGGATACTGCTGCTTGATGGCTTCAAAATCGGCCAGTTTTTCCGGGGAACGGCCATCCCGGAGCACCCAAAGAAGGAACTCCCGATCCACCTTTTCGTCGCAGCCGGGGGCCATGTCCGGCCGGGTCTTGCCCCTGTAAGCGAGCCACCGTTTGAGCACCCGGGGCAGGCACACCCGCCGGGGAAAATCCAGATAGAGGATGTGGTCGGCCTCGGCAAAGCGCCGTTGAGCACAGATCTTGAAATAGTTGCCGTCCATGACCCAGCCCTCGGGGTTTTCGTCCAGAAAGGCATTTACCTTTTCCCGTTTGGAGGGCCGGTCGGTCTCCACCCAGCCGGGCAGGAAATGGATGCTGTCAAAGTGCAGCACCGGCAGGCCGTACTTTTCCCCCAGCTGGCGGGCCAGGGTGGATTTTCCGCTGCCGCTGTGGCCCAGAATGGCGATCTTCATGGCCGCTCCTTTCGCATAGTACAGACTGCGGCTGCCGGATCCCCGGCAGCCGCATAGCATGGTCAAATAAAATCAGTTCTTCTTATACTTGGCGCCGTGGGGGATGTCGATGATCTCCACGCCCTGGGCCTTCAGCTCGTCGCGGATGCGGTCGGCCTCGGCAAAGTTCTTGGCCTTCTTGGCATCGTTACGGGCACGGATGAGGGCCTCCACAGCGGCATCGGCCTCGCAGCCCTCGGCCACCACGGTGAACTCGCCGGCCTTGACCTGGGCCTTCTTCAGCTCTTCCCGCTTGGCGGCGGCGGCCTTCAGCAGATCCAGGCTGAGCACATAGTCAAACTCGTCCAGCAGGGCCAGCTTGGTGTGGTCGGTGGTCTTGTACTTCAGCACGTCGTACAGGGCGGTCATGGCCAGAGAGGTGTTCAGGTCGTTGTCCAGCGCCTCTTTGAACTTGCCCCGCAGCACAGCGGCAGCCTCCTCATCGATGGGCTCGTCGCTCTCCTTGAGGGCGGCGATCTTGGCGATCAGCTTGTTGTAGGCCACCACGGCGTTGTCCAGGCCCTCGAAGGTAAAGACCAGGTTGCGGCGGTAATGGCTCTGCAGGCAGAACATACGGTAGACGATGGGGTTGTAGCCCTTGCGCTCCAGCAGATCCACGGTGAGGAACTCGCCCTTGGACTTGGACATCTTGCCGGAAGCGTCGTTCAGGTGCAGCACGTGGAACCAGAAGTTGCACCACTTATGGCCCAGGAAGGCCTCAGACTGAGCGATCTCGTTGGTGTGGTGGGGGAAGGCGTTGTCGATGCCGCCGCAGTGGATATCCATGTACTCGCCCAGATGCTTGATGGAAATGGCAGAGCACTCGATGTGCCAGCCGGGATAGCCCACGCCCCAGGGAGAATCCCACTTGAGGGCCTGGTCCTCGAACTTGGACTTGGTGAACCACAGGACGAAGTCGTTCTTGTTGCGCTTGTTGGTGTCCTCTTCCACGCCCTCGCGGACGCCCACCATCAGATCCTCTTCCTCGTGCTTGTTGAACACGTGGTACTCCTCCAGCTTGGAGGTGTCAAAATAGACGTTGCCGCCGGCCACATAGGCATAGTCCTTTTCGATCAGGCCCTCCACCATGCGGATGAACTCGGGGATGCAGTTGGTGGCGGGCTCCACCACGTCGGGACGCTTGATGTTCAGCTTCTGGCAGTCGGCGAAAAAGGCGTCGGTGTAGTACTTGGCGATGTCCATGACCGACTTGTTTTCACGCTTGGCGCCCTTGAGCATCTTGTCCTCGCCCTCGTCGGCATCGGAGGACAGATGTCCCACGTCGGTGATGTTCATGACGCGCTTGACATCATAGCCGCTGTAGCGCAGATGCTTTTCCAGCACGTCCTCCATGATGTAGGAGCGCAGATTGCCGATGTGGGCAAAGTGATACACGGTGGGGCCGCAGGTGTACAGGGCCACCTTACTGGGCTCGTTGGTGTAGAATTCTTCCTTTTTATGGGTCAAAGAGTTGTAGAGCTGCATAATCAGGCTCCTTTCTGGGTAAAACCGTCCTTGATGACGGCGAAATTATCGGTGATATATGTCACGCCGGAAACGGCGGTGATGATGACGGTGATCCAGATCATGACGGTCTGGAGAGACACGGGGCCCAGCATGATGGGGCCGATGGGGCACAGCAGAAAGATCAGGGTGATCATGGTGATCATGGTCTTAGCCTTGCCCCACATGTTGGCGGCGATGACCAGACCCTCGGAGGCCGCCACCATCCGCAGAGCGGAAACGATGAACTCACGGCCCAGGATGATGGCCACCATCCACGAAGCGATGGTTCCGTCCTCCACAAACAACAGCAGAGCGGCCATCACCAGCAGCTTGTCGGCCACGGGGTCCATAAACTTGCCGAAGTTGGTGACCTGGTTGTTCTTGCGGGCCAGATTGCCGTCCACATAGTCGGTAAGACAGGCCACCACATACACGATGAGGGCGGCGATGTCGCAGGGCATGTTGCTCTGATAGGCCAGCACCATGAACACCGGGATGAGCAGCACCCGGAGACAGGTCAGAATATTAGGTAGAGTCATATTAGTCCTCCTGATCCAAAACAGTTCCATAAAGGTCGCAGCCTTCGGCATAGGTGATCTTCACGGTGACAAAATCGCTCGCCTGGGCAGTGGGGCTTTCAAAGTACACCAGGCCGTCGATGTCGATGGAGTCCATATAGCTTCGGCCGAAGCACTGGTCCTCCTCTTCCCTGCCGCAGCAGAGCACCTTCAGCACACGGCCCACCTGCTTGGCGGATGCCTCGTCCATGACCTCCTCCTGGAGGGCATAGAGCTCGGCACGGCGGCGCTCCTTGACAGCTTCGTCCACCTGGTTGGGCATGAGGGCGGCTTTGGAGCCCTCCTCTTGAGAATAACAGAAAATGCCCACGCGTTCAAGTCTGTATTCGGCCAAAAAGTCGTAAAGTTCCTGATATTCTTCTTCGGTTTCGCCGGGGAAGCCCACGATGAGGCTGGTTCGGATGACGGCATCGGGCATCAGCTCCCGCAGTTTGCGGATGCGGTCCCGGATGAGGGCGCCGTCGCCACGGCGGTTCATATCCCGCAGCACCCGGTCATTGATGTGCTGGATGGGGATATCGAAATAATGGAGGATCTTTTCGCTCCGGGCGATGACCTCCAGCAGCTCGTCGGGCATCTCGTCGGGATAGAGGTAGTGCAGGCGGATCCATTCGATGCCCTCCACCTGCTCCAGCTTGCGCAGCAGCTCGGCCAGACAGCATTTGCCGTACAGATCCAGGCCGTAGCGGGTGATATCCTGGGCCACCACCAGCACCTCCTTGGTGCCGCAGGCGGCAAGGCTTTCGGCCTCGGCAATGACATCCTCCATGGGCACCGAGCGGAAAGCGCCCCGGATGTCGGGGATGACGCAGTAGGCGCACTTGTTGTCGCAGCCCTCGGCGATGCGCAGATAGGCGGCGTACTCGTCGGTGAGCAGCACCCGGTCGCCGGTGAGAGCGTTGGCCTCACGGGGCTTGAACCAGGCCTTTTTCGGGCCGCCGTTGAGGGCCTCCAGCACAGCCTCCACGATGTCGTCGCCGCTGCCCACGCCCATGGCACAGTCCACCTCGGGCAGCTCGGCCAGGAAGTCCTCCTGGTACCGCTGGGTGAGACAGCCGGTGACCACCAGGGCGCGGATCAGGCCCTGCTGCTTCAGTTCGGCCAGCTGCAGAATGGCCTCGATGGCCTCGGTCTTGGCGCTTTCGATGAAGCCGCAGGTGTTGACGATGGCAACGTCAGCCCCTTCGGGACTTTCCATCAGCTCCATGCCGGCGTTGACCAGATGACCCAGCATCAGCTCGGCGTTGCACAGATTCTTGGCGCAGCCCAGGGGCAGCAGATAAACTTTCACAGGTTCGTTCACGGTGTCTCCTCCAGTTCCAGCGAGTCGGTATAGTTCCGCAGGGCGCTTTGGATCTCCCCCCAGGAAAAGCCCCGGCGGTAAAGGCCGTCGGCCACCCGTTTGAGGGCCTTGCGGTCGGGGGACTGTCCCCGCAGCTTGGAATCAATGTATGCCTGCAGCTTTTCGGGCAGAAAGACATAGTCCTCCATGGCGGTTTCGATGTCCGGCTCATCCAGCTGCTTTTCTTTCAGATATTGGCGGATGCGGCCGGGTCCATAGCCCCGGCGGCATAGATCCCGCACCAGAAGTTTGCCGTATTCCCCGTCGTTGAGAAACCCCAGCTGCTGCAGCCGGGCAACGGCATAAGCCGCGTCCTGCTCCTCCGCCCCTTTTTCAAGCAGGCGTTGGTACAGAGCGCGGCTGCTGCGATGCCGGTATTCCAGCACGTTGGCTGCCATCCGCAGGGTTTTTTCCCGGGAATCGGTCTCCATAAAGTATTAGTCGTCGTCCTCGAAATCGTCGGCGAAGATCTCCACGCTGCCGCGGGCCGTCTTGGCTGCCTTGGCGGTGGGGGCGGGGGCCCGCATATCGGCCAGATCTTCCTTCTTTTCCTCTTCCTTGCCGGTGAGCTTGGCCACGATCTTGGCCTGGACGTCCTCGGCCACGTCGGGGTGATCCTTGAAATACTGCTTGGCAGCGTCACGGCCCTGGCCCAGGCGCTCCTCGCCCATATAGAACCAGGCGCCCGACTTCTGCACGAAGCCGAACTTCAGGCCCATATCCACCAGCTCGCCGATCTTGGAAATGCCCTCGCCGTACATGATGTCAAACTCGGCCTCCTTGAAGGGCGGCGCGATCTTGTTCTTGACCACCTTGGCGCGGGTGCGGCTGCCGATGAGGGTGGTGCCGTTCTTCAGATGCTCGATGCGGCGGATCTCGATGCGCACCGAAGAGTAGAACTTCAGGGCGCGGCCGCCGGTGGTGGTTTCGGGGTTGCCGTACATGACGCCGATCTTCTCGCGCAGCTGGTTGATGAAGATGACCACGCAGTTGCTCTTGGAGATGGCGCCGGCCAGCTTGCGCAGAGCCTGGCTCATGAGGCGGGCCTGGAGGCCCACGAAGCTGTCGCCCATCTCGCCCTCGATCTCGGCCTTGGGCACCAGGGCGGCAACAGAGTCCACCACCAGCACGTCGATGGCGCCCGAACGGACCAGGGCCTCGGCGATCTCCAGGGCCTGTTCACCGGTGTCGGGCTGAGACACCAACAGGCTGTCGGTATCCACGCCCAGGGCCTTTGCATAGACGGGGTCCAGGGCGTGCTCGGCGTCGATGAAGGCGGCCTCGCCGCCCTTTTTCTGGGCGGAGGCAATGACGTGCAGGGCGATGGTGGTCTTACCGGAGGATTCGGGACCGTAGATCTCTACGATACGTCCCCGGGGAACGCCGCCGATGCCCAGTGCCACGTCCAGTGCCACCGAACCGGTGGAAATGGCCTCCACCTGCATGGCCACGTTTTCGCCAAGGCGCATGACCGTACCCTTGCCGTACTGTTTATCCAACTGCTGCAGGGCAGTTTCCAGGGCTTTCCGTTTATCGACTCCCATAAGGCACCTCTTATTTTAAAAGAATCTTTGATGGTTTTATTATAACGCACTTTTTGTAAAAATGCAACATTTGTTCGATTTTTTAGCGAGATTTTTCCAATAAAAACAGGTACTCGCTGACGTATTTTTCCCGGCCGGACAGGTTGCGGCTGGCCCGGTAGGTATTGTAGGAGATGTCCTGTCGCCGGATCTGGCCGAAACGGGACAGCATCTGTTCCATCTGCTCCAGGGTGATGAAGCCCTCGGAGTTGTAGGAGATCAGCACATACCGGGCGTTGAGCGCCTCCACCAGGGCGGTAAAGGTCTCCAGCGCCAGAGCCTGTTTGTTGTAGTCCGACCGGTTCCAGTCTGTGGGAATGCCGGATACCCGGCTCAAGGGACTGTCCAGACGGTTTTGTGCGATGACATTGAGCATGAAATAATTGGAGCCGTAAGGATGCTGGTTGTAGGGCGGATCCAGATAGACCAGATCCAGGGGTGGCAGCTCCTTGGCCAGCAGCCCGGCGTCCTTTTGATAAATACAGCTCTCGCAAGCAAAATCCGACAGCACCGGCCGGTGCAGCTCAATGGGGCCAAGGATACGCTGGAGGGCATTTTCGCCGTTGCCGCCGAACTTGCCCAGGCCGGTGGTGCTGTCCTTATAAAAGCCCTTGAACACCCCGGCGGTGTTGTTGTGCACCGAGGCTTCAGAAAGCAGGGGCGCCAGGAAATAGGGCTGCAGGTCGGCCTCCAGGGTGTTGATAAAGGCCCGGAGGGTGTCGATGGTCCGGGCGTTTTCCCGGGTGTAAAACACCCGCTCGCCGGGCTGGATATGCTTGTCATCGGCGGGGGCGTAATTCCGGGTGACGATGCCCTCCACCGGGGTTTCCAAAGCTTTTTTTGCTTGGGCAAAGGCCTTTTCAAAGGCCTCCGCCGGAAAATCCGCCTTGTTGGTGAGGTAACAGCGGTTCAAAATGGCGCTGTACCCCTCCAGATCGTTGACGCACAGCAGGTCGCTGTGGCGCTTGAGCAGCCGGGCCACCACGCCCGAGCCGGAAAACAGATCGCCGCAGGTGAGCTTTCTCCCGCCCAGCCCGTCCCGCACATCACAGACCAGGCTGTCGATATGGGGCAGCAGGGCCCGCTTGTTTCCCAGATAGGTGATCAGCTGCCGGGACAGATAGTCGGGGTTGTCGGCAGGCAGATAGCGGCTGCTCATGCCTGGGGCTCCCAGGTGCCCCAGACCACCCGCTCGATGCCGGCCAGGTCGCAGCGGAACTGGACGTTTTTGTAGCCGGCTTCTTCCATGATGGCCATCACGTCCTCGAACTGGCCCAGGCCCACTTCAAAGGCCAAGACACCGCCCTTGTTGAGGGCGGGTGCAAAGTTGCGGCACACCGCCCGGTAAAAGTCCAGGCCGTCCTCGCCGCCGTCCAGGGCCATGTGGGGCTCCTTCTGCACTTCAATGTCCAGGGTCATGATGTCTGCGGTGGGGATGTACGGGGGATTGCACAGGATCATATGGAACTTGCCCAGCAGGGGGCTGGCCTCTTCCAGAGCGTCCACCTGATAGGTCAGGGTACGGTGAGACAGGCTGTTGTGGACCACGTTGCGGCGGGCCACTTCCAGGGCGGGCTCGGACAGGTCGGCCAGCACGCCGGTGATGCCCTCGCTGACATTCTTCAGCACGGCCAGACCCACACAGCCGGTGCCGCAGCACAGATCCAGCACACGGCCCTTGCTGCGGGTCTTCAACTGCTCGATGGCCACCTCCACCAGGGTCTCGGTGTCGGGACGGGGGATCAGGGTGTCGGTGGTGACCTCCATGGGCAGGCCGTAGAACTCCCACCGGCCGGTGATGTGCTGCAGGGGCACGCCGGAATAGCGCAGCGCCTTCAGCTCTTCGATCTTCTGCACGTCCTTGTCAAAAATGTACTGGTTGCGCTTTGCCACAAACTCCTCGTCGCTGAGGTCCAGAGCAAAGGCCACCAGATCACGGGCCTCGATCTGATAGCCCGCGATGCCTTTTTTGCGGAACTCGGCCCGCAGGTCCAGATAAACGTCGTTAATGGTACGGATCATTACCAATTGTCCTCCCCTTCATTTTCCGGGATAACCCGGTTCATGGCCTCGATGGCCACCTCCATCATATCGTCGGTGGGCTCGGCGGTGGTCAGCCGCTGGAGCGCCAGACCGGGCTTGCGCAGCAGATTGGTCAGGGCGTTGTCGTGCCGGCCGGCGAAACGGTTGATCTCATAGCTGATGCCTGCCACCACCGGCAGCAGGGCCAGACGGGTGAGCATCCGCACCCAGACGTTGCTCCAGCTGAACAGGGAGAAGAACAGGATGCTGATGATCATCACCATGAACAAAAAGCTGGTGCCGCAGCGGGGATGGAGCCGGGAGCAGGTGCGGACGTTTTCCACCGTCAGCTCCTTTCCGGCTTCGTAACAGGCGATGGTCTTATGCTCGGCGCCGTGGAACATATAGGTGCGGTGCACGTCGCCCTGCTTGGAGGTAAAGTAAATAAAGGCCAGGAAGATGCAGATGCGGAACACGCCCTCGATGAGGTTGCGCACCACATGGGGCAGTCCGTCACCCAGGAAGCCCGCCAAAAAGGTGGGCAGCAGGATGAACAGCACGATGGGGATGCAGATGCCGAACACCAGGGCCATGCCCATCATGACCTTTTCCAGCTTTTCACCGTCAAAGTGCTTCTCCAGCCATTGGTCGAACTTGGACTCGGGCTCGCTTTCCCCCTCGTCGATGAAGTCGGCCGAGTACATCAACGCGCTCATGCCGAATTTCATGGAATCCCAGAAGCTGACCACGCCGCGAACCACGGGCAGCCGGGCCCAGGCGCCGTGGCTCATGGTGCCGGTGGGTTCCTCTTTCACCACCATCTCCTCGCCGGGCTTGCGGCAGACGATGGCGGTCTTTTTGGGGCCGCGCATCAGGATGCCTTCGATAAGGGCCTGGCCGGCAATGCTGGTTTTTTTACAAGATTTCTGCTCAGACATAATGATTCTCCTATGTTATTCCGCCGAATGGTCCTGATAAAGGGGCAGGGTGATGCGGACGTTGGTGCCCTCCCCGTAAACGCTGTCGATGTCCAGTGTGCCGCCGTGCATCTGCACGATGTCATTGCACACCGAAAGGCCGATGCCGGCGCCGCGGCCCTTGGCGCTGCCCTTGTAAAACTTCTGCTTGACAAAGGGCAGTTCCTCGGCCCGGATGCCTTGGCCGAAGTCCCGGATGGAGACCACGCAGTTGCCCTCTTCGATGCGGGCAGATACCTGCACCCGGTCGCCGTCCTTGCCGTATTTTCCGGCGTTGTCGATGATATTCAAAAACACCTGTTTGAGCCGGTTGCGGTCGGCAAAGACCATAATGGGCTCTTCAGGCTCCTCGTATTCGATCTTCATACCCTCCTGCTGGAGCATATCGGTGTAGGTGAACACCGCGTCGTACAGATCGCCCCGCAGGTCAAAGGGCTCGGTCTGCAGGCGCATACCGCCGCCCTCGATCCGGGAGAAGTCCAGCAGTTCTTCCACCATCTGGGAAAGTCTGCGGGTCTCCTTTTTGATGATGGCCAGGCCCTGGGTGGCCAGCTGGGGATCGTCCAGACAGCCCTCGATGGTGTCGGCCCAGCCGGAAATGGCGGTCAGCGGGGTGCGCAGCTCGTGGGAAACCGAGGAAATAAAGTCGTTCTGGGTCTTTTCCACCCGGGAAAGCTCGGCTGACATGTCGTTCAGCGTGCTGCACAGCTCACCGATCTCGTCGTTGTAGTCGGCGTTCAGCCGGATACCGTACTGGCCGCCGGTGATCTTTTTGGCGAACTCGTTGATATGGAGCACCGGGCCCACGATGGACCGCAGGAAAAAGCTGTTGGAAAAGATGATCAGCAAAATCAGCAGGATCACCGCCAGCACGGCCCACAGATAGATGGTATGCAGCTGACGGTCCAGCAGCTGCAAGGAGGACACGCACCGCACGCCGCCGATGAGCCGGCCGCTGCGGTAATAGACCGGGGCGGTGGCCGCCATGACCTTTTCCTCGGTGAGCTGGTCATAGCCGGTGTAGGTCTCCACCGCGCCGCTGGCAAAGGCCCGGGCGATCTCGTCGGTCTCGGGGGTGAAGCCCGCCGTCAGACCGGAGGAGGAGAACATGACCTTTCCCGATTCGTCCAGGATCTGCAGCTCCAGCCGGTCGGCCAGGCTGAAGTTCTGGGTCATGTTGCGTCCGTATTCATAAAACTCGCTGTAGCTGGCGCTGAAGTAGCGGTTGAGGTATTTGGAGGTGGTATCCACCTGGTTTTCCAGACGGCTCTGCACCGAGGCGTAGAAATAGTAGGTACAGAACACGGCCACCAGGGCACCTGCCAGCAGCAGGATCAGAATGACCACGCTCATGTTGTTGATAAACCACCGGCGGCGGATGCCGCTGCTGAGGCCGGCGCGGCCCAGCAGGGTCTTTTTTTGCTTGTTCGTGCTGTTAGCCACGCCGTTTCACCTCAATTCAATCAACGTTCCGTTTCCAGCCCCGCCGGGAGGCCGGAGGGGGCACGTGGGGGAACTGGTTCCGCCCGCGAATCGCACGCACCGAAGGTGCCCGACACTTCCGCAGAAGTGTCTGCGATTAGCCTTCCCACTTGTAGCCGTAGCCCCATACCGTGGTGATGTGCTTAGGCTGGGCGGCGTCTTCTTCGATCTTCAGGCGCAGGCGGCGGATGTTCACGTCCACCACCTTCAAATCGCCCTGGTAGTTTTTGCCCCACACCAGGGACAGGATGTTGTCACGGGAGAGGGCCTTTCCGGGATTTTCCAGGAAGGTCTTCATGATCAGGTACTCCACCTGGGTCAGCTCCACCTTTTTGCCCCGGTGACGGAACTCCCGGGAGCGGAGGTCCAACTCGTATTCGCCGCTGATCAGCGAATCGCTCTGGAAGCCGGTGCCGCAGACACGGCGGTAAAGGGCGTCCACCCGGGCCACCAGCTCGGCCACCGAAAAGGGCTTGGTCACATAGTCGTCGGCACCGGTCATCAGGCCGGTGACCCGGTCGCTTTCCTGGCCCATGGCGGTGAGCATGATGATGCCCATCTTGCTGCCCATGCCCCGGATGCGGCGGCACACGTCAAAGCCGGTGATGTCGGGCAGCATCACATCCAGCACGGCGATGGACACATCGTTGTTGTCCTTGAGGTAGTTTGCCGCCTCCTCGCCCAGGCCGAACTCCACCGTTTCATAGCCGGCGCGCTTGAGATTGATGACCACAAAGGCGCGAATATTGTCTTCGTCTTCCAAAACCAGAACTTTTTTATTCATATCAATATTCCTCCGAATTCCAGCTCACTTCAATGGTGTGGAACAGGTTCCGCACCTGCTCCAGAGACAGCGCCAAGGGTGCTTCCTGGTGCAGGTCGCAGCGGTAGAGGCCTGCGGCATTGCCGGCCAGCGTCTGCAGCTTGCGGTACAGGGCGGACTCGTTTTCCCGGCTGTCACCGGTAAATACGTAAAGGCTCAGCACCGGCTGCCGCTGGCCCTCGGGCCCGGGCACCCAGCACACCGTCTGAGAGAGGCTCACCGTGCTGAAGGCATCCAGCCGCACCTGGTCGCCCCAGCTTTCCGGCCATACTAGATACCAGTTCTCGCTGGCCCGGTGGAGGGTGGAGCTCACCAGGGTTTCCTCGCCCAGCTCGTTATAATTCACCCAGTCCAGCCGGCTGCGCAGCTCGATCTCGTTGGGCTCATAGGAGAAGGTATGGCTTATGGGGACGTCCACACGGCCGTCGCCGTCCACGTCGTTGCAGAACACCGAGGCGGGCCGCCAGGTCTTTCCGCCCGAACCGCTGGCCTGGTCGATGGTGCGGTTGGCCGCCATGCGTCCGTCGTACCAGATCAGGTCGGTGACATAGCCGCCGGTGGTGGCCAGACTGTCGATGTACAGGCCCACCTGATTGCGGTCCACCTTGCCAAACTGCATGTTTGCCACCGAACGGACCTCCAGACACATGGGCACCTCATACAGCACCCGGTACTGGTCTTCCCGGAACTGGCACACCCGGGCGCTGTACAGGCCGGTGACGCTGTCACGGATGGCAAAGGCCATCTCCTGGGCGCCGTCGCCGTCGATGTCCTCGATGGCAACGTCGGCGTACTGGATATCCATCAGAACGGTCATGCCCTGGTCGCCGAAGTCGTACACCGTCATGCCGTAGGAGCCGCCCTCGTCAAAGCCCCAGCACATGGCCAGGCCCAGCCGGCCGTCTCCCAGGGTGGGATAGTAGATGGCCCGGAGGGAGGTGCCGTACCCCTCGGCCATGCCGATGCGGGTGTAG
This sequence comes from Clostridia bacterium, assembly GCA_017521295.1. Taxonomy (GTDB): domain Bacteria; phylum Bacillota; class Clostridia; order Oscillospirales; family Butyricicoccaceae; genus UBA4644. Next base: position 850 of record JAFXDF010000037.1, on the reverse strand, counting down.
CGCTCCCCCTCCTTGCGGAAGGCGTAGACCTGGTAGGCACCCGATTCGGTGCGGAAAAAGGCCAGGGCCTCGTCATCTCCCGTGCCGTCCAGATTCACCAACTGCACGGCCTGGCGGTTGGTGCCCGAATCGGCTACGGCGTAGACCGCGCCGTCCTGGAGAATGGCGTTGAGCTGCTGCTGCAGCTGCACATACTCGGTGGGCACTTTGGGCAGCAAAAGAAGGCCGTCGCCAAACTTCAGGCTACAGCCTCCCAAAAGCAGGAGCGCAAGGCTCAGACACGCCAGATACAGGAGTTTTTTCACATACGTATACATAATAACAGTTTAACACATCCGCAAATATTTTCCTATAGCTTTCACAAAAAAATTGTCTTTTTTCCATGAAAAAACCCCGGACAACCGTCCGGGGTTTGCACTGTATGAAATCTTACAGATACTTCTTGATGCAGTCGCAGGCATCCTCTTCGGCCAGCGACAGGGTCAGAGTGAACTTGATGCCGTTCTTCTCAGACAGCTCTTCCAGCTTGGCCAGGAAGGCGGGAGCCTTGGCGTTGTCATCGTCGCCGGTGACCTTGTACAGGCCGTCCACGAAGACGTGAGTGATATCGTAGTTGCCGCAGTACAGACCGCAGACGAAAGCATACAGATGGTCGTAGCTCAGCTCCATGCCATACTCAGAGATGTCAACCAGCTTGACGGCGTGCTTGATGCTCAGACGCAGGGTCTGGCCGTTCTCAATGCAAACAACGCTGCCGGACTCTTCGGTGACGGCGGTGTTGACCATGTCGATGACCTGCTTGGTTTTGCCGGAACCGGCCTTACCCAGAATTACTTTAACCATATTACAA
>JAFXDF010000008.1 GCA_017521295.1 Clostridia bacterium | reverse complement strand
GATGCCGTGAAGGAAGAGGCCGAGAAGGTCGGTATGTTCTATGTCAACGCTCGTTGGCTGGGCGGTATGCTGACCAACTTCAAGACCATGCGTCAGCGCGTCGAGCGTCTGAACCAGCTGAACCGCATGTCCGAGGACGGCACCTTTGATCTGCTGCCCAAGAAGGAAGTCATCAAGCTGAAGCTGGAGATCGAGAAGCTGGAGAAGTACCTGGGCGGCGTTAAGGGCATGAAGAAGCTGCCCGGCGCTATGTTCGTTGTCGACCTGCGCAAGGAGAAGAACGCCATCGCCGAGGCCAAGAAGCTGGGCATCCCCGTGGTCGCTATCGTTGACACCAACTGCGATCCCGATGACGCCGACTACGTCATCCCCGGCAACGACGACGCCATCCGCGCCATCAAGCTGATCGCCGCCACCATGGGCGCCGCTATCACCGAGGGCCGTCAGGGCGAGCAGCTGAGCGTCTCCGACGAGACCGCTCCCGCTGAGGAAGCTCCCGTCGACACCACCCCCCGCGCTCCCCGCAAGCGCGCTTCCAAGACCGCTGAAGAGATCGCCAATCAGTAATTGAGCGAATCCCGGTAACCCCTAAAGCAACTTTTCGGGGCGGCGCGACCCCGCGCCGCCCCATTTTTAATTTGAAATTATTTGAATCTTAGGAGGAAATATACTATGGCTTATACCGCTGCTGATGTTAAGAATCTGCGCGAAATGACCGGCGTTGGCATGATGGACTGCAAGAAGGCCCTGGCTGAGGCCGACGGCAACATGGACAAGGCTGTTGAGATTCTGCGTGAAAAGGGCCTGGCCGCTTCTCAGAAGAAGGCCGGCCGTATCGCTGCCGAGGGTATGGCTTACGCCGCTGCCATCGACGGCATGGGCGTTGTGGTCGAGGTCAATGCCGAGACCGACTTCGTCGCCAAGAACGACAAGTTCGTTGAGTTCGTCAAGGGCGTTGCCGCTACCGTGGCTGCCTGCAAGCCCGCTGATCTGGACGCTCTGATGGAGTGCAAGTACAACGGCACCGAGCTGACTGTTACCCAGCAGCAGCAGGAGATGGTGCTGGTCATCGGCGAGAACATCAAGGTCCGCCGTTTCCACATCTTCGAGGGCGGCATCTCTGTCCCCTACATCCATGCCGGCGGCAAGATCGGCGTTCTGGTCAACCTGGAGACCGACCTGACCGCTGAGCAGGTCAACGAGTGCGGCAAGGACGTTGCTATGCAGATCGCCGCTCTGAACCCCCGTTTCTGGGACAAGGCTCAGGTCACCCAGGATGTCCTGGATGAGGAGCGCAAGATCATGATGGTCCAGATGTCCAACGATCCCAAGATGGCCGGCAAGCCCGAGCAGGTTGTGGCCAAGATCGTCGAGGGCAAGCTGAACAAGTTCTACGCCGAGAACTGCCTGCTGCAGCAGGAGTTCGTCAAGGACGGCGACCTGACCGTTGAGAAGTACCTGGCCAAGTGCGCCAAGGAACTGGGCGGCAGCATCGTCCTGAAGGATGCCGTCCGCTTCGAGAAGGGCGAGGGCATCGAGAAGAAGCAGGAGAACTTCGCCGAGGAAATCGCCAAGATGGCCGCCGGCAAGTAATTGCTTCCCAAAAAACAAACAGAAAGAGCACCCCTCGGGGTGCTCTTTTTTCATCCGATTGAAACCTTGGCGGCTTTTCCTGCGTCTGTTAGGGTGAAAGCAGCTTTCGAAAACAGGAAAGGAGGTGAACAGCATGACCGATCGGGAAGTGCTGGCGCTGTACGAAAACCGCGACCCGGAGGCCACCGCAGCCTTGCAGCAGCAATACGGCGCTTATTGCGCCGCCATCGTGGGGCGCATCCTCACCGATCCGCGGGATGCGGAGGAGTGTCTCAACGACCTGTGGCTGCAGGTGTGGCAGCAGCTGGAGAACCGGCAGCCGGCCTATCTCAAGGGCTGGCTGGGAACGGTGGCCCGCAACTGCGCCATCAGCCGGTATCGGCAGCTTGGAGCCCAGAGTATGCCTCTGGAGGACGGCACCGCCGAACTGGCGGGGCAGCTCCGGGACACCCCCGCCGAGCACATGGAGGGCAAGGCCCTGGGTGAAGCCGTCTCGGCTTTTCTGAAAACCCAGAAAGCAGCCCACCGGGTGGCCTTTGTACGGCGGTACTGGTACGGAGACAGCATGGAGCAGGTGGCCCAACACATGGGCTGGTCGGTGGGCAAGACCAAGACCGTGCTGTTCCGCCTGCGGGCAAAACTGAGAACCTATTTGACGAAGGAGGGTTTCATGAATGGAGAATAAGATTCGGGAGGCTATGTGCCATCTGGACGCCGACCTGGTGCAGGAGGCTGCCCAGCCCGTGGCGCAGAAGAAGCACAAGTTCCGCACCCTGTTGGTGGCGGCCTGCTTGACGGCCCTGTGTATTGTGGGCGTGGCGGCGGCTTCCGGCGGCCTATTGGTGCAGTTTTATCACAACGGGAATCTGCCCGATCATATCGCCGCGGAAAAGGTGGATGCCTATTATAATGTTGCCGGAAACGACAAAGTGACTCCGGACGGTTTTTCGGAAGAGTTGCTGGCCCTCGCTGCGGAGCAGGGGCCGGGCAGCAAGGTTTATCCCTTTGAAACCTTGGAAGAGATGGAAATATTTTTGGGCTACACCTTTCCGGAAAACGCAATTTTGCGGGATGCCAGACCCGTATCGGTGAAAATGACCGACCAAAACAACGAGGTCATTCACGATTCTCCCGGAAGTGTTCTGCTGCACAACGATAAGGAGGGGCGACTGGCGGTGGTAAAAGCCGATTACTATTGCCAGACCCAGTCGGGCAAACGGGTCTTTTTGACCGCCGCGGCAGCCACTGTGAACAGCCCCAGCGGCAGTGTTGGTTCCATGGGTGTTGATTATGAGGGCGGCGAGGTGCTTCAGCAGAAGGCGGAGATCTATCTGACGGCATCCGGCCGGGAATGCACCATCGTCAGCACCCAGAACTCGCTGACCGAAGGCTGGGATGTTTACAGCTGGATCGAGCAGGATGGCTTTGTGCTGAGCCTGTCTCTGGACGGCCACGACGAATCCGTGGCAAGGGCGGAAATGAAACAGATCCTGGACGCATTCCGGTAAACCAAAGAGCACCCTTCGGGGTGCTCTTTTTGCTGTATCTTCGTTGACGGAGGGCCTGTTTTGGGGTATGATATATAATTATGGCGAAGGGAGGCACAGCTGTGGCTGAACTGCAAAAACTGCCCGGGCTGCTGCTGCCCTGGTATGAACAAAGCAAGCGGGATCTGCCCTGGCGGCGGGACCGGGACCCCTATCGGGTGTGGCTGTCGGAGATCATGCTCCAGCAGACCCGGGTAGAGGCGGTGAAAGGCTACTACGCCCGGTTCCTGGAGGCGCTGCCCACGGTGGAGGCTCTGGCAAACTGCGGTGAGGAACAGCTTTTGAAGCTGTGGGAGGGCCTTGGCTACTACAATCGGGCCCGCAACCTGCAAAAGGCCGCCAGAATCGTGGCCGAGACCGGCTTTCCCGACACCTATGAGGGTCTTTTGGCCCTGCCCGGCGTGGGGGAATACACCGCCGGAGCGGTGGCCTCCATCTGCTTTGACCGGCCGGTGGCGGCGGTGGACGGCAATGTGCTGCGGGTGCTGTCACGGTATCTGGCCGACGGGCGGCCCATCACCGACCCGAAGGTGAAAAAAGCGGTGAAAGCCGACCTGGAGGCAGTCTATCCCGAAGAAACGCCGGGGGCTTTTACCCAGGCACTGATGGAACTGGGGGCCACCGTCTGCGTGCCCAACGGGCCGCCACGGTGCGAAATCTGCCCGCTGAACGGGCTTTGCGAAGCCCATTTGACGGAAACGACCGGAGATTTTCCGGTAAAAGAGGCGAAAAAAGCCCGCAAAACCGAGAGCCGCGCCGTGTTTCTGCTGCGCTGCGGCGACAAACTGGCGCTGGAAAAACGCCCCGCCCGGGGGCTTCTGGCCGGTCTCTGGCAGCTGCCCAACGTGGCGGGAAAGCTGACGGCCGAGCAGGCGGCAAAACAGGCCGCCCGCTGGGGCTGCGAGCCCCACGATTTGCTGTCGGTACGGCAGAAAAAACACATTTTTACCCACATCACCTGGGAGATGGAGGGCTTTGAACTGACCTGCGGCAGGGAAGACCCCCGCTTTGTGTGGGTCACGCCCGCCCAGCTGGAACAGGAATACGCACTGCCCACGGCGTTCCGGCAGTTTTTGGAGGAATAGAGAGAAATGAAAGAACTTTGGAAGATGTTTTTCGCCTTTGCGCGCATCGGCGGACTGACCTTCGGCGGCGGCTATGCCATGCTGCCCATGCTTCAGAAAGAGGTGGTTGAGAAAAACGGCTGGGCCACCGAAGAGGAACTGATGGATTATTACGCCATCGGTCAGTGCACTCCCGGCGTCATCGCCGTCAACACCGCCACCTTTGTGGGACAAAAATACCGCGGTACGCTGGGCGCGCTGTTCTGCACCCTGGGCGTGGTGTTTCCCTCGCTGATCATCATCACCGTCATTGCGGCCTTTATCAGCAATTTTGCCCACCTGCCGGTGGTGCAGAACGCCTTTGCCGGCGTCCGTGCCTGTGTTTGCGTGCTGATTTTCAACGCCGTCACCAAGCTGTGGAAAAAATCGGTGAAGGATCGGTTGGCGCTGGTCATCTTTTTGGCGGTATTTCTGGGCTCGGTGCTGCTGGATCTGTCGCCGGTGATCTTTGTCTTGCTGGCCGGTATTGCCGGCGTGATCATCAAGCAGATGGAGGTGCGGGCAAAATGATCTATCTGCAGCTTTTCTTTGAATTCTTCAAGGTGGGACTGTTCGCCGTTGGCGGCGGTATGGCCACCTTCCCCTTCCTCACCGATCTGGCAGACAAAACCGGCTGGTACACCCAGCAGCAGCTGATCGACATGATCGCCATCGCCGAGTCCACCCCCGGCCCCATCGGCGTCAACACCGCTACCTATGTGGGCTTCGCCACGGCAGGCCTCCCCGGCGCGCTGATCGCCAGTCTGGGCCTCATCACCCCTTCGGTGATCATCATTCTCATCATCGCCCGGGTGCTGGCCAGGTTCAAGGACAGCAAGCTGGTGCAGGATGTGTTTTACGGTCTGCGTCCGGCTTCCACCGGACTGATCGCCGCTGCCGGATTTTCGGTGGTGCTGGTGGCTCTGACCGGCGCCCAGGTGGACAGCCTGTGGGAGCTGGTGGGATGGCAGGGCACGGTCCATTGGCCCAGCATCCTGCTGGCCGCTGTGCTGCTGGTGCTCACCCGCAAGGTAAAACAGACCAAGGATCTGCATCCCGTGGTGTTTATTGCTCTGTCGGCGGTGGTTGGTATCGTCTTTGGCTTTGCCGGCGTGTAGGGGGCAAAACTGTACCGATTTACCATAGATTTTTACTCTGCGCCGTTCAATTTTTTTGCAGTTTTTGGTTTACAAGCGGCAAAAAGATTGGTATACTAATAGAGTTAAAAGGGGTAATTTTTTATCTCGTTTTGATGGATT
>JAFXDF010000036.1 GCA_017521295.1 Clostridia bacterium | reverse complement strand
GCTAATGCAGGTTTGTATGGAAGCTCAATCTCGTTTTCAAGCGCAGATCGAACTGGAAAAACTGCTGGAAGCACAGGCTCGGATCCTTCGAAGGCTTCAAAAATCAGGAAACGAAGACTGAGCACGGAACTTTTGTGTTTCTGCGGAACTTTTTCAATTCTGGTACTATTCTGGTATTTCGTCGTTTCAAAAGTTCCGCGTGAAAGCATTGTTCCGCGCTAAAATACCGCAAACCCTTGAAAACACTAGGTTTTTGTACTGCATAAATATGCGCATATAGCAAAATTAACCGCCAACCTCATAATTAACGCCCGTCTCTCTTTCCAAAGAACAACCCCTTTAACCATTGATTAAGCTTTAAATATTAGAAGTTTCAAAACGGACAAGTAAAGACGCAGCCCTTCAGCCATTTATTGGTCGAGGGGCTGCGTTAGCATTCACGGTTCATGTGAAGTTGCTGTGTTTGCTTTTATCATAACAGAAGCAATATTTCATTCGGTATTCCATCCGTTGCTCTTAATCCACCGCCAATGTAATCCACCGCTTGCAAATATTGCATCGGATTTGGAACTCTTTCAAAGTCCCACTTTTGATCTCGACAGAACCAAAATGGAAATGATTTCTGTCTAAGCAATCTCTCAATTGCGTACATTTGCTAGCCTGAGCAGAGATAAATACTTCATTCCCACAATCGCATTTAATTGAAATTAGCATATTTTCTCCTTCCTATTTACAGCAATTCGTAAATCAAACGCTTCAATATCGACCACATGATCAAGACATTTTCCTGCGAGATGTGGTCTGTGGATCGAATTTCTTTGGCCGGATGTATGAAGTTTCTATAATCTCTAACATAGTGACTTAAGTGAATGCTATTTGGTGTAATAAGTTTTTCTTGTTCTGCAACAAACAATAGATCTGCGAGAGCCATATCCTTCAGTGCTTTGTTAGCTGTTCCAGAGCGTGTTGGAATGACATATGCGGTTATGCTCTTTTCTGTTAGTTTAGCATACAGCAGCGCTTCGATAATACTGCCGGTCATTATCGTTGCGTTTTTGGTTTGGCTGGTGGCAATTGCTACTGCACACTCCTGCATATCTCGCAGAAGAATTTGACGAACTTCCAGATCTTGAACGGATGAAAATTTTGATAGAAGACACTCATTGTAACCGAGCTGTTCAAAATACTCTAAATTTACATTTTTGGCGATTGCCCGATACTCTTTCTGTTTTTTCGCCCGCTCTTGTTTGACTTTTTCTTGAATTTTTGCTTTGACGTGTTGAGCGTTATTTATGTGTCTAGATTCTTTGGATATTTCTGCAGCTCTTTCAAAAAAAGATAGCGCTTCAGCATAATTGCCGTTTTGTTCCAGAATAACACCTATATTGTTCATGACATAGGAATTATCCGGTTCTTTTTCAAGAATCTTTTTATATAGCTCCATACCCTTTGGAGAGTTGATTTCGCTATATGCGTAAGCAATATAAAACGCATTTTCGCAGGTGGAAAGCGTGTCTATGGAATACAGTTCTGCAATTGCTACAATGTCAGTATATAGCCTGTTTTCTTGCAGCTGCGCAATCAAAGAATCCAGTACATTTTTTCTGAAAATATCGTAGTCAAAGGCATCGCTGTTCTCCACGAATTCAACCGTCTGATTGACTATGATTTGTAACGTTTCTGCATCTGCATTATCAATAATATTACAATAATAACAATCAGAGCGTTCTACATCATCGCCATTTTCCACCGTTAACAAGAAAATGGCATTGGCTTCAACATACTTTTGAAAGTGGCAGTACATATAGATAAGAGCTACAGCAAGATGCTTATTGTAATCGGTTGTATCAAAGTACTCCCTGATCATACGAATATGGCTTTCGTCATATCGGTATGAATCACAATACAGCTCGGATGGGTAGTAAAGATACAGGGCATACAAACACCTTGCTTTGCTCCGTCGCGGCAAATCGTTTTCGAATTCGCACTCCAGCAAAGCAAATATGTCCTGATAAACGTTGAAAAAATTAACTGTTATGAAATACCACGGACCGTCAAACAAGTCAAATATGGAATTGTTTGTGGGGAGCCTATCAAAGTATTTGATAGCGGCATCGCGCGAATTACTTTTCATGTGAGCATAAATCAGACCTAAATAGTGAGCATAGCCAAAGAAATTACTCAGATCTCTTTCTTCCGCGCTTTCAAATAATTTAATAGCCTTCAAGTAATCAGGTTGTTTTCCAAACAGCATAGAAAAACCGATTAACAGATTTAAATAAGCTGCTTGTTGATCGTCAAGGGTATTGTTGCTTTGAATCCGAAATATAACCCGACTGAGCTTGTCCCATTCTTGGTTTTCAATTAGCACTTCAACAACTCTTGACAGCAAAGTGATGTCAGTACTTCCGGATTCCAGTATTCGGGCAATAACGGAGGCCCTATCCTGTGAGTGATTCAATAGTTCATACAGCAGTTGCGGATGATTAGGGTACTTTTCCAAACCTATATTTAGATACTTTTCGACAATGTTTTTGTCTTCCTCAAGCCGTGCGAAAAGAGCGTAGGCATTTCGATGCGGATATTCGCTATTTAGATTGTATAGCAAGTACCGGTGTGCCTTTTCTTTGCTTCGCTCCTTGTTTTGCCAACAAGTATTTATGTAGCCAATTAAATAGTTGGCATAGGCCCGAGTCTTGTGGTCATCGGACCTGATATATTCCTGCAAGCTTTTTTCGGCGGAGGTATATTCTTCTTTTTCTATAAGTTCAATGATAGGTTCAAACATCCACCATCACCCCTTTAATCCGCTTTAGTTCTATTTTGCGGTCAATTATACCGAGTCGTTTGGAACGATTGACCAGTTGCGGCTTTCGCTATTGACAATATGATAGTTTCTTGCACAATCGATGCAGTCGATTGTCGTTGAAATAGATTTGTGTCCCGTAGTTGTTTCGATTTCTGTCGTAACAGTGCCAGCCCCACAAGGGCACTTATACTTTTTGGTAATTGTTTCGCCCCAATTGTTGCCCGTACCGTGCACAGGAGAAACAACTTCTGAAATTTTATTAAGCTTCATGTTCTCACCTCATCAGTTCTATGGTTTTTGCTGCCAGTTTCGTTTTAAAACTTCACTCTTCAAATAGAGAGTATACTTATCGGTTGTCTTTCTTGGGTGAATTCGCCCGCGCTTTGTTAGGTCAATAACGTTTTTTTCACGAAGCTAAACCGTTCAGATATTCCTCAACATTTACGTATTGGATACCGTCCACATCCTGCGTTTTGCCGCGATAGATGACATATTTCCCCGCAATCTTGCCAAATCTCTTTTCGGCAATCTCATTCAGTTCTTCCATATGCAGGAATTTTGTTTGCTGTTCTACAATCTTATCGCTGTGCTTGACTTCATAAATACGACAAGTGTTCGTGTTTTTATCGTAGATTACCATGTCGTATTCGCCGCGAACATCAAACTTGAATTTGAATACCTCTTGACTGCGCGGTGCCGCTTTGCATGTCTCAAGCAATACGATATCCTCAAGCATTCTACCCTTTACATCATCAAGGATTTTCGCCATGATATATTCTTTATCAAGCTCTGATACCGATTGGAAATACGCATCCTGCTTGAGCGAATATACAAGCGCTTTTGCAATTGAGTAACGCATACCGGGCTGTGAGAATACCGTATGTTCTTCCTGAGCACGCGCCTCATGGCGCTCGGTACAGTTCACGATTAAATCGAGCATGAAGAGATATTTCTTGATCTTCTCGATGTGCTCCTGCGTAATTTCCACTGTAGTTTCGCGTCTTTCTTTGACATCGATAATTGCCTTCAGGCGTTCAACGATTGCTTTACTATCCACATCATAAAGCACATGTGCTCTGTCCGCTGGAGCTTCTTTCAGCAGGAGTTCTCTCGAAGAACCACGGTCGTGCGATTTAAACTCTTCTTGCACTACACGAAGCAAGAACTGATGGTTCATGCTCTCCACAATACGGTTGATCACATTCGTCAGCTCACCCTTATCGTAAAGCTCGCGCAACTGATTGAAATATTCACCGTAGTGATCGTTCTTCAGCGTATGCTGAATGTTGCGGCTGATTGCGGTATCAATGTACTTTCGTGTACTCTCATCATCACGGAAGGAAACATCATCAAAGGCCGAATCCGGATCATCAAAGCCCATATTCTCCATCTTGAGCGTTCCGCCATATTCGATATAGCTATCAACGGAATCAATATCCAGCAGTCTGGAGTATTCTCTGAATGGGATAAAAGATGTGTGAATCGTCACGCTTCTATCATACAACTCATTTCGATTAGCCATAGCAAAACCAAGAGAATCTGCACCGGATACAACAATCTTCATGCCCATCATAGCATAGATATCGGAAAGAACCGCAGCAGTGTTGATGAAATCTTCCATCAAAGTGATCTCATCAATGAATACATACTTGCATCCGTTTTTGCGTAGGACTTCCAGATCCTTCGAGAGTTTGGACATATTGTCCGTTGTTTTCACCTTGATATATGCGGTCTGCTCCACGGCAAGCTCGCTAATCATCTGAAACAGCAATGTCGTCTTACCTGTTCTGCGCAAACCGTAAAGAATGCAGATCTTACCGTCTATGTCTCTGGTTACAAACTGCCGCATAGTCTCAAAGCAATCTCTCTTTTTGAATTCTACTACACTACGTACCAGAGCCTGCAATCCCATTCCGGTAATCACGTTAGTATTGAAATTGCCCGCCATCGAACCATCAGCAGAAATAGGTGTCTCCCTACCATAGGCCTCAAGCTTTTGATAAATCGCATGGTACTTTGCCGTATTGGCTTTCTTAGGATCATTCTCGTAATTCTGATAATTCCTTGTAGACATACCCAGATATGCCGCACATGCAGCCTGGCTGAGTCCCTTGGATACTCGTAAATCTTTCAAAGTCATTATCATCACCTACCTTGATGTTATTATACCACATCTTTATAGTAAATCAACGACTTCGCGCATTCTATTCATGTTTTTTCGTGTTTCTTGCGTATTTTTTCATATTTATCGACGTGTGATACGAAAAACAGCATTGCAAAATGAAAAGGATGGCTCCGAAGAACCATCCTTAGATTGTATGATGGTGTTTGGTTTATCCCGGACAATGCATCTCGCCTAGATTGAGGGGACGAGGTGTCTGCAGCTATGCCGCCGTTTCTCAGAAGGCCGCCCGTTCTTATCTCACCAAACAATAGAATCTAATTTGTTCAAGTAGGCTCGCCCCTTTGCGGGCTCTACCATCTTCACAAAATATGCCAATCCATATAAATGCTCTTTGTAAAAAGCTTTGTCACATCCAATATGTTGCATATGGCTTTCAACACCATATTTCCCACAATAGTAAACGGCGTTCTTGAGTTCACTTACAACGCTCTCCGAAACCGAAACCTTCTTGTTAACGATCAATCCGGTGACTTCTTGTCTCTGATGCGCGTACTGCAAGCGCACTTTAGATTCATTCACTTCAAAACCTTCTTCTGAGATAACTTTCTTCACAAGAGGGACGATGCTACGAATGTTCTTTTTGCCTGAAAAAGTTATGTCATCAGCATATCTACTATAATCACAATTCAAACTGTCTGCGAGTGTTCCCAATCTTTTGTCCAATTTGATCACAGCAAGGTTTGATAATGCAGGACTTGCAGGAGAACCTTGCGGTAACACATTCTCCCCGTTTGTGCAGAGCTGAGTCAACAGATGTGCTACTTCTAGTTTATAGCCCATATATGAAAAAATCTTAATTACATCCGCGTATGTGATGCTCGGAAAAAAGTCCTTGATATCAAGATTGATAACAAGTTCTTTTCCAACATGCCGATTTGCATTATCAACAATAGAATATCCTTTGCGAAATCCTGTTGCATATTTTGACGCTGAATACTTATCAAGAATCTCTGCTTTGATCCACGTTTGAATCGCCTTTAATTCTTCATTCGGCGCCTGAATCTTGCGTATCCCCCCAGACTTCTTGGGGATTTGGAATTCGCGATACAATTCATTCCTACGCGGCCCGAAAAAAATCTCTTGATCTCGTTTTCTTATTTTCAAGATTTTTCTGAGATGTCGCAAGTTATAAATAATTGGGAGTCCGTGTTCGTCCAGTCGAGCATTATATTCAAGAATGCGGTTTGCAGAATCCTCTGTAATGATTCCTTTCTCGACCGCAGCTAACAGTTCTTCTTGTCTAGCCATAGTCTAATATGAAAAACAGGCAGCAGCATCTACCTAAACTGATAGTTATGCTATATACCGTGCGCCAGCACGGTATATAGCAGGCGGTACGCCTGACATACGATTATCTCGATAATCGTATGTCATTATTGGTATCGTCTGGCGAAGCCATATGATATGTGTGCGGCTAGGCAAGTGGTCGCGAGCCTTTAGGCCGCCCACTGCCGCCACACACATATGGCTTCAAGTGCCGTTGAATCATAGAGCAACAACTAGTCGCTCATTTTCTAGACACTGCTGCCTGTATTTTCCTCCTTACTCTCAGAAGTCTTTAGGAATATATTTCGCTTGCACATCAAACTCAGAAACTGATGTTGTCTGCGTTAAATCTCCCTCATATGCTTTCCGGACATCCCTTAATCTACTAGGAAACAAAAATTCTTTCAATTTTTTTGTCGCGACAAACTTGCCAGACTCATTCACAATATATTCCTGATTAATCATCTCATCTATCATTTTCTCGAGCTGGGCCTCTGTAAAACCGAAATCAGTCATCGCTTTTTCAAAAGAGAAACCAGCTTTTTCCGCTAAACAATATACCATAAAAGCGGCCAGACGTGGACTCGGAAGTCCGTATATGGCAGGCGGTCCTTTCCGCACCGCCACGTTTTTTCTTGCTCTGTTTTGCATCGCGCTCAAAGAAGTCTCCGACTTTTTCTCTCTAGGGAAAAGTGCGGCAAACCCATCTAAATCTTGCCAGAAAAGCCCCAATGTGTTATTGGGAGTGTTGTATTTAAAAGCGACCAAAGACTGGATATTCCCATATCCCATCTCATATTTCACGCCAAAACGTTTGCATACCTCTAAATAGTTTCGACGTTGTTTTTCTGCTTCGATAGTTTCAAACAAATATCCCCCTCTAAAAGCTTCCTCTGACTGCTCAAGAGACAGTATTTGTACATGCAGGCTGTTGTCCTCTGCAAATGTGCGAATTTTAGTTTCCGCTTTTTGCGTCATATGTATCGCAAGTAAATAAATTTGGCTATTACTAACATCCCTATTAGCCGAAATCAGTTCTTTTATCGTCCTTATTAAAGTCTTTCCCGTACCTGCGTAGTCATCAACAATTATTATTTCTTCCGGAATCTCATTATTTTCTAAGAGGTTTAGAATATTTTTCTCAACATAGGGTCTTAATCCATTTTCATACCAGAAGCAATTAAAGAACAACTCAGAATAACCTGCACCAAAATCCTTAATGACCGGAATATATACAGGTTCTCGGCATTCCGGCCATGTTTTTTCTTGTAATGCCTTCAGCTCCTTCGCCTTTTTCCGCAAGCCTTTCTCACTGTAATAATAAAAATGGCTTAGAAGCGCGAGAAGAAGGGGATGCTCACTCTCGTCGAAGACGGACAGCCACGTGTCAATTCTCTTGCTGAACTCATGCCGAACGTCCATGCCTCCCCACTTACATGTAATCTCTTCATATTTAGGGTGAGATCTCGTTCCCGCCATGGCTGCTCTTCCTCTCTTTTTGATGTTTTTGAACAATCAACTGTCTATAGGTATACGGCTAAACCCTTCTTGGGTAATGGTATAATGTGCATCGGCCAGTCTCATCAAAACCCGCTTGCTTATTACCATATTGACTGGGTTCTCTGAATAAGCAGATGAAGGGGAAACGAAAAACTTAATGCCATCGAAAGCCGTTTTTTGGGATCCAGTAAGTTTTCTCTGTCGCAAGATACGCGTAATTTCTTGTAAGAACGGAATGGTGATTCCCATGTCTTCTAGATATCGTTTCATTTTGGCCTTAGATATCATCATTCCTTCGACTCGAGTAAAATCTTCACTAGATATCCTTGAGAGATCTGTCGTCCTTGCATTTGGCCAGAGCAAAAGATAGTGGGTCGTTTTCAAGTTGTCGTTAAGAAACCAACCCTCAATAGCTCGTCCATCCAAAAGGAATTCTAGCTCAAAGGCAAATGTGGGCAAGGTTTTATTGATATAATGGAGTTGCGCCTTCTCGTCGATATATGCAACAGAGTTGTCTGTTTTAGCGATAACATCGATACCTTGTTTCTGCTGTGCAATAGAGGTAATCCTTTGAAAAGAGATAAAATTCCCTTCATTAAGTAGCTCCCGATAAAGATGGACATCAAGAAATTTGGCCAGAGCTTGCTCGGCATGCATATCGATTTCTCTTTGCGTCATTGATGTCACCGCCTCATCTCAGGATAGTTAGAAGTTTGCCTTCAGCCAATCTCTTAAATGTTCTACACTACCGACTCCGGCGCCCAAAAGAATCTCAACAATATCTCTGCCGGAAATGACAACGATAGGATGCTCATCTTCAATAATCTCCTTATATGCTTGGTCAGCGACATACGAGGTGGTCACAAAAATACCAAACTGTCGATGCTTGATTCTTGAAATCAATCTGGATGTCTCTTTTACACCTACAGAATTGTTCATTTTATATCGTTTGGCTTCCAACGCAAATTCCAACTCGATACCGTTTGCTTCCGTTCCGACTCGATATTTTCCGATAGCATCCCTGCCACCATCTCTCGTTGCTCTGGTGGTTTCTATACTTACAATATTCGAGTCCATAATCTGTGCGATTTTACAAGCACAAGCCTCGAACGCAAAAGGATCGTCGAAGTAGTCGATAAGTGTGTCTAGCATCTGATACTCCAAACTACCGGGGACAGGAAGCTGCTCGTTTGCTTTTCGGTATCGGATAGGGTTCTTTTCTATGATCAAGGGCTTATACTCACATTTGTCGACCCATTTTTTCCAAACGCTAGGCGCATACTGGCTGTTATAACCATTACCGGCTTCAAGATCTGCCAACCATCGCCGGTCAATTTGCGGAATATCCAATATGGTAAATGTTGATTTATAGTTTTGATAGCGTCCCTCATTATTTTGCGCCCAAACAGATACTAAAGCATCCTGCGGATTTATTCGACGGTCACCCGGAACTGCAACGCCGCAGAAAATCATATCGCGACCACAGTACTTTTGAAAGACAAAAACTGGAGCAACATGCTTTCTATCGCCAATAGAAAGTCTAGAAAAGGTTTTCTCTAAAAACATATTGCCGCCAAACTTGGTCTTTAGCAGCGGGTTACCTGCCTTACGATTATCTCCCCAATATGTAAATCGCCCCAAAGTTCGGTCAAGCTCATCTCTCCACTCTATTTCTTCGCCTGAGCTATAGATACAAACGTATGCTTCCTCATTTGTTCTTTTTCCATCACCGCTGCGCTTCATACATTTTCGGAAACCACCAGAGTTTCCTACACGCAAAATTTTGGAAAGGACCTCGCTACCAAGGTTTTTAGCTGTGCCACCTTCATAAATCGCGTCGACGATTAAGTTGGAAGTACTGATTTGTTCAAACGGAATTCTTAGTATCTTATCCATACTATATCTCCTCAAATTCTTGAAGCGTGGTGTCTTCTGTGCCTTCTATCAATCTAGTGAGGATCGTTTCCTCGATTTCTGCAATGCACTCCGCCGTGTTTTTAATTACATCTTTTTCCCAGAAGTGAATCGGTATCCACCCAGCCTGAGATAGCAGTTGATCATTGCGCTGATCGCGAGTCATATTTTCTTCTATCTTTTCAATCCAGTACTCACGGTTACGCTGCAGCCGCTCTTTTCTCGTTTCCCAGTCTTTCCCATGCCAAAACTCACCGTCCACAAATACAGCGATACGGTGCTTGAGAATGGCAATATCAGGAGATCCAGGAAGTCGCTTATCGTTCTTTCGGTAACGATAGCCTTTGTGCCAAAGTTCTTTCGCAAGCAGCGTTTCAGCTTTGCCGCCTTTCAGCTTCACTTTGGACATACGCTTCCGAGTCTCTGGCGTGGAATCGTAGGACTTTGGATGCTTCATGATTTTTAGAGTTCCTTTATGATTTCTTTCACATAACTGCTATTGAACCAGAAACATTGTTTTGTCATCTCGCGACCATCAGGAAGCGGATAAGTATCGCTTGCATTCCGCGCATGGGGGCGAACATGAGCTACACGGTTCTCAGTGCTTTTGGGCAAATTATTCCGAACCTCATTGTTAACTCGTTCAAGCCGCACGCCGTCTTTGATTGTCTGTACAGTTCGCTCCCAGACACACTTGACTTCTTCGAGATCCTCTGCAGGGATATTCCAAAACTTGATGCGTTCAAAAGCATACTGCCCGTCTTCTCGCTCTTTAAAGATGATGAACAAAAACTTAGCTGGCTCGATGTACTCTCTCAGCGCAGAGTCTTCCCATTCTTCCTGTATGATCTCCATAAACTTAAACGTTGGGAACGACATACTCTCTTTTATTGATCCATTCTTTTGAATTCGGATCGTCTTGGGGATGATATTCGCATTCTGGAACTCTTGCGTATTTCTGATATCACCATTGATTCCAAGCATGCGCGCAAGAAGGATGTAATTCAGGCTTTTGGCCGTCGTATCAACACCGAAGCGGCTCTTCAGCTCTGCTTGCGTCATTCCGTAATAGGGCTTTAACTGGTCAACGATATAGTCCTCAAATCCGTTTTTCTGAAGGACTCGCCAATCTTTGATGATATGCTCGTCCTCATCTTTGCCGAAGATATACTGATTGAGGATTCGGGTCATGTAAGAGGATTTCAAAGAATATGCCCGCTGTTTTGCAGGGATATCACTGAACGGTTGTTTTCGGACAGAGGCAGCTGTTGCTCCCTTCGTGCAAGCAGCCAAATACAGAGTATCTCCTTCTGTGATCAAATGAGCCTGTCCGGCACGGACCTTGCTCATGATTTTCTCCCAGTCCTGTTCAATGATGATCAGGTCTTCCAAGGGAAAGCTAAACAGCACAGCTTTGTCGATGGTAAAGTCTCCTTTGGGAACACCTTGTTTATGCTCATACGACATGATCAGCATCGTCTCGCATTTATGCCAAAAGTCGCTGGTCTTGAACGTCTTCTCGTACTCGGTCATGTAGTTGATGATGTTGCAAACCAAACGCTCTTTAGCTCGAATGCCTGATGCAGTTCTAAGGTATGGAGTTACTTTGAGTTCGACACCAGCTTCAGGAAAATCTGCGCGAGCCTCTCCATTGGGTTCGTAGCAAAACCAGCTCTCTTCCAAAACAGTACCGATTGAACCTTTGTCTTTTCCGTTCGCAAGGCGACCTGTGGCGTCAATGTCCCGCAGAGGGATCCCGATGGCTTCCTGCGCGCGCTTAAGTATCGCTTCCTTGGTCACATATGGAGTTCCTTCCACGGCATCCAACTCCTTTGCTGTAGTTTATGAACGACCATGGGTCTTGCGCAGCAAAGCACAAGACCCATGGATATCGTTCTGATTTGATTATAGCTTATTCTTCGGCTATGATCGTATCCAGAACTTTACCCATTCTGGTTATCATTTGGACAACTAAGGCATTACCCATACAGAAATATCTCATTCTGTCAGGCATCCCTGTGTTCGTCCACTCATCGTCAAAACCTTGCAGACGTTCAGCCTCTACTGGTGTCAGCAAGCGTAAACGTCCGGTTCCCGGATCAGAGACTACATGCGTGGAACGGTTAAGGGTAGACTCACTCGTCAGCATCGTGCGTCCCGGTCTATCCCACGGATCCGGGAATGCGATAGGCCCCTCAGAGAAAGTATACTCATGCCCAGTCGCAGACGTTCTTGGGATCTTCTTGGCTCCCTTGAGGTATGTCCACTTTGCCATTTTATCTCCGGAGATGTAGTGCTTCTCATCGACATTACGCTGTAAGATAGCGCCAAGCAGGATAGGCTCTTCTTCTGCTTCTTTGATCTTAGCTGTATAAACAGTTCCTTCATGCATATAGCCGGCATTTTCGAAAGCGAACTTGAAATTATCGCTTACCTCGACGATATCGGTATCAAAAACTGTACTAGACATACGGCCAGCCTCTTCGATGGGGAATGCTTTCACCATAAATCCGTCACTTTCAATGATAGACTCCGGAGAGAAGGAACTCATCTTTTCCCCATAGGCCGTATCATTGCGATAAGCAAAAATGAAAATTCTACGCCGGCGCTGTGCTGCTCCATACTGGGCTGCATTTACGACTCTCCACTCTGCACTATATCCAAGCTCAGCAAGACACGCTAAGATGATACCGAAGTCGCGACCACGCTGCTTTGCGGGAGACTTCAGAAGTCTATCAACATTTTCGAGAATGCAGAACGGAGCCTTTTTAGCGATAAGCGTATCTCTGATTTGCCACCAGAGAACACCCTTCTTGCCTTCGATACCTTTGGAGGAGGCAAGTGTATGCGCCACACTATAGTCCTGGCAGGGGAAGCCGCCAACCAACAGAGAATGATCAGGAATGGCATCCTTGTCCATAGTACTGATATCTTCGCCGGTGTGATATTCACCGTTCATATCGGCGCTATCACCGTAGTGCTGCACATAGCAATCATGCGCCCACTGAGTTTTTGCGCCGGGTTCCCACTGTGAAAACCATGTGGTCTCCCAGCCGGATTCAAGTCGGTCGAACCCCAACCGGAATCCGCCGACACCTGCGAATAACTCGCAAATCGTCTTCTGCATAAAGTCCTCCTTTGGCCGCTTAAGGCCAGCTCACTTTAATATTTTTAGGCCGAGACAATGTCTCATGTTAGCACCGACAGACGCCGGATCATTGGCCTAAATGATTATACCAAATATTCTTCTGTTATCCTAGTCCCAATGCAGCTACCACATTATCGATACAGCAAAAGCAGTTTCTCGTAGCTAATTTCTATCCCACACTTCTTCAAACGCTCTCGCCGCAAAGAATAAAGTGTTCTCAGCAGAGGCTCAATATCTGCACCATAATGAAGCTTGCAGTGGCAGTTGGGACAAAGTGATACAACATTTGCCTCTACATCAAGACTATGGACAAATTCGTCCTGAAAACACAATGGGATTAAATGATGCGCCTCTGTGTATGTGATATCGGAAGATTTGCGAACAAAGAGTTCGGTAGTACAATCCAACTCACATTTATACTCAGCTGCTGCTAGCGCACCTGCAACGACATCACGATTTCTTCTATATGCTTCTATACCCTTGGTCGCATAATCTTTAGGACGAGCTTGAGGCACATCTCCTACGCTAACGACCTTTGTTCTTTTCAATACCTTCTGTGCAGGGGAAGTCTCTTCGAGGGCTTTGACCGGCGCTACATATGTCCCTTTTTTAAAGCAACGATACAGTTCTTTCAGCTCTCCAACTTTTTCATTCGTGATGTATTCCCGCCACAATCTACTATACTCATCATCTTTAACAGCCACATTGTTCGCTGGGTCTACACTTTTGAACTTAGAAATAGAAAACAGGATCGTTTGGGCGCTAGCATCTTTTTTGAAGTATTGATTAAACTTGTCGGTAAACTTTTCAATGCTTTTTTCGCCATCAAAGTAATACTGACATAGGATCAAAATAAGTTCTATTTCTCTCATATCAATTCGCTTCTCTCGTGATTATCTTCAACACATACGACCGATTTAACCAAAAGCTGTGCTTAGGATATTGAACCAAACCCGTCAATTTATCGGCGACCGGCAACGGATGTGTGTCCTGTCGATTCTGAGCATGAGGTCGCACATGAACATAGGGATTTTCTGTAGAAGACGGAAAGTATGTGAAGTACCGGCCACTATCGTCAATGTACTTAACGATTTTCCCTGCTCCGAGAATATCGTACATTCTTTGCCAAGCCTCGCGGACACCGTTTTCAAGGACATTTTCCGGCATTTGCCAGAGAACGATTTTGTTTAGATATAATTCCTTCCCATCAGCGCGGAACACGATAAAAGCAAATACTTTCTGATAGAAGTAGTCTCTCAACTCACTTGTTTCCCATGTTTCTGAACAGAGGTCACAATACTTAAAGACCGGCAGCGACATAGATTCTTTCAATCGTCCATACTTATCTAGCCGAACCGTCTTAAATCTGAAGTCTTCGTCGGTTAACAAGTGGCCTAAAACACTGCTTCCACTATTCTCGATGATTTTGTGAGTTAACGTACTGAATGCGTTTTTTGCACTCATGTTGACTCCAAATATCTCTGCGAGTTTATTGGCCGAAAAATCCTGATACTGTCCGATAACAGATTCGATCTCAGTATTTAATTGCCCTATTCGCTCTGCAGAGAGTTTCATATCATCACCTCATAAAGCTTTCTTCGATATCCTGAGTGGACATAATGGAGCCGTCTTCCAGTTCAGACCCACCTACTTCAATATCATCAGCATCCAAAATAGCCAACATACGATTTTCTTTGATGGTCAATCGCTCATCTACACAGCCATCTACAGAATCAGAATTGATCAGGAAATAATAGTTTGCCGTTGTCCCAGTGGGCATATTGATTCTGTGGATACGGTCTTTCGACTGAATAAATTGAGCAGCATTAAAATTGCGATTCACATATATCGCATTTTGACAAACTTTATGCAGCGAGATAGACTCCGCCAAGGTCGCCGGATTTGCCAACAGTACCATGCTTGATCCTTCACGGAAACGCTTTATAGCAGCCTGTCGTTCTGCGCCAGTTACAGAGCCGTTGATCATTTCGACCGTATCACCAAGTGCATCAGTCAACATTTCCTTTAAGATACCCATGTTCTTTACAAAGATATCCCATATCAGGACCTTTTTACCGTTCTCAACCAACTCGATTGCGATTTCCACGGCTTTAGCATTCTTTGACGTTGACAAACTTCCCTTGCTATAACGATTCACTGTCTTCGCAATGGTAGATGCAGCGAACCCACTCATTAGCTCACGATCCGCTTTGACAAGTTCTCCAATTTCAGACTTTTCTTTTTTTGCGCCCTCTGCATACTCCTCTTTTAGCTCGTCCATGGAACTGATGATACTGTTTTGAAGCAGTGCAGGATTTGCAGATATCTGCATTTTCCTGATGAGCATTGCCTTTTTGAATGCCATCAAGATATCTTCGTCAATATCGTCACTTAACTTACCAAAGAACCCATTCAATCGGTCGTAAAGTCCCCGTTGTTCTTCTTCCATTTCACATGGCACGAAATGATAATTTGGGGGAAGAAGCTCTTTCGTCGCCAGCAGATATTTTTTGGATATACGAGAGTAATACGGTCCTAGTTTTTCACGAATCGTCGCCGCTTGCTTTTCAGATGCGTCATTTTTGGTCATAAGACGAAGCTGATTATAGTTATACGGCAAGATGTCCTCAAATGGAGAAAATGTCTTTGTCAGAGAGTAAAGATCCTCATAGCCATTCGGCATAGGCGTACCAGTCAGCACTACTCTTGCATTTGCGTGCTTCGTTATTTCAAGCACAGCATTTGTCACCGCTGCGTTAGGACTTTTAATTTTATGCGCTTCATCAATGACTAAAAGCACCTTGCTCGACGATACACACTGAACGATTTCTTTTGTCAACAGGCGAACCTTTTCCATATTGATAAAGCTTATCTCTTTATGATTCTTGGCTGACGCACTTAAGTAAAGCTTGCAGTCTTTGGTCGTACATTCAGCCAAGTTTTCGAACTCTGGATATTCGCCAAAACAGGTATTAAACTCATCAAACCAAGCATTATACGAGCTTCCGGGGCCGATAACAAAAATGTGATCCACCTTACCCTGCGACTTCATGTGCGCATACGCTGCATAAGTAATAATAGTCTTGCCAGCACCCGGAACAGAGAAGTCAAAACCGCCTCTACCAACGCTTAATAGATACGCAGCTTTATACTGGTACGGTCTCAATGTGATTTTGAGAATCTCATCGCAAAAAGCGCAAAAAGTATCAAAGCCAATTTTTACTTCCACCGCATCAGAC
The DNA here is from genome assembly GCA_017521295.1 of Clostridia bacterium. Taxonomy (GTDB): domain Bacteria; phylum Bacillota; class Clostridia; order Oscillospirales; family Butyricicoccaceae; genus UBA4644. The sequence goes on along the minus strand of JAFXDF010000036.1, from coordinate 75,700 downwards.
TGTATCGCTTTAAGCGTTGCAAAGATAGTTTCACTCTGCGCCTTCTCTTCGTTCCTTGCACCAAGAATAGCCGCGACCGCATCATCACACTCAACAGCAAGGTTCTGCTTTTCAAGAAACTCCGCGACTGTTTTCAATGTTTTTGCAATCACATGTTTTTCCTGAACAGAAGGGGTGATCACGACACTCTGCTGGCTACGCTCCACACTTGCATCAACGAGAGAATTGAGAAAGATGTTGAGTTTCATCGACTGTCGACTAGACAGTTTTTCGCAACCATCTATCGCATAGCTGGTGCCATTTAATTGTCGTAAAGAAATGTTGCCCATAGCATTAATACTGAGAAGTGATCTTATAGATCGTCTTCGAAAGTTCCTTCAGGTTATCGATATCTTCGGCAGATACTTCTTCCATTTTGCTCAGCAATTCTTCAATGCGGTCGACCTTGATCTGCACTTCACGAATCAATTTCGAGACATTCTTGTCATTAAGTACTGTTACAAGTTTCTGAGAAGCATTGTTCAGATTCTGGTCGAGTTTACCACCCTTTCTGCCAAGCAGTTGCCAGTCGGCTTCAGTCACGGGGTCATTCTTATCCAAAATGCTATTGTGGTGGGCTAAGAACTCTTCCCACACACTTTTCTCAATAAACACACCGTTGGATTTGTTCGGCTTGCCAACAAGGACATCGCGGTACTTTTTGCCCTCAAACTTCGCTCTCATATAGTCATAGCATACCGTTTTGAACTCCACTACGTCCTCGGGTGTGTATTCCCATTCGGCGCTATATGTACCATTGTCCAGTCGCTTGAATACCGTTTTTGTGTTGAGGAACTGGTCTTCTAGTCCATCCAAAAGCGTAAAGTGGCTGGGTTTTCCAATCGCCTCAAGGTACTCAAGCATGAGCTTAAAGGTACTCTCCATATCCTCGACCTCTTTGTCTGTTTTGAGGCCCATATATTGCTTGATTTGCGGATAGGTATAGCCCGCTTTAAGAAGATTATCCACTTTGATATAGAGACAGATACGATTGTATTCTACCGGCTTATCGGCACCGATCTGCAGCATAGTCTCAAGCGCCATGATTTCTTTGCCATCGATGTCTCCGGGAAGAACGATAGCATTGAAGTAACGGAAATCTTCGACGCTTTGACCATATTTGTCAGCTTCTCCGTTGAAAAGGGCTCGGAGCAAAGTGGCTCGACGATTACCATCAATGATAATGCCCTCATTTGTAATGACGCCATCCACTTGCTGACCATTCTTGGCCAAATCAGCTTTCGTGCGTTCATTATCAGCGGGATGCTCATTCAGAATAAGGCTATACAAGTAAGCCACATCGTCATCAGACTCAATGCTAAGAGCACGTCCGTTTGCAGCCTCATATTCCCGAATCTTCCATGTGATTCGGTCGTTCAAGATATTAGGCACAAGATATGCAAGAGGAATTTTATATACCTCGAAAGTCATTCCCTTTCTAATAGGCAAGGTCTGACCCGTCTTTATCGGCTTCTGCGTTGTGATGATCTCAGTGATTTTCGCCTTCGCTTCTGCTCTTGTAATCATAATCTATTCCTCTTTCCCTGTTATTACAGTGTCATTCTTTAAGAGTTTTCTGCGCCTTGCTCTTTACTCTGCTCTGGCAAAAACTCCATGATATCACCAATATCAACTTCGAGTGTTTTGCAAATCTTATTTAACACAGTATGTGTCACTTCCTCATCTCGGCGCAGACGGGTCATCGTATTCGGAACAATGCCAGCCGCTTTGCGGCGGATCGGCGGTGCTCTTTTCCCAATGACCTCTTTTCCCAAATGGCCAACACAGGTTTTAGTCCAATTAGTCCAAGTGGTTGTCTTTTATATACCGTTGAACGAGCTCCATCTTCCGGAGTTCGTTCAGTTCTTTATTGAACGGATTGACCATCCATTTCTTTAACATCCATCCGACTATACCGAAAAAGGCAAGATCAATAGCATAGATACAATCTCCTACATATGTGCCAAAGTATGTTGTCCTTACCCAATCGAAGAACGCAACAACAAAGTTCCATTTTTCGTCTTTACAAATGATTTGAAGAAGGATAAACAGAACAAAGGCTAATGCGAGGAGTGCCAGCAGCACAGGTATTACATATGTCTTGGCAATATACTTGGGCTGTATTTTACGCTCTGCATGGGAAAGTATTTTGCCTTGCTTTTGTTTTATCTCCTCGTCCTGTCGTTGTATTGTACGGTTGCTTTCTTTTAGCTCATCATCTTTCTTATCAATTCTATCTTGCAGTGCTTTTCCTTCGATGTCATATCGAGAAACGTCTGCTTGGAGAGCAGCAATAGCAGTTTTCTTCTTGCGTAGCTCTTCGTCCAAGTAATTCTGGCTGATTCTCTGAACTTTTTCATAGAGATCCATGTCAGAGGTACTGCTCTTGATTACATTCTGGAAGTCATCACTAAAAACAGCTTCGACCAGATGTTCCTGCGCGTTGATATCTTCGGTAATGGAACTAATACCAGACAATATAATATGAGCGTTTTCAGGAGAAACCCGTTTGGATGACGGTCTTATGTTGATAAAGCTCACAAAGCTGTCATAGTCGTTATCTGAACGACCACAAGTTTTAAGTAATACCAAGAACAGCTGGCTGGGATATACAACAACCGGATACTCACAATCAAGTCTGTTCATATCCCAGAGGCGAAGCGCTCTGTCAGAGGATGCGAGGAAAATATCCTTATCCTCTGATTTCTCCCGAAGCAACTCAATGTAGCGAACAACTGTTGCGTCATGACTATCGCGATTGGAGTAGTGGTAGTCATCAGCTAAATAATCCGCTTTGATACCTTGCTTTACGTTTTTGATGGATGCCGAGTATCTGTTGCGTACATCCTTGAATTCGCCCGAGTGGTATATGGTTCCGGGGATTTTCACATCATCCTCTATACCAAAATCATTAACAAGTTTAAGATAAAGCGATTTGATATGGGTAATAAAATATTTCAGAGACATTTGAGCGTGCTCTTGTCTCCAGTTCTCATAAAATGTAAATATGCTGTAGTCTGCAATTTGCTCATATGCACCGGAATAAATATCGCCCCTGGGATAGTGTTCCATTTGGGATACATAATAACCGATTGTGTCGAAAAACTCGGTTCTTGTCGAATGGGAAATAAGCAGTTTTAACTTTGCTTGTTTACACTTGCGAAGGAACGTCGTAACAACACGTTGCCTGGAAACACCATTAATTCCCAATGCTCTGAAAATAACGTTGGTGTCCAAATAGATTTCACGACGGCGAATAAACCCTTTCAAGAGATTATTGGGAGAATCTCCGTTAATGAGCAAACAATATTCCAAGCAACAGTAAACAAGGTTTCCCAGCGCCGTATTTTTAGCAATATTGTCCCACGCCAAAAAGTCATGAACAAGTTGTTTTTCTGCATCAGAAAGACTGGATACGTCTACCGATAATTCACTGCTTGTAAATTGCGTCCCATCTTTTCCTGCCAACAGCACCCTATAAGAGTTGATGTTGGTGGTTGTCAGCTCATAAAGGTAAACATGTATCGCGCTTTTGCATTTTTCTGGTTCGCCAATTTCCTTTTCCGCGATAAACGCATCAATAAAGCTGTCGATATTATTTTTCTGAGCTTCTTCACATTCTGAACAGGCTGCTTGGGTAAGGCAAACCGCTTTTTCGTCGTCTTTTGTAATAGTCTGAAATACACCTTTGGTTTTCCGAAGCGTATTGTCAACTTCATCCTCAGAAATGTGATATTTGTAGATCTCTAACAAATTGGAAATAATCTCACTCTTGGTTAGATAATCATTTCCAGTTGCAACAAACATACACTTAATGATTTGGAGTTGAATTTCTGCATCAGACACCACATCGTTGCTTTCCGAATATATAGCTGCAGCAAGACGAAAAATATCTTTTTGCATTGCAATGTCGTTTTTTAAGGGAGCTGATAATACGCTCATTTTTCTCTCTCCTTTGCGCAAATCCATATGGCCCTTAGTCTGAAACAAACTCCATGATATCTCCAATATTCACTTCCAGTGTGGCGCAAATCTTATGTAACACTGTCAGGGTAACTTCCTCATCACGGCGCAGACGGGTCATGGTATTCGGAGCAATACCGGCAGCTTTGCGCAGATCGGCTTTGCTCATTTTTTTATCTACAAGAAGTTTCCAGAGCTTATTGTACGAAATCGCCATATCGTTCGACCTCCGGCTACAAATATCGTTTTCATTATACGCTCTTTTCGACTCTAAAGCAAGAGAGTTTCGCACCAGAATGCGAAACTCTCTTTTTTCGAATTCATCTCGTTTTAGTTCGAACCCTTGAGTGGTAATGCGCAAATTAATTTCGAGTCCGAGTCGCTAAGATATCTTCTCCACAGTCTGTCTCTATCGGAACAAAACCCGTGTTATCGGAACAATGCCATCGAATTAGCGGAACAATACAAAGTTGACTTTCATCATAATTTCATCCTCGATTTCGATATCAAAGTCAACAGTATAAGGGCTTGGGATTATCCCAAAATCGCCGTGTGTACGGACACCGGCTGTGCTTGCTATTCTCTAAAACTCAATATGCATACATCGGCTACCTCCTGACTTAATTGGTCGGAGGTTTTCTTTTTTCAAAATTTTCCGGACAAACAGCCATAGATTGTCCGTTGTAAAGTAGAAAGATATTTTTCACAGCACCCGCTAATTTGTTCAGAAACTGTCCGTTGGAGGGTGAAGAAAATTTTTTGAAACCATATACCAAGTTTTTCTCCAGAAATGTCCGTTGAAAAGTAGAAGGATTATTTTGCGCATCACACTTAATTTTTGTTTCCTAGATGTCCGTTGTATGGTGAAAAGAAATAATTCCAAAAGGCATACCAAGTTTTCGGTGAAAAATGTCCGTTGTAGTATAGAAAAGCTTTTCTCAATCGGGAACAAAAGTTTTATATAGCTTTTCTCAAAGACATGTTACAAAACGCATCTGAGATGTCCGTTGTATAGTGAAGAGTTAGAAAAATTCTTCTATCATTACCCCCCCATTTTCGAAAATTTTGTCCGTTGTAACGTGAAGGAGTATTTTTCAAGGTCTTGTATCTTACCTTCTGAATTTTACGACCTTTCAAAAAAGTGGAACAAAACGAATCTGAAATGTCCGTTATAAAGTGATGACTGTTTTTTATAACCGAAAGGAGAATCCACATGAACAACTTTACTTACTACCGTCGCCGTTGGGCGGCCATCCCCCTCGATTTGCTGCTGAACCCCACCGTCTCTCTTGCAGCAAAAGCCGTTGCCGGAATTCTTTTAGCTGCCGATCAAGTAAGCCATAACACACTCTCTTTCATCTCTGATCCGTTGAATGTTTCTGAAGAAGAAGTTTTTTCTGCTCTGACCGAACTGGAAGCGCATGGGATCATCTCCATGGGAGAGGAAGACGAACTCATCAACATCAACATTCTGTAAGGAGGCACACCATGGCAAATCGAACACGACCAATCCGCATTGAGTTCTGCGTCAGTGACTACGAACACCAGCTCATCAAAAGCAAAATGGCGCAGCTGGGCACCCACAACACGGGAGCCTATCTCCGCAAGATGGCCATTGACGGTTACATCATCAAGGTGGACTACACCGAGCAGAAAAAGCTGACTGCTGCTGTCAGCAGGGTAGCCACCAACATCAATCATATCTGCCGACGCATCAACCAGACTGGCCACTTTTACGAAGAAGATGTGGCTGATTTGAAAGCTCGACAGGCCGAGATCTGGCAGCTGCTGAAGCAGACCCAGAGGGACGAACTGCCGCCATAAGCACACCATATACGGATTTCCCGGAGTCGGTTTTTCAGACGATGGCTGTCATGACGCTCTAGAGTGTTCCAAAATTGGATTTCTGGATGCCGGTTTCCCTGACCTTCACCGGGGATGAAATTCATTCCCTAAATAATAAGAAATAAATTAACTCTCAAGATAATCATCTATCAATCCAATCAATACCGGGTTTGGATAGGATAGATAGGATGGAGGTTCCATGAAAAATCTTTGTAAGTTTACAGTGAAAAGCCCCGCGGCTTCCTACATAGCACTGCCACGTTTTTTATTGCTGGACGAAGAACTGCAGGACATCAGCAACGATGCAAAAGTTCTCTACGCTCTCCTGCTGGACAGGGCAAGTATCTCCCGACAGAACGGATACATCGATTCAGACGGAACGATTCGTCTGTACTTCACAGTGGAGCAGGTACAAAAGAAACTACACCGCAGCCGTCAGAGCGCTACGCGGATCTTCCGTGAGCTGGAATACAGCGGTCTGATCATCCGCAAGAAGCAGGGCCTCGGCAAACCGGCAGTCATCACCCTGAACTATCCAGCAGATGCCCGTCTGATCATGAAGGAGGATGATGCCGATGTGGGATGAGATCAGGAAGATGAAACCCATCGAGCGAAGACCAGACGGAGAAATGTTCCGCCTCACACCCAAGCAAGCCCGCCGCGTCTGGCGACTGGTCAAGCTCTGCTGCAACAATGTTGACGGCGATTGCCTCCTGTTGGATGACGGCGAGGGCTACGCCTGCCCGCAGTCCATCGCCTACACGCTCATCTGCAAATATTTTCGCCGCGCAGTCCTTCCAGCAGAGCCGGAACTGGAAGAAGATATCTTTAATCCGAAAGATATGCGTCGCTGCAAAATCTGCGGCACTCGTTTTATCGCCCGTTCGGGACATTCCAAATACTGCCCTGATTGCGCTGCCGAAGTACACCGCAAACAGAAGGCCGCCTACGCCCGCAAAAGGAGGTCGAGCGTAGACAATTAACCCCTCAAAAAGCCAGCCATTTCAAGGGTTTCCGGAAGCCACATCAATGGTTGCTGAATGATTTCCCCTGAAGGCCACAAAACCCGCTTCAATCTGTCTACATTTTTACCCGTGAAAGGAGTTCCTATATGACCGAAACCATGACCTATACATCGCTCGATCAGCTGCCGATTACCCTCCGCGCAGACGAGCTGGCAGCCGTCCTCGGCATCTCCCGTGCCGGTGCGTACACCCTGATGCGAAGCAAAGGCTTCCCTGACCATCTTTATCGGCAAGCGAATGGTGGTATACCGTGACAAGTTCATTCAGTGGATGGACGAGCAGGTATCCGCTTAAACAAAAATGAGCCGATGCCACATCGGCATCGGCTCATAGAAATCATTTCATACACTTTGGCTCATAAAGCTTACCTAACCGCTGGACAACAATTAGGGCTTTGAGCAAATCAGCATCATACTCGTCATCATGAGGCTCATCAAAAGGATGGAAGAATGCAAAATCTTTAGCAAACTGTTTGCCCAGTTCCATAGCCGCGACAATCTTTTCGTTTTGTTCCGACTTTAAGAGTGTATTGATTTTCCCATTCCACGCATCACCGGGGGTATAGCTTACTACCAGTCGCTTTTTGAAAATGCTAGCGTGCTGCTTCTTAGAATAGGCCGTTTCAATTGCTTTTGCGAACAAATATCCAAACAGATTTTTGAGATTTTTCTCTTCATTTCCCTTTGGCATTGTTGACAGCATTTGCTCAACATTATGCTCATACATGCCGGAATCTTGGATGTCTTTTAGAACATTGTCCGCAGTGATTTCCTCATCAATGATGCCGTGAAAACGCGCACGCAGAATGATGGGTTCAATGACAGACTCAGGTAGTTCAACATCATCCAACGGAGTTTTAGGCTTAGGTTTCTCATCGATGTGGAAATGGTATCTGCTGTTGCCGCTGGTCACCAGCTTAGAGATACGGCCTTCCTCATCAATGTCTGCAAACGCAATAGACTGATAGCTGTGTTCTTCTCCGGAAGCGATGACGATACAGCGTTTGCCTACGCCATAGGGCAACGACTCATCCCCTTCGTCCACAGAAACGATTGTAGCCAAATGCGCAAAGTATTTGGCATCGGCAGCTTCGGCAACATATTTCAAGCGGTCTACGATTTCATCCCGTCCGGTATAAGTCGTGTTATTATACTCTGCCAGATAGGTTGCATCCTCAGCAAACACAAAACGGATACGTTCCGGATCTGCACCGGCAAAAGTGGAACGAAGAATCGACAAATCGTTAGCTTCGTCTAAAACAATGCCCTGGTCGTATTCGTAGATAGCAGCATCGCCAGAAAGCGTAAAGACGCCATTAACCGTAGCACCGACGCGGATATTATCACGCTGCTCTTCTTTTACCTCATCAATGGTATGAACGATTTCGAGGTCACCATGTTCGGTTCCAATGATGCAGCGAAGATACGCATTATGCTTTTCACCGCCCAATTCAAATACACCGTGATAAAGCTTCTTTACTGTGCCGCGAATCAGCATCAAATCATCCAAATCTTCATTCGACTCGAACTCATCGCTTTCCGGATCCCGGTTGCGCATAAGGCCGGTAGGCATCATGGTTCCGTCAGAAAGAAGCCATTTCTTTCCGTTACGACTTTCCGGCTGCGCACTGGCATATTCATCCTCATCTTTGAAGTATTCGATGAAAGCAGGGAATGCAATCATCTGAAGTTTCAGTTCCGTACCTTCATCAAAGCTCGGCAGAACATCTGCATTGACAATATTGACGACTGCCATACCTCCGCCATCGCTCTTTCGCTTGACTACGCAGCGGCGCTCCATGACATCTGCATCTTTCCGCGTGATGTTCATGTCAGAAAGGTAAACTTCCCAAACGCAGTTGCCGGAGGAATGAGTATCCATGCCTACAACCTCAATGCGTTTTTCTTCATCATTACGAATCGTGCGAAGAATCAGCTGTGCATCCCCGAAATGCTGATTCAGATAAGGGTAGCCATAGTATCCGGTAATTGCTTTACCTTCCTGCGCAATATACCCCCAAAGACCGCGCACTTGGTCTTCAGTCTCTACAAGGAAATCCAACCCAAGGTGTTCCATAAAATTAGCCATACTCGTTCCCTCCTATGATGCTTATTTAGGATTACACCTACAGCATACATAAACATCAGTCCGATAAAACGGACTCAAACATCTCTTTATATGTCCATTCTATATCAAGCAACAACAATCGACAACAAAAAACCGCCGATCACGGCAAAAATTCTCCGTGGTCGGCGGAACCGGGTATTTCAAATTCTGGCAGCGTGATCTATAATAGAATTGCAAAACGCCTGTGCCAGAGAAAGGAGTAAACATGGCAAGGAAAAGGGCGCACGGCGAAGGAAGTCTTCGCCAACGTCCAAACGGCATTTGGGAGCTGACACTGATGGTAGGCTTCCAAAGTGACGGAAGACGCAAATACAAAAGTTTTTACGCAAAGACTCAGAAAGAAGTCAAAGAAAAAGCCAAGGCGTACCAGAGCGCCAAGGCAGAGGGCTTGGATGTTGACACGGTCTATTATTTCGCTGATTGGGCCGATATGTGGTTTGAGAATCACAAGGACAACATCATGCCGACCACACAGGAAAGTTACCAATACACGCTGCGGATCCTTAAGGCAAACTTCCCCCGTAAGAAGCTTAAAGACATCAAGCCCATCGATGTGGAGACCATGCTCAAAAATCTTCGCCGGGAGGGGCGTTCCATTTCCTGCCTGACTCAGTGCAGGGGCATGATGTTCCAAATCATGAACAAGGCGGAGGCCAACAATCTCATCCGCAAGAATCCTGTGCGCTTCGCAGAAAAGATGCGGTACCGCGAACCGGTGAAACGGAAGGATGCCTTTACTGCAGAGGAAGTCTCCATTCTCATGGAGCGGCTGCCGGATGACCGTATCGGCCTCAGCATCCGTCTGATGCTCGGAACGGGAATGCGTTCTCAGGAGCTGCTTGCACTGGAACCTCGACACATTGACCCGGACGGGTCAGTCATCCATATCGAACAGGCCATCAACATGCAGAAAGGAACTGCCACCATCGGCATTCCGAAGTCCCGTGACAGTTACCGGAACATCCCCGTCCCCAAAAGTCTGCAGTATTGTGCGATGGCGCTGAGAGAGACAGACAGGAAGTATATCTGGGAAGCCCGCAAGGTAGATCAGCCCTGCAACCCCACCTACTTCCGTGATCAGTTCCGCAAGGCACTGGAAGCAATTCCTGAGGTGAGACTGCTTACGCCTCACAGCTGCAGACATACCTATGTCAGCCAGATGCAGGCGCTGGGTGTTGATCTCTCTACTATCCAGAGCATCGTGGGACATGCCGATGTGAGCATGACGCAGCACTACTTACACGTTCAGGAAAGCATTCGGATGGATGCCGTCGACAGGTTCAGTAAAGCCTTTCCAACAGGCCACAGCGACCCGGACGGCCCCGATACGCCCTCCTGCAAGGTGCTTAAATTCCCGAACGTTGGATAACATGATAATGCGTCCATTATGTGACAGGGTCATTCTGGTACTAATTCTGGTACTAAAAGTTCCGCGAGGTGTAAGTGTTCCGTGGCATCTGGAAAAGATCACACAGAATGGACAAAAACGGCAGATTTCAGACGAAAAAAGACCTGAAATCTTACGATTTCAGGTCTTTTTGGTGGAGATAAGCGGGATCGAACCGCTGACCTCTTGAATGCCATTCAAGCGCTCTCCCAGCTGAGCTATACCCCCAAGTTGTGGTGCCGTCTCTCGACTGCTTGCTTATAATATCACGGGGGAGAGAGAATGTCAAGCGTTTTTTTGAAAAAATCTCAAAAAAGTTCATTTATCCAAACTTTTCCAGAAGAGCGGTGCATCCGGACCATACATCTTGCCAGGTTGCGGTAAAATCTCCGGTGTACCAAGGATCTGCCACATCACCGGGATGATCGGTGTGATCCAGCAGACGGGACAGTTTTCCCTTTGGATCGCCGCCGCAGATGCGCTCCATACGCCGCAGGTTGGAAGTGTCCATGCACACAAGCAAATCAAACCGATCATAGTCGGCTCGGCTCATCTGCCGGGCTGTTTTCCCGTCACAAGAGATACCATGAGCCGCCAACTCACGCCGGGCAGGCGGATAGACGGGGTTGCCCAGCTCTTCGGCAGACACCGCCGCGGATTCAATATAGAACCTGGCTTCCAAACCGGCTTTTTCCACCAGATCTTTCATGACAAACTCTGCCATGGGGCTGCGACAGATATTGCCGTGGCAAACAAAAAGAATTTTTATCATTATTCTCAACTCCTTTTGCTCAGATATGTTTCCTCATAAACGTGACCCGCTGTTGTATGGCAGCCAGAGTCGTGGGAGCTCTTGCGGCGATGTCAAAGCCATGCATAGTACCTTTGGTTTCGTTCAGTGTTACTTCAATGCCTGCCTTTCGCAGAAGTGCGGCATAGAGAATACCATCATCGTGGAGACAGTCGAATTCCGCCGTTTCGATGTAGGCAGGGGGGAGCCCTTCGAAGCTTTGTGCCTCCACAGGAGAGTACCAACTGTAGTTGGGATGGGTACTGTCCACTTTGGTCATGGGGCCGATTCGGTCGGACAATGTCGAGTTCCACATCGGGGTATCGGTAAAGCGCTTGCAGGAATCGCTGCAGTTCCGTGCGTCAAGGAAGGGGTAGGGGAGCATCTGAAACCGAAATTTTACCGGATGCTTTCGCTGCCGTGCCATCAGACATACCCCTACAGCCAGGGTAGCGCCCGCGCTGTCACCGCCGATACCAATATGCTGTGTGTCAATGCCCAGTTCAGCGGCATGATCGTAAGCCCAGGTGAAGGCAGCATAGCAGTCCTCGAAGAAAACCGGAAAGGGATACTGCGGCGCAAGGCGGTATAAGGGAAACACGACTCTGCAGCCCACCTCTTTGGCGTAACGCATGGCATTGGAATAGTGGTAGCCGGCAGCTTCCAGCACAAAACCACCGCCGTGAAGGTAGAGCAGGCAGGGGGCGTCAGCGGGAAGATTCCTGGGCGACAGCACAAAACAGGTGATCGTTTCACCGTCATAGCTGCTTACTTCGTGGGTGGACACCGTCAGTTCGTTATCCCGCCAGAGCGATTTTGGCGGCTTCATATGAGGGACCGCCATGGCCAGAAACTTCTCGCTGATGGGCGGTGCGAAGAGCTTCCATGGGAAAAACTCCCAATTGATGGCATACTTTTTCATAAAACAAGATACATCCTATGTTACTGTGACGTTGTGATCATGGCGATGCCCTGCTCCAGGGCGGCACTGTTCAGCGGTCCGGAGCCCCGGGCCACGATATGCCCCTGGGCGTTGATGAAGTAGGTAGCCGGGATGCCGGAAACGCCGTAAGCGGAGGCGGCGCTGTAGCGGGTATCAAAAAACACCGGGAAGGTATATCCTCTTCCGTCTACAAAGGCCGTTGCGGTATCCACCGTTTCCCGCCCGCCGTCGGTGAGATTGATCATCATAAACTGCACCTGGCCGGCATATTTGGCGGCGGTCGCGTCGAAGTCGGCCATCTCGCTCTGGCAGGGGCCGCACCAGCTGGCCCAGAAGTTGACGATCACCGGCGTGCCGCGGAAATTGGACAGCTTGACTTCTACACCGTTTCTGTCCAAAACGGTGAAGTCGGGGGCCGCGATCACTTCCCTGGAAGTGTCCTCGGTCTGGGTGTCCTGCTGTTCCGTGAGGGCGTCGGCGCTGTACTGGCCGCTCAGCTCGTCGTAAAAGAGGGTGGCGCCGGCCAGGATCAGCACAAATACCAGGCCAACGATCAACAGAATGATTTTGTTTTTCATACAGTCACCTCAACTCAAAAAGGTCAGCATCCGGCCCAACAGGCCGGTCATCATCAAAAGTCCCACCAGGATCAAAAGACCGCCGCACAGCTTGTTGATCAGCCCGTAGTGGCGCTTGATCCAGTCGAAAGCGTTTTTCAGCCGGTCGATGAGGATCGCGCTCAGCAGGAAGGGAATTCCCAGGCCGGCGGAATAACACAGAAGCATCAGCGTACCGGTCAGGACGCTGCCCTGCTGGGAGGCCAGCATCAGCGCCGAGCCCAGAAAGGCGCCTACGCAGGGCGTCCAGCCGATGGAAAACACCATGCCGAACAGGGCAGAGGACCAGAACCGCAGGTCGGAGGTGTCCACCTGCTTCTGATTCCCCCGGAACAGGTTCCAATGGAACACGCCCAGAAAGTTCAGGCCGAACAGAATAACGATCAGACCGGAAACAAGGTTGACCGCGGTCTGATACTGCCGCAGAAAACTGCCCACGGTGCCGGCCAGGGCTCCCATGGCGGTGAAAACGACCGTAAAGCCCAGAACAAAGCCCAAGGCACAGATCAGCGTCCGCTTGAGGGTGCGCTCCTTGCCGCCTGCGAAAAAGGAAAGGTAAATGGGCAGCATGGGGAGCAGACAGGGAGAAATGAAGGTAATGATTCCCTCCAAAAAGGAAATGATATACTGCATACGCGACTCCTTTTGTGATAGCTACAGTAACAGGATACATGGTTTTCGCCGCAAGGTCAACCATGAATAAACAGGAAAAAATGTTGTTGTTTACAATTTATTCACAAAAAGTTGCCCTATTGTTGAGAAACCGCCTGTACAATCATCATAATACAATCTAACTGTAAAGGCGAGGGATAAAATGGTACGGATCATTACTGATTCCGCAGCAGATTTTGAACCCAACGAACTGGAACAAATGCAGATCTCCTGCATTCCGTTGAAGGTGCTGTTTGGCACGGAGGAATATGAGGAGAACATCGACCTGTCCAAACCCCAGTTTTATGATAAAATGATGGAAACGGGCGCCATGCCCAAAACCTCTCAGGCGGCCCCCCAGGTGCTGGCCGACCTGTTTGCCGAGGCAAAGGCAGCAGGGGATGAGGCCATCTATTTCACCCTGTCCTCGGCTCTCAGCGGAACCTGGCAGAGCGCCATGTTCATCCGGGAAGATGTGGGATACGAGGGCGCCTATGTGGTGGACACCCGGAACGCTACCGGCGGCCAGCGTATGCTGGTGGAGCACGCCGTCAAGCTGCGGGACGAGGGCAAGTCGGCCGCTGAGATCGTGGCGGCGGTGGAAGAACTGCGCGGGCGCATCGTGCTGTACGCCTGCATCAACACCCTGGAGTATTTGTACAAAGGCGGACGGATATCCCATCTGTCCTATACCCTGGGAACGCTGGCCCAGATCAAGCCCATCATCCACGTGGATCACCACGGACGGGTGGACATCCCGGCCAAGGCCATGGGTATGCGCAAAGGCATGGATCATCTGTGCAAGCAGGCCGACGCCAAGAAGCCCGATCCGGATTTTCCCCTGTACGTGATGTATACCGATGACCGTTCGGTGGCCGAAACCCTGGCTGTGCGGCTGGCCGAGCACGGACACGCCATTCACGAAAAGCATATCATCCAGGTGGGCGCTGCCATCGGCAGCCATATCGGTCCCAAGGCCTGCGGCCTGGTATATGTGGGAAAATAGCCAAACGATACAAAAAACAGGAGCGGTACGCCGCTCCTGTTTTTTATGCGATTTTTGTGAAGGTTATTTGCTGAAATACTCCTTTACCAGCTTCAGCAGGACCGGCGCCAGCAGGAACACGGCGATCAGGTTGGGAACCACCATGAAGCCGTTGACCGTGTCGGAAACGCCCCAGATCAGGCCCAGATCCACGGTGGCGCCCACGATGGACACCAGTGCGTACAGGGCGGTGTAGATCTTGATGCTCTTATGGCCGAACAGGAACTCCACACAGCGGCCGCCGTACAGACCCCAGCCCAGAATGGTGGAGAACGCGAAGCAGCACATGGCCACGGCAGTGAAAATGGAGACCCAGTTGCCGTAGACCATGGTGAAACCGGCGATGGTCAGTTCTGCACCGGCAGCCTGGCCGTAAGGCACGGCGACACCGCTGAGCAGGACCACCAGAGCGGTCATGGTGCAGATCACGATGGTGTCCATAAAGACCTCAAAGATACCGAACATACCCTGTTCCACGGGCTTGTCGGTGTCGGCACAGGCGTGGGCGATGGAACCAGTGCCGAGGCCGGCCTCGTTGGAGAAGATACCGCGGGAAACGCCGCGCTTCATACTGACAAAAAAGCTGCCCACGATACCGCCGGTGACCGCCGCGGGATTAAATGCACCGTAGAAAATGCTGGCGAAAACAGCGGGGACTTTCTGGATATTGATGGCGATCAGACCCAGTGCCAACAGAATGTACAGCGCTGCCATAAAGGGTACCAGGCGCTCGGTGACCTGGCCGATTCGCTTGACGCCGCCCAGCAGGATCAGCGCAACGAGCACTGCGATGATAACGCCGATGATCAGATTGCAGGTAGCAACAGCGCCCTCGGACAGCAGACCGTAGTTGATCAGCGCGGAGTCAACAGCTGCCGTAATGGTGTTGACCTGGGTGGCGTTGCCGGTGCCGAATACGGCGATGGCGCCGAATGCGGCATACATGTAAGCCAGCCACATCCACTTGCTGCCCAGACCGTTTTTGATGTAATACATGGGGCCGCCCACCAGGTCGCCGTCCTTGTTGCGCTCACGGAAGTGCACGGCCAGGGTGACTTCGGCGAACTTGGTGCACATACCCAGCAGGGCAGAGATCCACATCCAAAAGACTGCGCCGGGGCCGCCGATGGCAATGGCGCCGGCCACGCCGGCGATGTTGCCGGTACCGACGGTTGCCGCCAGCGCGGTACAAACGGCCTGGAAGGGGGTGATGGTACCCTGGGCCGCAGCATTCTTGCTGAATACCTTACCCAGTGTGTTCTTCAGGGCATAGCCCAGCTTGCGCAGCTGGATAAAGCCGGTCCGGCAGCTCAGGTACAGGCCAACGCCGATGATGCAGACCATGGCCGGCACACCCCAGATGAAGTTGTTCAACGCTGTGTTGATGGAATCAATCAGTTCATACATGATGAAAATCCCTCCACAAATTGTTCAAGAATATGTTAAAGTTACCATGATTTTTTGACAACATCAAGAATTTCTTCCACAATTTGCTATTTTTCATTAAAAAGCTGGATTTATCATTTTTCCGGAAAATGCAAATGAGAGATCGTCGCAGTTTGTCGAAGGTTTTTCCTTAATAGGGATTTACAAAATTGTAAATCTATGCTATAATTCATTCGTTCTGAATAAGCACGCGCCCGTAGCTCAGTTGGATAGAGCGTTAGACTCCGACGTTTCAGGCCTATCCGGTAGAGCTATTCCGCAAAGCCTTGCAATCACTGGTGTTGCCGCCGGTGACACTCCAGAACAGCGTAGTAGTTGACTACTATTTGACCACTATTTTTTCGAAGCAGTTTTCCCGCAAGTGAATACGCGCCCGTAGCTCAGTTGGATAGAGTGACAGACTCCGACTCTGTAGGCCGCTGGTTCGACTCCAGTCGGGCGTACCAACAAAAGGCACTTGCGAAAGCAAGTGCCTTTTGTTTTCATTCAGATAAAGGAGGTTTTTCCATGACAATTGAGAATAAATTGGGAATCACATCCTCCACCGCTCTCGCCCGTGAAGAAGAGAAAATCAGCAAAAAGAAGGCTGTCGAGCTTTTTGAGAAGGGTATCCTGAATGAGTTGGAGGCCGGAACCTTCTCGTCTCTGCAATTCATCCATAAATACCTCTTTGAGGATATTTACGACTTTGCCGGTGAACTTCGTACCGTTAACATGGCCAAAGGAAACTTCCGCTTTGCTTCGGTGATGTATTTGGAAGCGGCACTTGCAAACATTGAAAAAATGCCACAGTCCACGTTCGATGAAATCATCGAAAAGTACGTCGAGATGAACGTGGCTCACCCTTTCCGCGAAGGCAACGGACGCAGCACCCGCATCTGGTTGGATCTGATGTTGAAAGCCGAGCTGCATCAAGTGATCGACTGGAGCCGTGTGGATAAAGAGGACTATCTTCTGGCCATGGAACGCAGCCCGATCCGTGATACAGAGATCAAGCATATCCTGAAAAATGCGCTTACCGATGAAATCAACAGCCGTGAAATGTATATGAAAGGCATCGACCACAGCTACTATTATGAGGGTTATACCACTTTCAAGGCTGAAGAACTGTAATAATTCTCCGGCGCTAAAAATTGCTGGTTTAACTAGATAGATGCACCTAAAACCACCAGAAACGAAATGTTTTTGGTGGTTTTTATTGATTTAGGTAACTTGACAATCCATTTGCATTATACATAGAAAAGTTTTATAATAATGCCATATAAAATAGCCATCCCAAAGAGAGGAGGTGTTTCATAGTCTATGAGTTTTAAGTTGATCGGTGTCTTAATAGCCTTAATGGTGGTTAATCAAATAATTGGAACTGGATATGGCACCTGGAAAGAGGGATTCAATAAGCAGGTTTTTTGGAAAGGTGTTACGAAAGTATTATATTTACTTCTGGGTTATGGCGTAATTGCTCTAACAATTAACTTCGCTGCAGAATTTGTTCCCCAAGCTCAATATCTAAGCGGTATTCTGCTTGAGCCAATTGCTAAGTATTTTACTAAAGTGTGTGATTCCTTGAAAAACTTGTTAAATGAATCTTCTAAAGATAACATAGCAACTACGAAACAGAAAAATAATGAGACTGAAACGACAGAAGCATCGAAGGATGAAAACAAATAGAGCGCTGGTACAGATGACTGTGCCAGCGTTCTATTTGTTTTAGCTGCGGTATATTGTTAGAGCCAATTGCTCGTTATTTTGCAAAAAATGTGATGCCTTACGCAACCGCTTGAATGAGTCAACTACGAACAAAGACGCGCTCAAATAGAGCGCGTCCCGGCTAAAGAGACTGTGTCTCTGCCAACAATATTCAGAAAGGCTGGTTGGCCATTCCAGTCAATGCAATGCGTTGCGGCGCTTCGGAAGCAATGCCGGCTTCTCCTTTGCATCTTTGCATCAGTGCGAAAATACCCACGACATGTCCTGCAAGTTCGAATGCGTGTGCAAGCGTGGTGTAGTCGGTCATTGCATCACCCTCTTTCTATATTATGTTGGTAAGTATAATTCTATGTTCCATGCCTGGATTTGTCAACACTCAAATCTCCAGTCCATCATGCAGCGCTGCGCTTGCAGCCTTTTTGTTCTTATCGAAGGCGTGGGTGTAGATATCCAGTGTGGTGGACGGCTGCGAGTGTCCCAACAGGCCAGCCACTGTTGCCACATCGGTGCCGTTGGCAATCAGCAGGCTGGCGTTGGTATGTCGCAGTGAATGCACATTCAGCTTTTCAGGCAGGCCATGCTTCTTCAGAATCAGTTTGAAGCGCCATGTGAAGGTGGTGGGTGTCATGGGTAATGGCTGTCCATGACGACGGAATACATAATCATCTTCGGCCAGGCTTCGCTCGTCGTGGGCTTCGGTTTCCCATTCGCACTCCCGTCGATACTCCCGTAGAAGGCTCTCCATCTCAGCAGAGAAGTATACGTATCGGTCGCCCGATGAGGTCTTGGTGTCTTTTACGATGATGTCCTCGCCGGTGACTTTTACCACATTACGCTGGATGTGGATACTCCGTTCCTGCCAGTCGACATCCGACCATTTTAGGCCACAGCACTCGCCCCGCCGCATGCCCGTAGCAATCACCAGTTTGAAGTAGGTTTCATACTTGATGCTTTCCTGTTCCAGCGCCGTGACCAGTTTCTGCACCGTATCTTCATCGGTAATGATTTTATCCTTTTTCTTTCCTGTGTAGCGATAGGTACGCCATGCGGGGTTGTGATCCAGAAAGCCGCCCTCCATAGCATCGCTGAGGATCCCGCACAGACATGCGTGGACTCCCGCAACGGTGTTTTCGGAGAGCGGCTTTCCCGTTACCGTATTCTTTTCTTTCCGCAAATCGGCATACAGCTTTCGGAAGTGCTCGGGGCGGAGTTTGGTGAGTTTGCTGTTTCCCAGATGAGGCAGGATGCGTGCGATGTCCTGCTTTTCACGGGTGATGGTGGATTTGGCCAGTTTGTTGGGTGCGACCTCTTGCAGCCAAAGTTCGATATACTGTGCCAGTGTAATGCCTGTGTTGACCTGCTGACCTGCTTTCTTGCAGGCCATTTCGAACAGGACTGCCTGTTCGTTCAGCCATTTTTCTTTCTGCTTGGGTGTCAGCGATGCTGGGGGATGGACGGTCTTCTGCTGTGCTTTGCGGCGGTTGCCATTGTAGTCATATCCCATGGATACGATGATCAGATAGCTGTCGCCACGCTTTCGGATACTTGCCATATGTGTTCTCTCCTTCTAACCTCAGTACTACTGAGGCCGGTTTTGTAAACACAATATACTCGAAAGACGGCGAGAAAGCTACTGAAAGAATGGGCGTGGGCTCAAGTTCTACCAAAGCAACAATTATCCTGTGATAGCTTCTTCCAACATGGACGAAAACATCTTTTTCGCGGCCTGCTCTTTGAGTGCCATCTGCGGATGACAGTAGGTGCGTTCCAGAAAAGAAGTGTCGCCGTGACCGGCCAGATCCGCTACCGTCTGTTTGTCTACGCCGCTATGCAGCATGGTGGAGACAAAATAATGCCGCAGGGTGTGCAGGTGAAAACGTTTGGAGAATCCGTTGTGGTCATAGATTTTACGCAGGCGCTTGGTGAAGGTGTCGGGATGCATATGCGTACCGTCGGTGTTGACAAACAGGTACTCACTGAACCGGTGCTTGTTCTGTTTTGCTTCTTCCAGTTTGTAATGACCGTAGCCGCGGAGCAGACTCATCATATCGTCATACAAATAGATTGTGCGTGCCTTCCCATTTTTTGTAGTACCCTCCGCAATTCCCTGTCCCAAAACAGAGCTGCGAGAATGCTGTACGGTCAGAATGCCGTCATAGCCAATGCAGGTGAAGTCCGACCAGCGGAGGGCGCACAGTTCTCCACGGCGGCAGCCGGTGTAAATGGCCAGTGCATAGAATAGTTTATATTCCTCGGGTTCATTGGTCAGGATCTCAAGCAGCCGCTTGGCTTCTTCGGGCGTCGGGATCTGCTGATTGGCCTTTTCGGTTGCGGGCAGGTCGATCATGCGGGCAGGGTTCTTCTGAATGATCTCGTTGCGTTTGGCATCACTAAGGACGGCGGAGACCACCGTCAGATATTTCTGCACGGTGGCTTCCTGCACCGTTTTGCCATGATGGGTGCGCTTGCGCAACTCCATCAGCATATTCTCCAGAGCGATGGGTCGCAGGCGGTTGAGCTTGATCTGTCCGATATGAGGATAGGTCTGCGCCAGCATCCGCCGATAACTGGCCAGTGTACTGGGCGCATATTTGGTCTGCCGCGCCAGCCAGCGCTCAGCATATTCTTC
The DNA here is from genome assembly GCA_017521295.1 of Clostridia bacterium. GTDB lineage: Bacteria > Bacillota > Clostridia > Oscillospirales > Butyricicoccaceae > UBA4644. The sequence goes on along the minus strand of JAFXDF010000036.1, from coordinate 55,486 downwards.
AAATGATAACTCGCCGTCCTCCGAGTATCCCAGTTTCACTTCCCGTTCAAACTCTTCCGCAGCATGAGCCACATACTGGGGAATGCTTTTTTCGCGTACATGGTCGGGGACCGTGATGGTTTTTGCCCGACTGATCTTTCTGCCGTCAGCATGGTATCCGTTGCTGACGGTGATTTTGTATTTGCGTTCATGGATGGTTTTGATACTTGCCATTGTTCTCCTTTCTCACATCATCATGGTCATGCCGAAGCCATGGTACTGTTGATATTCTTCATCCTCATCATCGACGGCGTATTCGACTGTGCGGTCGATCTTACCGCCGTGGCGTAGGATGCGCTCGATCTCTTCTTCGCTGTGATGGACGGTCTCCATATGGAAACGGTTGTTGTCACCGACAGCCAGTGCATCGAAGATGGCAACCAGACCGCTGACAGCGTCATCCACCGTGGGGAGCTGTTCACCATAAGGTGTCGCCTCTTCACGGCTTTCCAGATATGCGCAGCCACCCATGGCGAAGTAGAGTTCCATGTTCTCCCGACGAAGCGTCTGGTCAAACAGCTTTTTATCACGGCATTTGAGATTGTTGGGCGTAGTATAGGTGATGTACTTGGTATCGCTCTGCCAGTCCACGCCATAGCCGAACCATTCCATGTATTCGATGAACTCCTTTTTCGTTCGAGAGTTTTCCATGGCTTGGCGAATATCCTTTTGCAGTTTTTTCTTCCATGTGGGAATGCGGAACGGGTCGGCTTTGGATTCCGTAACGGACAATCCGTACTGCATACAGAGTTCGTTGGAATAGTCTTTCACCTGCTTGAGTTCCCGCGCAGTCTGGTGAAACTTTTTGCCGGTTTCGTAGTTCACCGAGTTCATCACAATGTGGTTGTGGATGTGCTTGGTATTCATGTGGGTGGCTACCAGACACTGGTAACCACCGAACTGCTGAGCGAACTTCAGCCCGATCTCATGGGCGGTGTCGAAATCCAATTTATCATCAGGTGAGAACGCCTGCACGATATGGTAGTAGCTGCGTCCGTCGGTTTTGTGGAACTTCTTTTTCACCGTTTCAAATTCATAAAGCGCAGACTGGGCTACACAATTGACACCGGTGACAAGGCTGTCAGTTGTTTTCTCACGGTTGGTGATGTAGTCCATGATGTCTTTCAGACTACACGAGACACCGACGAATTTAACGCTTGCCATGTTTTTTCATACACCTCCATGAAGGGTTCGAAGTTGACGAACTGAATACGACCCTGCCGCGCCATGACGGTCAGCTGATTTAAATTGTTGCCCTGGCGTCGAAGCTCCTGCAACACTTCTTCGTCAGTGCCACTGAGTACGTTTACTTTCTGATGCATCGCCGCCCTGCGGACGAACTCAGAGAGTGTCATATCTGCACTTGCTGCTTTGTGCTGGATGTAGTCTTTCTCCCAGCCTGCAACACGCAGACGGATGAAATTATCTTTTGCCATTTTGTTTCCTCCATTTCATTAAAATATTTTTATCCCCTCGGAGAGCTGGGGGTTCCTCAAAGGGGGACTGGTCCCCCTTTGAAGCTGCGAAGCCGCAGGCGGTTTTTGCACTTCAGCAGAAGTGCACGCAGCTTGTAGGGGTGTGGGCTTAGCCCGCAACTGCCAAAGTGGGCGGAACGGGGCAATCGCCCCGATTCCGTACCACAAAGGCGAAACTTGTCACCCCCAAAGGGGTAATCCACTGTGCTTTACGTGTGGCATCAGATGCAGAGGGCAAAAGTGCAGTCGTTGCAAGGGGTTTGCAGATGCCCGATCAGATGCACAAAAGCGGCATTGCAGACGCACAGCAGATGCAGGCACACAGGCCGCTGTCGTTGGCGCAAAAACCGCCCGTGTTCCGCTGTTTGCAAGGGTTTCGAGCACATTCCCGCAGGACACTTTGCCGCCACAAATCGCCTATTTTGCGCCGTTACCACACCCGCCACACATGGTTTTACGAAGCCAGATCACGGATCTGCTCGGTCCTCCTTTTATATAAACAGGCCACCCGCTTGCTCTTACCATCAAAGCGGATGGACTTGGTGTTCTGCTTACCTGCAGGCTCCAGCACACCTTCCTGTGCTAACTGTTTCAGCAACTCCTTGTTTTTGATGTTGAATGCCTCACCCTGCCTGTCACACAACTCCTGTACGGCCTCCAGCGCAATCTCGCTGAACAGATAGAGGTAAGTATCATCTTCATAGCCAAGACAGTTGGGCGGCAGATACTCATGTACTGCGTGCCGCGGCAGCAGACAGTTCTGCCCGCTCTCCAACAGTGCGTACAGCTTCTGCAAAAACTTATGGGTAGGCTTGTCCTGCACGATGTTGGATGCCTGTCGCTCTGCCAGCATTTTCAGAATGGAGTAGAATCGCTGACGGTAACTTTCACACTCCGCTTCTGCCAATTCCAACTGGTCTTGCAGATAAGACAACAGATAGCGCATTCCGATCACCAGCCATGCCACCGCTTCCGGCACACGCCCATGGCAGTTGGGACACTGTTGGCGGAAGATGTCCCGCCAATATTCGAACTGTGTTTTCAAATCAGCAAGGAAACCATCCACATTCCAGAGATAGGTTTCTTTCAGCCATTCCAGATAGCCGTACATACATCGCTGGAGCACGCCGCTCTCGGCCTGCTTTTGAAAGGCTGTCAGCACTTCCAGATCCACATCGCCTTCCATCAGCTCCAGCGCAAAATAGCGGGCGGTTCCGCTTTCACCAATGTCCGGCGGGAACTCGGCAGTGATGATGGCATTGCCTTGGGGCGGCAGCGATTCCATAGGTGATGCATCGGCGCGCAGACGGCCTCTGCCGGTGCGATCACCGTAGGCACGCATGATAGCCTGCGCCATGGCATTCATACTTGTGGTTTCCTTTCGGCCGGTAGGATGAAAGTCGTCGATGCAAGTAAGTACGTCTTTCAAGGTAAACGTATGATGCAGGACACTGTTGGCAGTATCGCGGAAGGACAGCGGCAGATTTGCTCCATTAAACATTCCGAAGAAGGAAAGGAACAATGCTGCTAATGTACTTTTGCGACTTCCGGTTTTTCCTACCAGAAACAGTACAAACTTTGGCTCACATCCAGCCAGCCGAAGAAAATGATTCAGCGGAGAGAGAAAGGTGAAGGCCAGCATGGGCCAGATGATTTCAGCAGGCGCCAGATCTGCTTCCATTAGCGCCAGTGCCGAGGCGATATCTGCTTCATCACACCGGTGCTCCATGTGATAGCCTTTCATATTGCTGGGAAGCACAACGGACTGCGCGTCATCCCCCGGCATCAGGAACTGCCAGCTTCCGTTATCATCATGCCAGCCGGTGACTTCATACACCGATCGATGCTCAGCGTTGGGTGCGGTACTCTGGATGGCGTACCGCAGACTGTCTTTTACGCCGTGAGCTGTTTCCAGATTGCAGTCCATGCCCCAGTATTTGAACAGCCAGCCGAAACCGGCGAACTCCGAGGCGGGGATCTCCACTTCAGGCAGGGTGTGACCGTCAGCATGAACACCGGAGAGCACGATTCGAGTAGTCTTTTCCATACCGTTGTCCACCGCGATTTCGCTGACCAGCCAGGGCAAAAAATTGCACAACTTTTGGTCATACGGCCCTTGGCGATTGCTGCGCACTTCCACCAGACAGCCATCTTCCACTTTGTAGTTGGGTGCGTAAATGTTTTCTTGTAATTTGGTCAATAGATTTGTCCTCCTGGTTTTCTTCCATAGAATTTTTGATAAAAAGATAGACTTCTCCCTTGGAAGTCTTCGTAAGGTTTTCTCCATCGAACCGCCGATAGTTGGTCGGCGCTCATTTTGCAATCTCCGATTGACTTACGAAGCCTCTCACCCCATTGCCTGCGACGGTTGTTATCACGCTCGGACTGTGGCTAGTGGGGAGTCTCTGCTCTCTGCTGTCGTCGCCGCCTCCGGGAACTGTCCGGATTGCTCGGAGTTGGTGGTTGTCGCTCGTCCGTCGCCTGCGTAACGGAGTCTTGGCGCCCCCTCCGACCTGGCTCATCGGTTTCCCGATCATACAGAGAGGTCGTTATTCGGTGGAGTTTTATGAAGTTATCCAATGCACGGAGCGGTTCGCTTCATGGTCGCAAAGCCCTTTTTGCGAAAATAAAAACCGGACATCAGGGCCATCAGGATGTCAGATCCTGTGGCTCTCAATGTCCGGTTACGGTCACTGGGAAGAGTATTGAGCTGGTCCCTGGCGTTGGCCGCAATGAGAAAACCTTATCTGACTGCTTTCAGATAAAGGATCTAACATCAAGCGGCTCGGTGGAGTCATTGACGTTGTTGGCAACGCCCGCTCCGGTGGGCTCGTACTCGACAGCTGTATCAAGCGGCACGTAGGAAGTCAGCGCTTATCTATCACGTTGAAATAAGCGGCTCCAGGGCACGTACTTGACCTAAGCTATGTATGAAGTTGTCTGTCCGCTTGGACAATTACATGATACCAAACATTTGTTCTGGTGTCAATATTGCATTTGTAAACAAGCTGGAAACAAAAATGTCCTCACTCCTGTTCGGGCAAGCAAGTTTTCAGAAAGTCCTGTCCCAGCAATGTGAGTTCAACTCGATATTTGGTGATCCGTAATTTACTGCCTTCATCAAGCGTCGGGGTAATGCCTTTATAGAACCAGTGGTTCTTAAAACTATCATAATTATAGTTGAGTTCAAGCACCGCTGTATTCTTGATCAAGAGCCCGAATCGAATTAGGTTTTCTATTGTTTTTGTCAATTCTAACTGCTCACCAGCGTTGAAGGATGCATTGCTATCCTTGAAGTCGAACAGCATATGAGGAAACGGTGATACTATTTCATCCGGATGCACAGCTGTCAATTCTACTGCCGGATAGGTGCTCCGCTCCTTAAACAGTTGTAAAAACCTCGCATCCAAAGGGGTTAACTGTTTAATTATTTCTGGGAATGCAGGATGCACCGAGTTCACCTTGGAAGAGTCGCATGCCGAGGCAATCAATTTTGCAAACATATCCCTGCAATACTCTTCCTCAATAAAAAACTTGCTTGCTTCAATCGCTGGTCCAACAAGGCGTATAGGGGGTTCAATTAGTTTTTGCTCTGGGATTCCAAGAATCTTTTCCGTTATTTTCCTCTTATAATCCTCTAGATACACAGCTTGTTTGACCTTTTGCTTTTCGCCCCAGTATCCAAGCCAACCCATTACTCCATCTACAAGGCGTCCAATGTTATCGCCCACGCTTTTGGACGTAGGCCTTACCAGATCACTTGTTACATCTTTCCCCACATCAACCAGCGCTTCAATCATTTTATTTTCCAAGTCGTTCATATAGGCACCTCCTTTGTTTTTTATGGCAAGTTATTCGTTTGCTTGACGCCATCGATATACTGATAAAGCGTCACATAATCTTCCTTGCTTTGCATGCACACCCATTCTGATTTCAAGTGTAGAAGCTCATGGCTATCTACATAGGGCGCAATCATAGTCATATCATTTTGGAAGATAGACCACAACTGTGCAGGTTTCACAATTGTTATTTGGGAAAACAGGTAAATAACTACCAGCAAAGCAGTTAGCCCAATAGCCTTATAACCAAGGCGCTTTGCTTCTGCTATCAAGTTTTTTACCGCTGATTCACTTTCTTTGCTTGCTGGCTTCTCTGGCTTTCGTTCACGATGCCCTGTTGCTGTAGAACGTTTATTTATCATACGCTCAAGTTTTAATGCACGAAACCATTCTTTGAATCCCATGCCGATCAATGCCAGAAAACTACCCATAAATAATCCTGATAAGCTTCCAAAAAGAAGTCTATCGACAGTCGTTGCCGTCTGTGCAGCTGCCGTCATATAAATAATATTTTGTATTGTGCTGACAAGCGTCTGTCCAAACGCAGGAGTCACCGTAATGATCCAATCCCCCAGTTTGATAATTGCAGCCGTGATAAGAGATACAACAACTCCCACGATTACTTCGCGCTTGTACTTTCTGACAAAACCTTTCATGTATTCCTCCAGATATCAATGTAGTGAATTCGGAAGAAACATCATGCTGCATGGTTTAAAACGCATCGCAGATGGTATATGTTTCCTTCTAATTACCACTATATCTTGTATTTCAGGAGCAATCAATCCACAAAACGCACAAGAATAATTTTGCATTTTCATACACCATTTAGCTTGACAAATACGTTATTTACAGTGTATTTACAAATAATTTTGCCACATATCAGAAAAGGCCGCCGTCAGTTGTGACAGCGGCTTTGTTTTATAGCACAATCAACTTCTCGTTTTCGAAGAAGTAAATGTCTTCTTTCTTGTAGCCATATTTCGACCCGGCCACGCTGATATGCGGCTCAAAGGTGAAGTAGGCTACGTCCCCCAGCTTGTGTTGATTGCCCTTTTCGATGTAAATTCGATCCTTCTTTTCGTAGACAATTGAGTGGCCCAGATTACCCAGAAAATCCAGATTGATAAATCCATTTTCAACAATGAACGCATTCATGTGAAAATACAACTCTTCAAAGGTCATATCTGGTCGGGCGCAACGGAACAGTTCTCCATGGAGTCTCTCTTCCATTTCCAACCCACGTTTCCACTCCGGATTCATAATGTCTGCTGTGGAATCTACTACGCAGCCATCTTCCAGAATGATAGTCCTGGCATAATCACCCCAGATCTTATTCACCTGAGGACTGAGATCGATGGTGATGATGTCATTCATACCAATGATGCGGTCAGGTGTCTGATATTCCGTACCGGAGATTGAAATGGTAGTCTCAGAGCCAGCAAAGACGAATGCGCCCACATCCCAGTACCAAAACGAATCTGCACCCAGCTCCCGCAGCTTATCCTCGCACAACTTGCGTATCTCAGTCAAGTGCATTCCGGGTCGGATGATCTTACGAGTGTACTCCATAGTTTTCTTAGCAATCGCTTGCACTTCTGTATATGTCATAATCGTTTCTCCTATCCGACAAGTTGCTAACTGCTGTCCTTCCAGGCAATAACTCTAATGCTTATTATATAGGCACAAGACAGCAACTGCAAGGTATCTAGGCAAATCAAAATGGTAACACCCTTGCGATCAATATACATAACCCTACCAACGCAACTATCAGTCCCGTGAATAGCAGAATTGCCTTTCTGTTCACTGATCTCACCCCTTGGTATAATACTGCGCTTGGGCGTGCCAGAGGGCGTGGTATTTGCCGGATTCGTCGGCTACCAGTTCTTCATGGCTGCCCTGCTGGATGACACGCCCCTGATCAAAGACCAGAATATCATCGCAGAAGCGGCAGGAGGACAGGCGGTGGGAGATATAAATGGCGGTCTTGTCCCCGGCAATCTCATCAAACTTGCTGTAGATCTCGGCTTCGGCAATGGGGTCCAATGCCGCCGTGGGTTCATCCAGAATGATGAAAGGTGCATCGGGATAGAGCGCCCGGGCGATGGCGATCTTCTGCGCTTCACCGCCGGAGATCTCCACGCCTTTCTGGTCGAACTCCCGGTACAGGCAGGTCTCCAGTCCATCGGGCAGGCTGTCCAGCCGGTCACCGAAGCCTGCTTTGCGCAGGCAGTCCTCGGCACGGACGGGATCGTAGTCCTTTGCCGCTGCCACGTTCTGTCCCAACGGGAAAGCAAGCAGCTGAAAGTCCTGAAACACCACCGAGAAGATAGCCAGATAATCCTGATAATTATACTTGCGGATGTCGATACCGTTGAGCAGGATCTGGCCCTCGGTGGGGTCATACAGACGGCACAGCAGCTTGATGAAGGTGGTCTTGCCCGAACCGTTCTGGCCCACTACCGCCAGACGGCGGCCTACCTCGAACTTCATGTTCACATGGCGCAGCGCCCACTGGTCAGAGCCGGGATACTTGAAGGAAACATCCCGGAACTCCACCTGATACTGCCGGTCAGAGCGCTTTTCGGTGGTAAGGCTGCCCTGATACATCTCATGGGGCAAGTCGAAAAACTCAAAGGTAGTCTCCAGATAGGAAACGTTGTTCCGCAAACGGCCCAGCAGCTCCAGAAGCAGGCTGACGCTGCGGGACAAGGCGGTAATGGCAGCAATATACTGGGTGACCGAACCGATGCCAAAAGCACCTGCCCAAGCTTTCAAACATACATAGCCATAAATCACACCAATGAACAGTTTGTCCACCACGCGGGCAGTTCCCCACATGATGCCGCAAACACCTCGGGCCTTTTTGCCGGAAATCGAGTTCCAGCTGTATCCGTCATTACCTGCCAGATAGTCAGCACAAATTTTGTCCTGCCGATAGGCGCGGAAGTCCAGCGCACGGCTGCGGTCACTGATGATCGTCCAGCCAAAGAAGTTAAAGGTACGGTTGCCCAGCGCAAAGTTCCTGTCCTGAATGGACATGATGTGGTTTGCGTGGTTGGTCAAATGGGCAGAAAGTGCGGTCAGTGCAACCAGTAGAACAGCTACACCCAGCACCACCAGCGGATTTCCCAGATGATCCAGCCAGTTACCGTGGGTTGGCACCTTAGCGGTAAACATACTCACCGACAGCACCACCGCGCCCAGAATACCGGGGACGGCCTCCATCAGCATTTCAAAGCTGCCGTTGATGTTGACCAAGCCCCACGCACCCCAGCTGCCACTGTTGCGAACGCGGGTCAGCAAGTCATAGGTCTCCTGCCGATCCATCACCGAATAATCCATATCCAGTAGCTTGTCGGCGTACATTTTGTTGGCACGGCCGTTTCGGGTATAGCGCTGGGACACAAACCACCGGTGCGCTGCTGCCTGCAGGAGCGCCATAACGGTGGTGACGATCAGTGTCAGCACTACCAGCTTCAAGAGCCTTTGAGGATCACGGTTTCCGGTAAATTCGTCGATGATCTGTGCCGAAAACCAGATGGTCACATAGGGCAGAATGGTCTTCAGCCCGTAATCGGCGGCGGCGGAATAAAACATATTGGGGTACTGAGAAAACCAGATCCGCGCAGCCCGCCAGTTCAGGCGAAAAGCGTCGCCCCAGGATGCCTTCTTATTCTCCATCAGGCTCGCCTCCCTCCTGATAATACTTGCTCTGGATGGCAAACAGCTGGGCATAGCCGCCATTTGCAGCCAGCAGGCCGTCATGGGTGCCTTCTTCGGCAATTACGCCATCCTTTAAGAAAATAATACGGTCGCAGAACCGGGTGGAAGCAAGGCGGTGGGAGATGTACACCGCCGAGCGACCAACCGTCATCTGATCGTACTTCAGATACATATCGTGTTCGGCAATGGGGTCGAGCGCCGCGGTAGGCTCGTCCAAAACGATGATAGGCGCGTTTTTATAGAGGGCTCGGGCCAGCATGAGCCGTTGGGTCTCACCACCGGACAATTCTACACCTTCATCATAAATGTTGCGCCCCAGAATGGTATCAAAGCCATTGGGCAGCGACTGGATTTTGTCGGTCAGACCGGCCTTTTCTACGCAAGCTTTCACAAGAGGCATGTCGATGTTGCCTGTGGACTGCGCCACATTTTCGGCTACCGTCACATCCAGCAAAGAGTATTGCTGAAACACGGCAGAAAAGTGTTCGTAGTAGTCCCGCCGGTTGAACTGGCGGATGTCCTGCCCGTTGAGAAGAACAGCACCTTCAGTGGGGTCATAAAAGCCGCACAGCAGCTTGACCAATGTGGTTTTACCGGCACCATTAAGGCCGACAATTGCCAGCTTTTCTCCGGCAGGAATGGTCAGATTCACGCGGGTCAGCGTATCTTTTTCCGCACCGGGATAGCGGAAGGTCACGTTTTTCAGTTCCAGCGTGTACTTGCCGTCTTTCTGCACCGGCAAGGGCTTGCCTTCTTCAAACAGGAAAGGCTCCGGCCACTCCAGCAGCGCTCTGATATTGTCGACCTCCAGACTGAACTTCTGCACGGTGGACAAATCTTCCAGAATGCCGGCCACCCACGTGGCAAATCCGCTGATGGCTGTAAAGTACAGCAGGAACTGGGATGCGGGCAAACCTTCCCGCAGGGTCATGGAGATCAGATACCAATAGGCAATGCCGTTGCGTGCCAGCGTCAACAGCAGATCCACCACATTGCCAATAAGATAGGTGCGCTCACGACGGGCGATGAAGGCATCATACAGCCGCAGAGAGGAGGCGTATACCGCTTTCAGCCAGGGACCCATGCCAAACACACGCACATCTTTGCCGATTTTCCGGTCGGCGGCATTCCATTTGAGATAGGCCACCTGCTTTTCCAGCGCATTTTCTTCCTGTACGTGCTGGTACTCCCACTTGTTCAGATGATTGGTCACAGCGTAGGAAATGACGGTGGTGACAATGACCACCACCACAAGAACAGGATGCAGATTGGTCAGCAGAAACAGATAGATCAAAAAAGCAAGTGTATGATGAATCAATCTGCCCAGCGCCCCCCAAAGCGCCTGCGGCATCCGGTGTCTGGAGTCGCAATATTCATAGGCTTTGGCCTGCAGTGCAAGGATACGGGGATTCTCGGTCAGCGGAAAAGACATGGAAAGCATCTTTTTCTGCACCAACTGCAAAACCTGCTTACGCATACCATAATTCGCGTTATCAACAACCATGCAGAAATAGTACTGCAGACCAGAGATAGCTGCCAGTCCTGCTGTGAACAGTAAAATGGTGGTCGCCAGTGTTTTTAGGGAGGCGGCGCGCTCCACCTGTTGCAAAATCACCGGCGGCAAATATAACTCTGCAAGGCTCAGTGCCACCGCCAGCAGGGCAATCACCACATTGATAAAGATGACCTGCTTTTGATTTTTCCATGCCAGGTTTACCATGTAGCCGGTGTTTTGCCACATATTGTATTTCGGTTTGGTTTTCTTATCGGACATGGTTAACCTCCAAGCGACAATTCAGTTCGTACAGTGCCGTGCGGTTGGAATCCCACTGCAGCTTTTGCATGGCCTCCTCATAGGGCAGCCAAGCATATTCAGTATGCTCATTGGACAGTATCACCTCGTCTGTGCACTCGAATGCATAGGCATATTCGGGGATCACAAGCGTGTCCTTGTTCCAGTGCTGACGATGCTTTTCAGCAACAACCGTGACAGGCAGATAGCACAGGCTGGTCAGTGGTATCCATTTGCCGGACTGCACGCCGGCTTCTTCAAAAGTCTCTCGTTTGGCGGCATTCAGAAGCGTTTCGTTGTCTTCACCGCCTCCGGCGATAAATTGCCACTGTCCGGAATCAGAGCGCCGAAACACACAGTACTGTGACATTCCATCTATGATTCGATATGGTATTGCAAGGATTTGAAATGGTGCTCTCATATGTTCTCTCACCTCATGCCTATCCTAACATAAAAAGTCCCCGAAAATTCATTTCGGGGACGAATCGTCGTCTGTGGGGGACGAATTGCATATTTGCTGTACACTTTCGCAGACAAACTCTTTGAAACATCAAAAAGGCTTAATGTTCATGAGGATTTCCGACCTATCTGGAGATTGCATGGGTGAAACATTGCAGCATACATGCTGTCCATCAATAAATCCATAAGCGATCAGCGTATCACATTTCGAAAGATTTACGAAATCCAAGTGTTCTAAAACCTTCTGAACGCCATCTGCAAATGCCTCTTCCGAAGGGAAGGTATCTCGGAATTCCACATCCATATAGAATAATAGATCTGTTTTATCCAATACGGCGGTGCCAGTAAGATGATCCATTATAGTGACAGATGCACCTTTGATCAAGCTTTCCATACCATTGACAAAAAGCAGTTCACCATACCACCACTCATGATACTTTTCTGTATAGGTGTCAGAACCGTTGCTGACTCTAAAATTCACGCCTTCATAGTATGCCCTGACCGAATACTCCTGGTGAAAAAGATTGGCTTGCACCTTATCAAACTCTACATTCTCCACTACTATGGCATCACCATATTTTTCTTCCAGATACCGGGAAGCACGATGCTTTGCCCAGAAATCAGGCACTAATAAAACTACAATCAATGTGAAAACGATGATGCTGACTATTATCTTTATGTACGATTTCTTCATACGCTTTCCTCTTTATATCAAGTTCAATAACCCATCACATCAGTCATGGAGTCATCATTCTCGACCCAATCAGAAACGGTAATTTCACGCCAGTTTTCCTTATCATCACGGATAACCACCCGGCTGATGCCTGCATTGATGATCATTCGCTTGCACATAGCACAACTGTTGGCATCCTTCACATACTCGCCAGTACCGGCTTCCTTACCAACCAGATACAGCGTACTATCCATCATATCTCGGCGGGAAGCGCTGATGATGGCGTTGGCCTCTGCATGAACGCTGCGACACAGCTCGTACCGCTCACCTCGGGCAATGCCCAGCTTCTCCCGACGGCAGAAACCCAGGTCGATGCAGTTGGCTCGGCCTCGGGGCGCACCCACATAGCCAGTGGAAATAATTTCGTCATTCTTTACGATAACTGCACCGTAATGCCTCCGTAAGCAGGTGCAACGGGCAGCTACAACTTCTGCAATATCCAGATAATAGTTGGTCTTTTCGATGCGGGTGCTCATATTTCAATCCTCCAACTTTCGATGATCCTATAAAACAGTCAGCAACTCGGTCAGATTGGACACCTCATAATCCGGCGGCGGTATCGGGGCAATTTCCTTTTTGCGGTTTACCCAGCAGGTTTTCATTCCCACCTGCCGGGGACCATAGACATCGTCAGTCAGGGAATCTCCCACAAAAAGGACTTCCTCCGGTGGCAGGGACAGAGCTGCAAGGATCTTTTCGTAAAAGGCTTTTTGTGGCTTGTATGCCTGTAGCTCCTCTGAAGTAAAGATATGATCCACCACGATGCCGCTCCGGGTCAGATCCCGCATAAACGGTTCTGTGTCGGTGGTAGAGCCAATGCATACGGTGACCAAACGCTTCAGCTGTTCCACCACCGCTTTGCTTTCTTGAAATGCAGTGCGATTGCCCAGGGTGTCCAGCATGATCTGCACATCCTCGGCCGCGTTTCCCGGTAGCCCATATTGTTCGTATAGTTCCTCCAAATCCCACAGGAAAATCATTTCTTCCGGTACAAAACGCGACAACCCATCGATATGTTTCCGATGGTATTTTTTCCAGTCCCCATAGAATGTTTTTGCAGGAATGGACGATTTGTACAGATTCAATATCTTTTGTGTCGCATCCAGCGATCCAGTGCCGGTGGAGATCAAGGTACCATACGCATCAAAAATCACAGCTTTTATCAAGGAAATCCATCTTTCTGCTATGTGGGTAGTTTGATCATACCTGCTCGTAAAACATTTGTCCAGTGATTCACTTTACTCTTCTACCGCAGCCCACCAAACACACGATGATGCAACCTTAAGTCATTTTTAATTGCTGAAAATGTTTCATTTGCTACGTAGCCACTGATATCACAAACGCTGTTTTCATTTGGATTTTAATTGTTATATCTTAGCATAAAAAGTCCCCGAAAATTCATTTCGGGGACGAATCGTCGTCTGTGGGGGACGAATTGCATATTTCAAGGAAATGTTCTGTGTTTAGATAGTATTTTTACTATCTAATACGCAATGCACTTTCTTTCCAGCGATCCCCAAGTCCATGTTTTTCAAGCAATGCAACAACCAAAATCTTTTCAGCTTCTGTCATTTTAGGCCCTAACAGGATTTCCATTTTCATAAATGCCTCATTATCTATTTCGAGGAAAAATCTCTCATAGGGGGCCTTCTGTTCACGGTTTTCCAATCTTCTTATAATCTCTTGTTGTTTCTCTAAAGAGAAAGGTTCGCAGTCGCGCAACCCCATCGGAGATGAAAAAACCAGATATCTCCACTCTTTTTGGAAAGACCAGACCGATCGCTTATACCTCCCTAACTCACGTAGAGAATATGAGATATTTATAGGCTTAGGTATGTCGGCTAAACTCTTTGCCTCAAGAAATTGTTGTACCGAATCAGGCGAATTGCTCGTCCTGATCGTAGGAAACAATAAACTCGTGTCATCGGTATACTCAACAGAAAATAATATAGGTAGATTTGGTATTATAGCGCCTTTGTTCTCCGTATACAGTTTTTCCTGGTTAATATAAGTATCAACATCCTCTTTAAAATGGAACTGACCCGTTTTGTAATGATATTTCTTAAACGGAAAAACGGGCATCTTGATCCTCACACCATGCATATCTGGAGTATACATATTCCATAATGCTATCGATTCCTCATCGGTCTCCGTCCAACAACTTATATTCACGTATTTACCAAACAAACCGAGATCGTTGGTTTCCGCTTCCTCCATATCGTCAACATAAAGCAGGTTATTAAAACAGATTGTCCGATTGTTCAGAATTAAAGCCAAAGTCTCGATACTGGTATAATGATATAAATAATCGGGATAACTCATATGTTCTGGCTCCTTTCACAATGGTGGCATACCTGCAAACTATGTACCTCACTCACTATGATTGTGGCAAAAGAATCTCTGTGGTGAAAGCGCCGTCCTCACTGTTGCGGCTCAGATAACCGTTCAGACGCTCCACAATGGAGTCGATGCGCACCAGACCGAAGCCGTGGCCCTCGCCCTTGGTGGTGCGGAACCGCCCGGAGATCTTGGCCTGCTTTTGGGAGGCGGTGAAGTTGGTAAAGGAGATGTACAGCTGTGTGCCTTTCATATCCATATAAACCCGGATCAGCCGCTGCTCCTCCGGCAAAGCCAAGCTGGCCTCGATGGCGTTGTCGAACAGGTTGCCCAGAATGACGCACAGATCCAATTCAGAGGTGGTCAGCGCCAACGGGATATGGGCGTCGGCATGAACGGCGATGCCGCGGGCTTTGGCAAGGGAGATCTTGGAGTTGAGGATAGCATCAGCCATGGCATTGCCCGTTTTGATGACGGTGTCCACCGTGTTCAGGTCGGTGTCCAGTGCGTCCAGATAGCGGCGGATGGACTCCATGTCGCCGTTGGCAGCGTGGACCTTCATGGTCTGGATGTGGTTGCGATAGTCATGCCGCCAGCCGCGGATCTGGCGGTACATATTCTCCACCTCGGCGTAATGGGTCTCGATGAGTTCCCGCTGATAGGCCGCGATGCGCTTGTCGATGAGTTTGGAAAAGATACTCATAAAAGCCTCCTAACCACGAGAAATAATAGCTCTGTTCAACGGCTCATACTGGCCTCGGGGCAGCGGGATGACTGTGCCGTCGGACAGGCGAACCTCCTGTCGGGTCACCGAGCGCACCTCGGTCAGATTGATGATAAACGACCGACCCGCACGGAAGAAGCGGTCATCCAGACGGTTTTCCAACTCAGAAAGGGTCATTTTCACGGTATAATCGGCCTTGGCGTGGATGGTCAGATAGTTCTGCCGCACCTCGGCCCAGCGGATCTGGTACAGGGGCAGGCGCACCACTTCGCCGGATAACTCCAGTGTCAGACAGCGTTCGTTTCGCTGGAGCTTGTCCGCTGCACGATCCAGCACCTGATGCAGTTTATCGGTGTTCACCGGTTTCATCAGGTAATGGAGCGCCGCTACCTCGTAGCCCTCGGAGATGTATTCGGAGTAACCGGTGATGAACACGATCTGCAAGGTTTCATTTTCTTTCCGGATGCGTCGGGCCATGGTAACCCCGTCCATGCCGGGCATCTCAATGTCCAACAACAGGATATCATAGTCCTTGTGCTCGGCATAGTGAAACAGAAACTCCTCAGCAGAGGCGAACAGTTCGACCTGCAGGGTGCTGTCGTTCTGCGTCGCCCAGCTCTGCGCCTGAGCGTGGAGGAACTCCCGGTCTGCTTGGTTGTCGTCAACAATGGCAATACGGTAAGTCATGGTACTTGCTCCTGACAATCTGTCTGCATTACTTTTTAAGGCTTTTCCTGTGGTAATGAGGTTTTACGCGCTGCTTTATCGCTTTTCCTATATGCTTGGGTGGTATGTATCGTAAGGGTTCAATGATATCTGTATCAATAGAGGAATGGTTACTGGACATTGCGACTGCCTCTGCAATACTTCTGGCAATTGCTTCAAATCTCGCAGAATTATGAGAGCTTTTGTCTTGAGATATTTGCCCAAGCATTGAAACACTGCCACAAGGCGCATCTTCTTCTATATTGTCCAGCAATTTATGGTACCTAGGTGCAATGCTGTTCAATGCTCTATCAAGTTGCTTTATAGCTTTTTTCAGAAGTTCTCTGCTAGCAATATATTGTTCCGTTGAAAAAGACTTGCAATGGGCAACTATGTTTCGATAATTTCGGAGCTCATCAATTATATCGGGCATGTTTTCCTCACGAAACAGTTTTGCAAAGAATTTATCCCAATCGCACTTCGGCTTAAGTGTTGAAAATAATTGTCGTATTTCCTCATTGCTACACTTGGAATAGTCACAGCTATCGTTTAGCAATGCATAATAATAGTTTTCATCAGCTGGGGACCAATATGGCGTAAATAAGACATTTTGGATATCTCCCAGGGTAAGCGCAAAAAACATTTCTTGAACACGGCTAAGTTCTTTTTTGTTTTTAGGCGCACCTTTTATGGAGTTCTCGACATGCGACTGGACCACTTGAATGTACGCAGAACCATACTCCTGAGTATAGACAGCGAACATAAGCGCTTTCAGTTTTCGCTCATATTCGTTAAACTTTGGAAATATTTTATTGCTATATTTTTCGGAAATACCGTCTCTCAAAACAATGATATCATAATAATTTGACAGCACACTATCTGTCTTAAAAACAGTATTGCAAACCTCTTCCAAAAGCTCTAAGCCTGCAGTTCCGGTCTCTAAGGTGAAAACAGATACATAGTGTCTTGCTATTGAGCTAGACTTCTTATAAACAAAATAACAGTTTTTTGTTTCGTTGTGAAAAGTATGTTCAATTTTCAAAGCAGAACCTTCAGCTACTTCTTCGCATTTTGAATACTTTTTCTTGAGTACAGCGCATAGATCAACATAAGCCTGTTCGGTATTACTATAGAGGCGTTTGAGGCCTTTACTTTTTGCGCTAAGAAGATACTGATTTATGATGCGTGTTTTACTCATACCCAGCCTCCACTTTATTGCATTTTCTTTATTATACTGCGGCAAAATGATTTTGCAAATAAGTATTCAATCTATTTGCTTGAACGCACTGCACCTGTAAAAAGTCAATACATTGGACACAATAATTATAAAATCATATTATAGCTTTCCTTTATATCAGATTTTGCAACTATGATTAAAAGTTACCCTTAAATAAATTATGCACAATTTATAAAAATGAGATGGTGTGCTGAAGCAAAATCGGCTTGACACATTATTGCTATGATGACATAATTAAATATAATAGATTTAATTACCTTCCAAAACAATACAAGAAAAAGTAAGGTAATTGTCACGTTTATTGCCTATATTAATCTATGTTAAAATGAAAAATAGGTATCTTCTATTTCAAAGTGAAAGGCTGGTTCATTCAATGAAAATTCTGCAGACTCATCTGAAGGATTTCATGCTGTTTGATGATATGATCATGGATTGGTCTCCAAATATTAATGTAATTTTTGGAGAAAACAGCACCGGAAAGACAACCCTTCTAAAATGCCTATATTCCTTGCTAAAGCCTTATAGCAAAAAAATATTAATGAAATGACAAAGGATCAGCTTGAGGTTGCTTTTGTCGAAAAGATCACAGGAGTTTTCAGACCAGATGACATGAAAATAGGTCGTCTTGTCAGCCGCAAACAAGGAAGCAACCGAGCCAATCTTTGTATGAAATTAGAAAAAGGTGATGAAATTTCCGTGGCATTTGGCACTCGCAGTGGACGCCATGTGGAATTGGAAGTAAAAAAGATTGCTCCTAATCAATCTTTTGATCCTATCTACTTGCCCCCAAAAGAAATGATTTCTGCTACGGAACATTTTCAAAGTTTATATGAAGAATATCATTTAGATTTTGAAGAGACATATTATGATTTAACAAAATTGTTAGATAAACCATTAAAACGTGGCTCAAACACGACCGAGCAGAATCAGGTTCTTTCGAGTTTTGAAAACATTCTTGAAGGTAGTATTGTTCAGCGCGAAAAAAAATTCTATTTAAAAGTGCCTGGAGAAGGCGAATTCGAGATGGGCTTGGTTTCTGAGGGTTATCGCAAATTGGCAACCATCATCTATTTAATCTCATCTGGAAGTCTTAGCAAGAACTCTGTATTATTCTGGGACGAGCCTGAAACAAACATGAATCCTAAGATGATTCAGCATGTGACTAAGGCCATTGTGGAACTTGCCAAAATGGGAGTTCAGGTTTTCGTGACGACTCATGACTATTTTGTCCAGCAGAGTTTCAACATGTTAACTGCCTATCCTAAAAGCAATCCCGATCAGTTGGACATTAGATTTTTGTCACTGTATAAAGAAGATGGCAAAATAGGGTTTGAGTGTGCAAAAGATATCCAGGATTTGCAGCATAATGCTGTTATGGAAGAGTTTGATTCATTATACGACAGAGAACAACGTTTGATTTACAATGATTAAGGAAAGTGGCTTTGGTTTTTGTTTTTCACAAGGATCCGCAATAAAATTTGACGATACACCATATTATCGGAAGTGCTTCGTTTCATTTCCGGCAGCTAAAGGCGTAGATATCCTCTATAAGGATCAAGGTCAATTGGTGTTACTTGAGATAAAGAACTGCAAAGGACATGAAGCAGATAATCGTTGGCGTATTGATCCTGATAATAAGAAAGCTCATTTAGCTCCTGAAGATAGCCATGATCGTGACAGCCTTGATATTGAAATCGCTCAAAAGGTAGCTATGACGATAGCTTGTTTGATTGGTGCTGTTACAACAGGTGTCGAAAACGGCGCTGCAAATTCAATTATTCCTTATGCCAATATGCTTGTTGACAAAGGAATTTCAACAAAAGAGAAGAATCTGCTAATTATTCTACTTCTTGAAGGTGATTTTGGAGGAAGAACACGCACTAAGAAGATGCAAATGGAGTCTTTGCAGGTGAGTCTGAGGAAAAAGCTAAGATGGTTAAATTGCACTGTATCTGTTGTCGACTCCAATACATATAACAAGAAGTTATTTACCCTTTTAGATGATCCACCCAAGACCCTATAGAAATAAGCATATATCGCTCAGAAGTTGACAAGTAGCTTGTGATGTGATTTTTATGGTAATTTAAACCTGATTGTCAGTATTGAGACTACTATCTGACTACTATTTTTTAAAAACAGCAAAACACCCGCAAACTGTTGCGCTGCAACGGTTTGCGGGTTTCTCGTTATCATCTTCAAATCTGTGCACAACTGACGAAAGCTTTGCAAATACAGGCTTTTTCGTTTCCCGCCTGATAACTCCGACTCTAAAGGCCGCTGGTTCGACTCCAGTCGGGCGTACCAGAACGCACTCGCTTAATGCTAAGCGGGTGCTTTCTTTTTTTGCCGTCGAACCAGCGGCCTTTCTATCCGATCCAGTCCGCAAGCGGAGCGCAGGCGCAGCCTACGACTCCGCCCGTTCGACTCCAGTCGGGCGTACCGCGTCGTCGCGTACTCCGTATCCTTCGCGACGGCGTTTCATGTTGAAACGCCATCTCTCATTCACTTCATCGCTCCTCCTTTCCAAACCGAACCCGCTGCGCTGGGCTTCGGTTTGGGTGAGGGACGGCTGATGCACAGGAACGCACTCGCTTAATGCTAAGCGGGTGCTTTCTTTTTTTGCCGTCGAACCGGCGGCCTTTCGTGCCTCATGGCGTTGAATTTATCCCGAAAAAGCCGTATAATGAAAACAATCAAGTATAAAGGAAAGGCGGTAAGTTCATGGATACATTGATCGAGCTGTATGATGAGCGCGCCATCGAAAATATTCTGGCCCCGGAAATGTTCCGGCCCAAGCGCATCATTTATCTTTGCCCCAATGAAATTGCTCAAAACCGGAAGCGGCAGGAGCAAATGAGGGCCTTTTTCAAGCGCCGGGGCTGGGAGCCGGAGGTGCTGTTCCAGGAGGCTAGCCTGTTCAAAGCCGACCGTATTCTCCGCCAGCTGCTGACCATCGGCGAAAAATACCCGGACTGCGCGGTGGACGTTACCGGCGGCAGCGATGCCGCGCTGTTTGCGGCGGGTATGTTCTCGGCAAAAACAGGCGCCCCCGCCTTTACCTACTCCCGGAAAAAGAACAGTTTTTATGACATCAGCGGCGCCGATTTTGCCAACAATCTGGAATGCACCCTCTCCTATTCGGTGGAGGACTTTTTCCTGATGGCAGGCGGAACGCTGCTCCCCGGCCGGGTGGACAATGACATTCTGGCCAAATATCTGAAAGATTTTGACCCGTTCTTCTCCTGTTTCCTGCGGTTTCGCCGGGATTGGACGGACATTATTTCTTACATTCAGCGGGTGTCTCCCGGGGAATACGGCCAGACGCCTTCGCTGTCCGTTCAGGGAAAATACACGGTGAAGGGCGACCACGGCTCCCGGAACTCCGCCAACGAAGCTGCCCTGGAAGCCCTGGCACGGATCGGTTTTCTGCAGGATCTGGAGATCGTGGCCGGCCAGTCGGTGGCCTTCCGCTTCCGGGATACCAATATCCGGTGGTGGCTGCGGGATGTGGGCAGCGTGCTGGAGCTGTACGTTTACAAGGCCTGTATCGACGCCGGCATTTTCAACGACGTGATCAGCAGCGCCGTTGTCCGCTGGGATGAAACCCTGGGCCACGGCAGCGTTCTCAATGAGATCGACGTGATGGCTGCCCGGGGCGTCATTCCGCTGTTTATCAGCTGCAAGGCCACCGATATCAAGACCGAGGCCCTCAATGAGCTGTCCATTCTGCGGGACCGTTTCGGCGGAAAGGGCGCAAAAGCCGCCATTGTCACCACCGAGCCCTGCAACGCCGCCGCACGGCACCGGGCGGCCCAGCTGGGGATCGCCGTCATCGACCTGGAAGAGCTGAAGGTCGGTCAACTGGTAGAACGGCTGAAGGTCATCATGAAGGCACAGTCCTGAAAGGAGCAACTATGGCATTGCAGCTGATCGATCTGAAAACCTGGGAGCGCCGGGAGTTTTACGAGCATTTCATCCAGGAGGTGGTCTGCGGTTATTCCATTACGGTCAACGTGGATATCACGCCGCTGGCGGGGCAGCAGCTTTATCCGGCCATGATCTGGCTGCTGACCAAAACGGTGAACGAAATGCCCGAGTTTCGCACCACGCTTACCAAGGACGGTCCCGGCATTTACGACAGTATGCACCCCATGTACACGGTATTTAATAAGGAAAACAAAAACTTTTCGGGGATCTGGTCCTATTATTCCGAGGATTACGGCGAATTTTTGAAAAGCTACCAGGCTGACGTGGCGGAATATTCCAAATCCACACGCTATGCGCCCAAGGCCGGTACGCCGGAAAACTCGTTCAACATTTCCATGGTGCCCTGGCTGGAGTTCACCTCGGTGAACCTGAATGTATTCGACGACGGCAGATTTCTGCTGCCCATCTTCACCCTGGGCAAGTATTTTGAGCGGGAGGGCAAGCGCCTGCTGCCCCTGGCCATCCAGGTCCATCACGCCGTCTGTGACGGCTATCACGTGGGCCTGTTTGTGGAAAAACTGCAGCGCAGCATCGCTCAATTTGGCGGATAACATGCAAAAGCCACCTGAACCCAAGACTTTCAGGTGGTTTTTCTTTTTACAGCCGCTTTACAATTCTTTGACAGTATTTTACTTGTCTGTTCCGTCGGGACGTGTTATAATTTTACCGTATGAAAGAAAGAAGAACAACGATCACGCACGGAGGTGTGACACTATGATGACTTATGAACAGATCCGGGAAAATCCCACCATTCAGACCTATATCGCCCAGGCCGACAAGTCGCTGGCCGCACTGGGCTTTACCGAGCACAGCTATGCCCACGTGACCCGTGTGGCCGAGATGGCCGGTTACATTCTGGAGACCCTGGGTTATGACGAACATACGGTGGAACTGGCCAAGATCGCCAGCTACCTGCACGATATCGGCAATCTGGTGAACCGTTCGGAGCACAGCCAGAGCGGCGCCGTGATGGCCTTCCGCATTCTGGACAATCTGGGCTTTGAGCCCCAGGATATCGCCGTGATCGTCACCGCCATCGGCAACCATGACGAGGGCACCGGCGTGCCCGTGGACGAGGTGGCCGCCGCTTTGATCCTGGCCGACAAGTCGGACGTGCGCCGCAGCCGGGTGCGCAACCAGGACATCCAGAGCTTTGACATCCACGACCGGGTGAATTATTCGGTGACCAAGTCGGAGCTGAAGATCAACGAGGCCCACACCCTCATCAAGCTAAAGCTGACCGTCGACAACCGGTTCGGCTCGGTGATGGATTATTTTGAGATCTTTATGGGCCGTATGCTCATGTGCCGCAAGGCCGCCGAAAAGCTGGGCCTGCAGTTCAAGCTGATGATCAACGAGCAGCAGCTGATCTGATGTGTTCGCAGACGGCAGTCCGATATTTCAAACTTTGCCTGCACAAAAAGACACGCGTATTACGCGTGTCTTTTTTCTTGGAGAAGCAGGCTTATCGATCCAACTCCAGAACGCCGCTGACCTGTCTGGTCACACAGTTGTACCAGAAATAGCCATCGTGAAGCTGCTGGGTCTGGTCGAAGAAACTGTAATAGAGCAGCATGGACTGGCTGTCACGGCTCCATTGAAGGAATTGATAGTCCACATCGTTTTCCCAGTCTATCGTAAGCGTGGAGGAACTTTGAGGCAGTTGGCTGTGGGAAAAGCCCTCAGATATCCAGTAACTTAAATCCCGGTTTATATCACCATGCTGACAGTAGTATAAAAGTGTGTGCTCTTTGCCATTCCGGAGGACGATGACATATTTACTGCTGTCGGGCGTCCACCAAAGGCCTTCGCAAGCGTCGGCGTCGTAGGAATAGTGCCCCTGTGATCCGTTGGGATAACGCATATCAAAACTGCAGCCGTCTTTGTTGAAAAGGGAAAAGCGGAAGAACTCACCGGAAAAATTACGATCGTATAACGTTACCGCGGTTTGCCCATCCGGGGACGGAAAACGCGCGTCCACATACAGAATGCCGGAATTGAACAGCCAGGATACACCTGCCAGCAGGGCGGGAGAGACGGCAAGCAAAATGAAAATAAAGGACCGCCAATGCGCTTTATGTACTTGCTTCCTTACCTCCTGCCGGGAGTAATCCATCACCATCCGGGCGGTTTCGGCCTGCTCGGGAGAATGCTGGGCCCGCTGCCCCTCCAGCAGTTCCAGGACCGTGCACCCCAGCGCCTGCGCCAGCGGTTCCAGCAGGGCAATGTCGGGCGCACACAGGCCCCGCTCCCATTTTGAGACCGCGCGGTCGGTGATATGCAGTTGGTCGGCCAGGTCCTTTTGCGTCATGTTTTGCGCAAGGCGCAGTTCCCGGATGAGCGCGCCGGTTTTGCTGTTATTCATCAAAACACCTCTTTTGCTGAACTGATGATAGCATATTTCGGCATAAAAAGCACCAAACCGACGGTTGAGTGTAGAAAAAACTTGCATTTACTCCCAAAATCACATACAATACCTTTAGGCGAACACCCCGGTGTTCGCTTTTTTAGAATGTAAAACCGGAGGTTTGAGATATGTACCGTTTTTCTGTTCCCTGCCTGATGGGTGTGGAGGGCCTGGTGGCTGACGAGCTGAAGTTCAAGGGCTTTGAGCAGGTCCAGGCCGAAAACGGCCGGGTGCTGTTTTCCGGCGACGAGCGGGCCTGTGCCCGGGCCAACATCCTGCTACGCTGCGGCGAGCGCATCCTGCTGCGGGTGGCCGAGTTCACCGCCAAGAGCTTTGACGCCCTGTTTGAAAATGTGAAATCCCTGCCCTGGGAGGATTATATCGGCGAGAAGGAGGCCTTCCCCGTGAAGGGCTTCTCCATCCACTCCCAGCTGCATTCGGTGCCCGACTGCCAGCGTATCATCAAAAAGGCCGTGGTGGAGCGTCTCAAGCTGGTGCGCCACACCGACTGGCTGGAGGAGAGCGGCGTTAAGCACCAAATCCAGTTTTCTTTAATGAATGACCGGTGCGAGATCTTTTTGGATACCACCGGCGCTCCGCTGTTCAAGCGGGGCTACAAGCTGGAGCAGAACGACGCCACCCTGCGGGAGACTCTGGCGGCTTCCATCGTGAAGGTGGCCCGGTGGAAGGGCCGGGAGGACTTCATCGATCCCTTCTGCGGCAGCGGCACCATCGCCATTGAGGCGGCCATGACCGCGCTGAACATCGCCCCCGGCGCCCGCCGACAGTTTGACGCAGCCCTGTGGAACGATCAGTTCAAACAGGCCTTTGCCGAAGAACGTGCCGCCGCTCTGGCTGCCGAAAAGCACGAAAAACTGCCCATCATCGCCTCTGACAAGAACCCCAACTGTGTGCGTCTCACCCGGGAAAATGCCGCCCGGGCCGGTGTGGGCGACTGTATCGAATACGCCGTGCAGGATGCTCTGGACATCGACTGGAAGAGCCGTTCGGGCGTGATGATGGCCAATCCTCCCTACGGCGTCCGCATGATGGACATCCAGCAGGCCAGAAAGCTGTATGCCGACCTGGGAAAAGCCATGAAGGGCAGCCAGGTGAAAAAGTACATCATCACCTCTGACGAGCAGTTCGAGGTGCAGTTCGGTCAGGCCGCCGACAAACGCCGCAAGCTGTACAACGGCATGATCAAGTGCAACCTGTACTCCTACTTCAAGGGCTGATCCCATGAAGCACGTATTTATCATCAATCCTGCCGCGGGCAAGCAGGATTCCACCGTTGAGGTGGCCGCCGCCATCCGGGCCGTGTGCGTGGAGCGGGGCCTGGACTACGATATCCTCACCACCGAGTATCCCCGGCACGCCGTGGAACTGGTGAAGAAAAAGGCGGTGGAATACTGCGGAGAGGCCATCCGCTTTTATGCCTGCGGCGGTGACGGCACCCTCAACGAGGTGGCGGCCGGTGCCGCCGGTCTGGCCAACGTGAGCATCACTCACTATCCCTGCGGCAGCGGCAACGATTTTATCAAGCTGTTCGGCGCGGACTGCCAGTCCTTTAAAAAGCTGGAAAACCTCATCGACGGCAAGGATGTGGCCCTGGACTATATCGAGTCGGACTGCGGCGTGTGCATCAATGTGTTCAGCGTGGGTCTGGACGCCCGTATCGCCTCGGGTATGCCCAAGTACAAGCGGATCCCCCTGCTCCACGGCTCCATGGCCTATCACGCCTCCACCGTGGAACACCTTATGCGCGGTCTGCATGAACCCTATGGGGTGGAGATCGACGGTGTTTCCTATGACAGCCGCTATACGCTGATCCTGGCGGCCAACGGCCGGTTTTACGGCGGCGGATACAATCCGGTGCCCGAGGCCGACCCCACCGACGGCAAGCTGGATGTGCTGATGATCGACGCCGTGGACGTTCTCACCATCGCCCGGATCATCGGCGCCTACAAGGCCGGAAAGCACCGGAATTATCCCCAGTACATCAAACACGTTCAGGCCGATGCGATCACCATCTGGCACCGGGACGGCAAAGAGATGACCCTCAATCTGGACGGCGAGATCGTCAAAACGCCCCGGGTGTCCCTGCGGGTGGCGCCTCAGAAGCTGCACTTCACCATCCCGCAGTGTGAAGAGCTCCTGCCGCCCAGAATTGTGGAATAACATAAGAAAAGGATGTGTCGTTTGGCACATCCTTTTTGTTTTATTTGGGTTCTTTTCCTTCACCGAAGATCCGGATCATCTCCCGGGTGAGGCTGATGCCGTCGTCCTTGGCGGGCAGGGCGTCCCGGTGGAACCACTCGGCAGAGGCCAGCTCGTTTTCGTCCAGGGTGACCTTGTCATCGCCGTCCAGATCGCAGAAGTAGCCGATCTGGAGATTGCCGGCGATGCCCCAGGGCTGGGAGCCGTAGTAGCGGACGTTTTTCACCTTGAGGCCCACCTCTTCCATCACTTCCCGGGCCACGCACTCCTCGGCGGTCTCGCCAATCTCGATGAAGCCGGCCAGCAGGGCGTAGCGGGTCACGTTTCGGTTGGCGTATTTGCTGAGCATCAGCCGGTCGCCGTCGACGAGGGCGATGATACAGGCCGGGGAGATACGGGGGAAGATCATGTTGCCGCAGTTAGGACACTTCATCATGCGCTCCACCCCGTCGTGGACGGTGGCGGTGCCGCAGCGGCCGCAGAACTTGTTGTCCCGGTACCAACAGTAGATGTGCCAGGCGGTCATGGCAGCGAAGCAGATATGCTTGGAGATCACCTGCCGCAGGGTGGAGGCCGGCTCATAACGGAAGGTCAGCTCCTCCGGCTCGCCGGCGTCGCCCATCCAGAGGAAGTAGCGCACATCCTGCATGGTAAAGGCATAGCGGTAGGGCTGCTCGTGCCAGTGGGTCCAGTGCTGGCTCCACTGTTCCACCTGCTCAAAGGTGGGGAGAGTGAGCACGTCGCTTTTATCCCGGGCAATGAGGATGCTTCCGCCTCGGATACACACCACCACATCGCCCTTTTCGGGGGAATGATCCCGGTATTGATTGTCCAGATGGCCAAAGGCCAGATCCTGCAGCATAACAAACGCTCCTTTACGTATTGACAGATTTAATTGCTTTGCCAGCGGAACATCCGGAGGAGGGTCAGAACCGCCTGCTCCCGGGTGTAAGTGCCCATGGGGTCGAACCGTCCGTCGCCCACACCGGCCATCACCGATCTGGAAGAAACGCTGTCCCGCACCTGGGAGACCCAGGCGACAGCCGGGCGGGCATAAGCGGAGATATGCTCCATGTCGCTGTAGAGCAGGCCGCCTTCTGGGGTGATGGGGAGATCCAGCGCGGCGGCCGCCTGCATCAGCAGCACGGCGGCATCCTGCCGGGAGATCAGATTGCCGGGGAGGAAGGTTCCGTCACCGGGGCCGTAGACCACGCCGATGGCGGCGGCGGCCAGCACGTCGGGATCGGTGCAGTCGCTGAAGGTGGTGAGCACGCCGGGCAGCATGTACTGCGCCACCAGCTCTTCGTTGGTCAGGCCGGTCTTTGCCCGAATGGTCTGCATGGTCAGACAACAGAACTCCATCCGGGTGATGGGCTTCTGGTAAAAGTCGGTGAGGTCCTCGGGAATGAGGGCCAGCCGGGCGGCGTCGGTGACCTCCTCCATGGCCCAGGAAGAGGGCTGAGAGAGGTTTTCGGCGTCAAAAAACCGGACGGTGTACTCCATGGGGGCGTGCTGGCCCTCCAGGGTGTACAGACCGGCGATATGCACGGTGTAGTCGCCCCAGTAGCTGCTGTCGCCCAGGGCGCTCTTGCCGATGGAAAAGCTGATGCAGCAGCCCGAGCCGTAGTTCTGGCTGTTCACCAAAAGGTAGGAGCCTTCCTCAGTGAGCTGGGCCTGTCCGTCCAGCACCGGAAGCACAAAGGCCTTGCCGTCCCGGTGACGGGTGACGGTGATCTGCAGCTGGGTCTCCCGGGGAATGCGGTAGGTCGCCGTATCCAGGATCACCGACCAGGGGGTGCCGGGGGTGAAAATGTTGTTGGGGAAAGCGCCCGCGGCGGGCCAGAGGATGGCCTCCGGCATGGCGCCGGTGCCGGTGTTATCAGAGATGGGGACGGTGATGTACTGCCGGTTGGTGGCCGAGGTGGCCAGGCCGAAGCCCACCTTGCCCAGTCCGGGATTCAGCAGCCAGCGGCGGTGGCCCAGATCGGTGCGGTTGGAGGGGCTGAGCTCGTCCATATGGGCCTGGAGGGCGCTCTGCAGCAGGGTGTCGATGTCATAGCCAAAGCGCATGGAAATGTTGCTGCCGGCGCAGGCGTTGGCGCCCATGCGGTAGAAGGATTCGGTCATGCCGGAGGGCTTTTTGGGGGTGTGGGTGAGGCTGTCGTTGGCAGCCAGCACCACGGCGCCGTACTGGGCCTGGACGTTCAGGTGGTCGCTGAGGGTCACCGACTCCAGCCCGGCCAGAAAGCGGTAGAAGTTCAGCAGGCGCAGGCCGTCGTTAAGATACGTGCTGTCCAGCTCGCCGATGGCATAGGGCGCACCGGCCGAGGGCAGGGTGGTAAAGACCGTCGTGGCCTCGGGGGTCAGGGAGTTCCAGTAGTCGGCGATGGCCTGCTGTCGGGGATCGACGGTGATCTCGGCAGGGATCTCCGGCTGTGCGGTATCCAAATGCGCTGCCAGAACAGGGCTGGCGCACAGAAGAATGGTCAAAACAAAAGCGGTGATACGGCGGAACATAAGGGCCTCCTTATACGCGTTGGACGGCTTCTTCGGACAAAATCTTTTTATAGGAGAACAGGAAGGTGACGCCGATACAGGTGGCCGACAGCACGTCGGCGATGGGCTCGGACAGATACACGCCCCAGACGCCCAGATCTCCCACGCGGGGCAGGATAAGGGCCAG
The DNA here is from genome assembly GCA_017521295.1 of Clostridia bacterium. GTDB lineage: Bacteria > Bacillota > Clostridia > Oscillospirales > Butyricicoccaceae > UBA4644. The sequence continues at coordinate 27,126 of JAFXDF010000036.1, read as the reverse complement.
GGGAATCAGCAGCACCACCTTGCGCAGCAGGGCAAAGCACAGAGAGATCTTGGCCTGTCCCAGACCGATAAAGGTGTTCTGGCAGCCGGTCTGGATGCCGAACACGAACATGCCGGCGCAGAAAACAGGCAGCACCTTTGCGGTGAGGGCGATCAAATCGGGGTTGTCGGTGAACAGACCGGCGAAGAAGGTGGGGAAGAGGGTCACCAGGGCGGTGAACACCACACCCATGGAGAAGGTGACGCCGATAAGCTTTCGGAAGGTCTGCTTCACCCGCTCAAAGTTGCGGGCGCCGTAGTTGTAGCTGATCACCGACTGAACGCCGCCGGCAAAGCCGTTGTTCAGGGCAAAGATGATCTGCATGACGCTGTTGAGGATGGTCATGGAGCCCACGTACAGGTCTCCGCCATAGGTCTGCAGGCCGTTGTTGAGCACCAGGGAGATGGCGCTTTCGGTGATCTGCATGATAAAGGGGGAGATACCCAGAGCGGCGATGCGGCGGATCATATCCCACCGGGGACGGAGATACCGCGGTTGCAGCCGCAGATCGGACCGGGGAGAGGCCAGAAAGCACACCACCCACAGAGCGCTGAGGCCCTGGGAGAGCACGGTGGCCAGAGCGGCGCCCCGGATGCCCATATCCAGGGCAAAAATGAAGATGGGGTCCAGAAGGATATTGCACACGGCGCCGATGAGCACCGAGCACATGGCCACCTTGGATTTGCCCTGGCAGGAAATAAAGGGGTTGAGGCCCATGGACAACTGCACGAACAGGGTGCCCACCAAATAGATGGACAGGTACTGGTCGGCAAAGGCAAAGGTCTTTTCGCTGGCGCCCACCAGATACAACAGGGGCTCCTTAACGGCAAAAAACAGAGCGGTCAGCGCTGCCGAAAACACCAGCAGCAAAAAGGCGCCGTTGCCCAGAATACGCTGGGCAGATTCCCGGTCCTTTTTGCCCAGAAAGATGGCGGCGATGGGCGCGCCGCCGCTGCCCACCAGGGCGGAAAACGCGCTGATGGACAAAATGACGGGAAAGGTGAGGCCCAGGCCGGTGAGGGCCAGGTCACCGTTTTCGGCCATGTGGCCGATATAAATGCGGTCGACAATGTTATAGAGCAGGTTGACGATCTGGGCCACCACGGCGGGCAGCGCCAGCTTGAGCATCAGTGGCCACAGAGGGGCTTCGGCCAGAGCCTGCTGGGAGCGGGATTGATTTTCCATGATGTTATCCTTCCTGAATTTGTGCGGTGACATTTTTTACCCAGTTTTCCCGGAACAGGTGGACAAAGCCCACCGCTACCTTGGCGATGTCGTCGCAGTACACGCAAAGGGCCACGCCCCACAGGGGAGCGCCCAGATGTACCGCCAGGAATCCCAGGGGCACGCCCACCAGCCATACCGTTCCGGTGTCCAGCAGACAGGCGAACAGGGTGTCGCCGCCGGCCCGGAAGATACCTACCACCAGAGCCATGCTGTCGGCTTTGACGGTCATCATCAGCGCCTGGAGGATCAAAAGGGTGCGGGCCATAGCCAGGGTCTCGGGGGTCACCTGATACAACGCCAGGAACAGGGGATGGATGGCGATGACCACCAGGCCGGTGAGAAAACCGGTGACCGGCAGCAGCAGGGAGAAGCGGTAGCCGTAGTCGATGGCCTTGTCCCGGTCTCCGGCGCCTACCGTGCGGCCGATAAAGATGCCGCAGGCGTTGCTGAGGCCACGGGTAAAAACGAAGAGCAGCTGGATCACCGTGTTGGAGATCTGCACCGCCGCCAGGGCCGAGGTGCCCAGCATTCCGTAGGCCACCGAGTACAGGGAAACGCCGGTGCTCCACAGGATCTCGTTGAGCAGGACGGGCCAGGCGGTCTTGATGTATTTGGAGACAAAACTCCGGTCAAAGGCAAAGAGCTCCTTGAGCTTTGCGGCACCGGGCAGCCGGTTTTTATAGACGATCAACAACAGGAACAGGCACTCGGCGGTGCGGGCGATGGCGGTGGCGATGGCAGCGCCGTTCAGACCCAGAGCGGGGAAGCCGCACAGGCCAAAGATCAGAATGGCGTTGCCCGCTACATTGATGGTGATGGACAAAATGGAGGCCCGGGTGGGGATCTTCACGTCGCCGGTACAGCGGCACACCATGGACAAAATCATGCTGACGGCGGTAACCGGATAGCTGATGCCCACGATGCGCAGATAGGAGGCGCTCATGGACAGGGCCGGCTCTTCATGTACGTAAAAGCTCACCAGAACCTCGGGGACCAGTACGGCGCCCAGGGTGAACAGGGTGACGGCCACCGAGCCCAGCAGGTACATCATACCCATGGTGCGGCGGACATTTTTCAGATCCTGGGTGCCCCAAAACTGAGAGAGAAACACCGATGCGCCCGAGTTGATGCCGAAGAGCATCAGATTGAGCAGAAAAAAGATCTGGTTGGCACCGCCGGCAGCCGCCACGGCGCTGTCGCCCAGAGAGCCGATCATCACCACGTCGATGAGGTTGACGGCCGAGGCCAGGAAAAACTGCATGGCGATGGGGAAGGCCGTCTGGAAAATGGTTTTCAGAAAGGCAGGTTCAAATGCATTTTTGATACGTTTCATAAGGTTCCTCATGCGGCAGACCCCGGCAGGCCCAAAGGCTTGCCGGGGTAAAACGGGTTATTCGGCTTTGGGGGCCTGCGGCTTGCTGCCGCCGCCCCGGTGATTGCGGCGACCGCCACGGTGGCGGCGTTTGCGCTCGCCTTCGGGCTTGGCGGTCTGCTGAGCGCCCTCGGGCTTGGCCTCCTGCTGAGGCTTGTCCTTTTTGGGCTTGTCCTGCTGGGGACGGGGCTTGTCGGATCTTTCGCCCTTGGGCTGACGGTTGTCCTTGTGCTCGCCGGGCTTGCCCTGAACCTTGTTTTCGGGACGGCGGCGGTCACGGCGCTGGCCCTTGTGCTCCCGGTCGGCAGGCTGTTGGGCCTTGGGTTCTTCGGCGGCCAGGGACTGCTGGGCCTGGGGCACGGGAGACTCGGGCAGATCCAGATGCTCGCCCTTGTCACGGCCCCGGCGCAGCACGGTGCACTGGTCACAGGGAACGGTCACGGGGGCGTCGGTGCTGTTCAGCATCCGCACCCGGCAGGTGCCCCGCAGGAGCGAGGTGTCCATGACGGTGCCCCGGCCGTAGGGAGTATCCACCAGGCTCTCGTTGGGCGGGGTCTCCCGCAGCAGCTCCTGGTAGGTGTCGTTTTCATATTTGAGGCAGCACATCAGACGGCCGCAGGTGCCGGAGATCTTGGTGGGGTTGAGGGACAGGCCCTGGTCCTTGGCCATGTTGATGGACACCGGCTGGAAGTTCTCCAAAAAGGCGCTGCAGCACAGGGGACGGCCGCAGATGCCCAGGCCGCCGATCATTTTGGCCTCGTCACGGACGCCGATCTGGCGCAGCTCGATACGGGTGCGGAACACACCGGCCAGATCCTTCACCAGCTCCCGGAAGTCCACGCGGCCGTCGGCGCTGAAATAGAACAGGATCTTGCTGCGGTCAAAGGTGTACTCCACCGATACCAGCTTCATGTCCAGCTTGTGCTTCTGAATTTTTTCTTCGCAGACCTTGAAGGCGTCCTTCTCAAACTGCAGGTTCTGCTCCATGGTCTTTTTGTCGGCTTCGGTGGCAAGGCGCACCAGCTTTTTCAGGGGCTGGACGATCTTGTTGTCCTCCACCATGCTGTTGGCCATGGCCACTTCGCCGTATTCCTGGCCCCGGGCGGTCTCCACGATGACGGGCTGATCGTCCTTCACCTTGGTGCCGCAGGGGTCAAAATAATAGACTTTTCCGACTTTTTTAAATCGGACGCCGATCACTTCAGTCATAAATCCTCCAATTACAGCGCACCGCAAAAGGCCGCCAGGGCGCCGCTGAGAGCGGTCACCGAGGGGTTCTGTACCAGCATGGCACGCTGTTTTTCCAAATATTCAAAAATATCCACAAAACGCCTGTTGCCCGTCCGGGTCACGTACCCGGTGAGCAGGCGGCAGCTTTCATCGCAAAAGTCGGCATACTCCTCCCGGTGGAGCTTGCTCAGCTCCTGGCAGGCAAGGAAGATGCCCAGTTCGTCTCTGCCCAGGGCGGCGCAAAAAGCCCGGGCGGCGGTGTGTCCGGCCTTTTCCTGGCCGGAGAGGATGTCCAGAGCGCGGCCCAGCAGTCCGCCCGACTGGGCGGCAGCAGCCTGCAGCTGTTCGGCAGAAGCATCGCTGCGGGAGCGGAGGGCAGCTAGCAGCTCCTTCTGCTCCAGGGGTGCCAGACGGAAGGTCTTGCACCGGGAACGGACGGTCTGCAGCATGGCCTCCCGGTTTTCGCAGAGCAGCACAAAAACAGAGGAGGCGGGCTCCTCCAGCACTTTCAGCAGGGCGTTCTGGGAAGGCAGGTTCAGGCGGTCGGCCTGAGGAATGACAAAGACTTTAAAGGGGGCTTCGGAAGGGCGGAGAAAGCTCTGGGCCCGCAGCTCGCGGACCTGTTCCAGCTTGACGCCCTTGCCGGGCTCGGGCTCCTTCAGCCAGATGAGGTCGGGGTGGGAGCCTGCCAGCGCCCGCTTGCAGGAGGGGCAGGTGCCGCAGGGGCCGTTTGCCGACGGGCACACCAGGCCGGCCGCCAGGTCGGCGGCCGCCGTGCGCTTTCCGATCCCGGCAGGGCCGTCCAGCAGAACGGCCGAGCCCACACCGCTGGGGGGCAGGGAGGCAAGGGCCTCCTTCAGCCGGGGATTGCCCAAAAGATGGGGAAGCTTCATCAGAACTTCTCGAAGTTTTCCACGTTGAGGACGAAGATGGTGGCGCCGCCAACCTGAACTTCCACAGGCATGGTGGGGAAGAAACCGATGCCGGCCTCGGAGGTGGTGGGCATCAGCTGCTTACGGCTGCGGGAGTACTGATGGATGATATCGATGACGGGCTTGACCTTTTCGTCGTCCACGCCCACCAGGATGGTGGCGTTGCCGGCCCGCAGGAAGCCGCCGGAGGTGGCCAGACGGGTGACGAAATAACCGGCCTTGTTCAGATGCTGGATGACCACGGGAGCGTCGTCGGTGTTCAGGATACCCAGGATCATTTTCATAGTATTTTCCTCGCTTTCTTTATCGAAACAACAATTTATAATCCAAATTTATGTAGTTTGCGGACATTCAGTCCACATATTGCCGGGGAATGGAATCGGGCACGAACAGGGGAGCGGCGTCCATGGACACCACCGTGCCGGGGCCGCACTCGACGTCGGTAACGTCGATGGCGGTGTGGTTGACGCCCACGTGGCCGATGACCGGCGCCCGCTTGCCGTTCACCAGCACATAATACTTGCGGCGGCGGAAGAAGGACAGCATGGCCGAGCAGGCCGCCCGGAAGCACTCCACAAAGCCAAAGCTGGACCGGGCCTTTTCCATCATGTAGCCGTCGGCCGAGCCGATGGGCACGATAGCCACCCGGGTGGGATGCTTGGTCACATAGGCGCTGCCGTAGCCCACGGGACAGCCCTTGGGCAGCCAGCGGACCTCGGAGATCTGGCTTTGGAGCCGGCCGGTGCGCTGCAGGCCGTGGTCGCCCTTGGCGATGACCCGGCCGCCCAGAGCCGAGCCGATGCGGACGGCATCCAGGTTGGGCAGCTTGCAGCCGAACATGGCCTCGGAATTGGAGGCGTGGAGCATACCGGGCTCAAAGCCTGCCGCGCGGATCTTTTCCACCACGGCATTGAAGGCGTCCAGCTGCTCCTGGCTCTTTTTCACGCTTTTGAAGGCGTTGGCATAATGGGTATAGGTGCCGGTGACATGGAGATTGGTGAGATAGCGGAACACGCTGAGAATGCGGTCGATCTCGGTGGGCATAAAGCCGTAGCGGCCCATGCCGGTGTCCACCTTCATGTGCACGTCGCAGACGATGCCCTGGCTTTCGGCCAGGCCGTTGAGGGCCAGGGCGGCGTCGTAGGAGCCCACCGTGGCGGTGGCGCCGGCATCCAGGATCTGGCGGATATCCTCCTCACAGGCGGTGGAGCGGAGGATGATGATCTCCTCTTCTCCAAAGCCCCACTCCCGGAGACGGATGGCGTCCACAGGCTCGGTGACGGCAAAGCGGCGGATGCCGGCTTCCCGGCACAGCCCGGCCATTTCCCGCATACCCAGGCCATAGGCGTTGGCCTTGAGCACGGCGATGACCTGGGCCCGGCCGGCCTGTTCCTTGACGGTCTCCAGATTGGCGCGGATCTTGTTTTTTTCTACCACCAGGGTCTTCATATTTTTTACCCCCCTCGGATCGGTTACTCTTTGGTTTCCTCCACGGTGTTGGCGCCCCGGGCGGAAACGGCTTCCTTGTGCTTGCGCTCCAGATCCCGGTTCTTCAGCTGTTTCAGCTTGCGGCGCAGGGTGCGGGCGGTGCCAAGGGCTTTGTTGATGAAAAGGTCGGCAAACTTGTTGTAGATCATTTCGAACTCGCCGCAGAATTCCACCAGATCGCCGCCGAAGCCCTTCTTGAACAGATACAGGCCGTAGAGGGGGTTGTCGGGGCTCAGATCGCCGGACACGCCGCGGAAGTCGTAAATATCACACTTGGTCTCCAGCGACCAGCGGATCATCTCCCACTGGAGCTGGTAGTTGGGCATCACGTTGCGGTGCTGGTTGGCAGAGGCGCCGTACAGGTACCAGACCTTGTTGCCGTACTGGATGGCCAGGGTGCCGGCGATGGGCTTGTCCTCCCAGAAGGCCATGTACAGCCGGGCCTTGTCGCCCAGGGCGTCCATCATGGTCTCGAAATAGCTCTGGGGCCGGGTGATAAAGCCGTCCCGGTCGCCGGTCTCCTTCATGATGCGGGTGAAGTCGGCCAGCATTTCCTTGCCGCACAGACGGACGGTAACGCCCTTGCGGGCGCTCAGTCGCAGGTTGTAGCGGGTCTTGGAATGGAAGGCGGCCAGCAGTTCCTCTTCGGTCTTGTCCTTGACGTTCAGACGGAACACGTAGCAGGGCTGGATGCCGTTGAAGTCCTTGTCGCCGGGGTGATGGGTATAGCCCAGGGCCTTCATGCTGTCGATGAAAGCGGTCTCGGTAGAAGGTACATCGGGGTCGATGCGCAGGGCATAGGCCTTGTTCTTCTTTGCCAGATGGGCGGCGCCGTCGGTGAGGTCCTTCAGGGCCTCGGCGTCCTCAAGATCACACACCGGGCCGCGGGCGGCGTACATCAGCTTGTAGGGCACGCCGGGCATCTTGCGGATGAGCACGCTCATGGCGCCCCGGATCTCGCCCCGGTCATCCCGGCTGAGGATGCCCTCCCAGGTCCAGTCGGGCTTGACGGGGGCCCACAGCTTGGACTGGAGGAAATGGCCCTTGGGATGGGCCTCGATAAACGCCTCAAACTGAGGCAGAGTTGCGTTGGTTACGATCTCAAACATTGATCAAACTCCTATAATATGAAAAACGAGTATAACATTCCTATGTTACCCTATATTTTACAACATTTTTCCGTAAGACGCCATAGGTTTTCTGAAATTTCAGAGAAAAAATAAAGTCTGCGCACAAAAAAGCAGGCGGGCCCTTTGGCCCGCCTGAAAAAAGGTGATCTTACTTGTTGTCCATGTCGTCCATGTACTGGAGCAGGTTGACGGTGTTGGCGCTGTAGCCGTACTCGTTGTCGTACCAGGCGACCACCTTCACAAAGGTGTCGGTGAGCTGGATGCCGGCCTTGGCGTCAAAGATGGAGGGACGGGGATCGGTGGTGAAGTCGCTGGAGACCACGTCCTCATCGGTGTAGCCCAGGATGCCCTTCAGGGGGCCTTCCTCGGAAGCCTTCTTCATGGCGGCGCAGATCTCAGCATAGGTGGCGGGCTTTTCCAGGTTGACGGTCAGGTCCACGCAGGAAACGTCCAGGGTGGGAACACGGAAGGCCATGCCGGTGAGCTTGCCCTTCAGTTCGGGGATGATCTTGCCAACAGCCTTGGCGGCGCCGGTGGAGGAGGGGATGATATTGCCGAAAGCGGCACGGCCGCCGCGCCAGTCCTTCTTGGAAGAACCGTCAACCACCTTCTGGGTGGCGGTGGCGGCGTGGATGGTGGACATCAGGCCGTCCTTGATGCCGAAGTTGTCATGCAGGACCTTGGCAACGGGGGACAGGCAGTTGGTGGTGCAGGAAGCGTTGGAAACCACCACCATAGAGGGATCGTACTTGTCGTGGTTGACGCCCATGACGAACATGGGAGCGTCGTCAGAGGGAGCGGTGATGATGACCTTGCGGGCGCCGGCCTTGATGTGGGCCATGCAGGCGTCGATGGTCTTGAACTTACCGGTGGACTCGATGACGTACTGGACGCCCAGTTCGGCCCAGGGATTCTCGGCGGGGTCATCGCCCTGGATGACGGCGATCTCCTGACCGTCGACGATCAGCTTGTCCTCGGTATAGGTCACATCGGCGTCCAGACGGCCGTGGACGGTGTCATACTTCAGCATGTAAGCCATGTAGTCGGGGGTCATGCGGTGACCGTTGATGGCCACGACCTTCATGTCGGGGTCCTTGCGGCGCAGGATCTCGCGGAAGACCAGGCGGCCGATACGGCCAAAACCGTTGATTGCAATCGTTCTCATGTTCGTTTGCCTCCATCGTTCATATTCTTTATGTGCAGATGAAAAACCTTATGTATCAATTATTATACTCCACTTAGACGGCAAAAGCAAGGGAGGCGTCTGCGCACTTTTGCCAAAATTATCGTTGCAAATTGCAGACGGATGAATTATCATACAAGTAAGTATGAATTTCGACAAGGTTCGGGGAAAGGAGGGGGACCGTGAAGGAACAAACGGAAAAGAGTCTGACGGCGTTTCGGGAGCATATTCTGTCTGCCGAAGCCTACCTTTTGTGCACCCCTGCCGGCCGGGTGCGGTTTGCCAGCGGCATGCTGAAAATGATGCTGGGGGAGGACCTCAACGGCCGGAACCTGAATGATTTTCTGGAGGACGCCCTGTGCGCCCGGCTGGTGGCCGAGACCCTTGCGGGCCGGGAATACGAGTTCCGCTGCAAGATCCGGGAGCAGGCCTTCCGCTGTACCGCCCAGCCCTGGGAGGACGGCGACGGCATCCAGATCGCCCTGTTCCCCGTCAATGCCCAGGCCGGCGCCGGTGAGAGCCGCCATGCCGACCGGTTTGTTTCCCGGGAGATCAACCGGGAGCTGGGGGTGCTCCTGCCTGCCCTGCAGCAGCTGGAAAGCGGCGCGCAGCCCGGCCAGGAGGGCTATCTGGCCATGATGAAGCTGCATCTGTACCGCCTGCTGCGTATGTCCCGCAATCTGGAGGACCTGGCTCTGCTGGAGGACGGACAGCTGGAACTGTGCCTCAAGCAGCTGGATCTCACCAAACTGACGGCAGCATTGCTGGAAAAGGCCCGGCCCTATTGCGAAGCCAACGGCATCCGGCTGCTGGAAAACCTTCCGGCGGAGCCCCTGTACTGCGTGGCCGACGAGGACAAGGTGCGCAGTATGCTGTTCCACCTGCTGTCCAACGCCGTCCAGGCCCAAAAGGGCGGCGGCACGGTGCAGGTATCCCTCCGGGGCCGTGAGGACGGCAGCGTGACCCTTTCGGTGAGCGACCGGGGCGGTGGCATGGACGCCGAGGCTCTGCAGCAGCTCAACGGCAGCCTGGAGCGCCGGGATCCCCTGCGGGAGGGCGGTTTGGGTCTTGGCCTGCTGCTGACCCGTGCCTATATGCAGGCACACGGCGGCCGCATGATGCTGATGGCCGGTGACGGCGGCATGGTGGCCGGCATCACCTTCCTGCCCCGGGAAGCTCCCCCTGCCGAAGAACTGCACACCTGGCGGATTCCCTACGGCGCTGGCATCGACCCGGTACAGGTGGAACTGTCCTGCATCGGCACCAAGGAGCTGTACTTGTCATTATAAAATAAGAAAAAGCACCCCACTGGGGTGCTTTTTTTCATTTCTGCAGCCGGTACAGGGAAAGCGCCGAGAATACCGCGCCGAAAAGCGTCAGGGCGGTGAGCAGGATGAATAGCAGATCCTGCTGCAGGAAATAGGTGATGCCGTTTGTGCCTTTGACCGCCAGGTGGGCCAGGGCGTAGCAGTTGAAGGCCAGAGCGGTATGCAGCAGGGTGCGGCCAGAGGCCTTTTTGCGCAGGATCAGCGCCAGCAGGAAAAAGAGAACGGCCAGCGCCAGAGACGCAAAGAGATAATAATTGAGTACCAGCCGGGGCAGAATGGCGCCGCCGCCCGAGGCGGCGTAGTCCGCCGGCCCCGACAAAAGGGTCAGCTTGCCGCTGCGGGAGTGGTCGCAGTAATAAACGTAGCGGATGGCGTCGGAGCGGGCTTTCAGAGTGGTGCCGGAGCGGTTCACGCAAAGGGCCCGTAGCAGAGGGCTGGTGTAGCCGGCGATGGTCATGCACTCCCGGCCGTATTCGTCATGAAAATATTCCACCTGATAATCCACGCCGTCGGGGGCCTTGTTGGTAACGGCAGCGAACAGACAGCCGTCCTCGTCTCTTCCGAAGGAAAAGACGCCCTTGACATAGGGGGCGCTTTGGGTGGTGGTCATCCGCCCGATCAGGGCGAACACCACGGCGGCCACCAGACAGGCTGCCAGCAGGCACCAAAAGGCGGTGTGCTTCCGCATCAGCTGCTTCATCAGATGCAGAGGCACGGCCTCTTCCGCCACAGCCACCGGCTTGGGCTCCTTTAAGTCCTCCAGGGCGGCTTTGCAGTCGGCACATGCTTCCAGATGCTTTTCCACCAGGGCCTTGCTCTCTTCTCCGGCAAGATCCTCGGCGTACAGGGGCAGAAGATCCCGGATCACCGAACAGGAAATCGACATGGTCATTCCTCCTTTTGCAGTTTCTTGCGGGCCCGGTGATAGGTGACACAGGCCCAGTTTTCGGTCTTGCCGAACAACGTTCCGATCTGGCGGAAGGAAAGCTCTCCCAGCGCCCGCAGCAGAAAGACCTCTTTATAGGGCTCCTCCAGTTGGTGGAGCCGGGCGTAGACCGTCATGGCCTCCTCCTGCCGCTGGGCGGCGAGGGCCGGGTCGGCGCTGCCCCGGTCGGACAGCTGGGACAGCTCCTCCAGGGGCTGGGTCTCCTGCCGGGTGCGGTAGTGGTCGGCAAGGCGGTTGCGGGCGATGGCGCACAGCCAGGTGCCCGGGTCGCTTTCCCCACGAAAGCGGTCCAGGCTGCGCAGCGCCCGGAAAAAGGTGTCGGCGGTGAGCTCTTCCGCCAGATGATGGTCGCCACACCGGGACAGCAGATAATGATACACCTGGCCGAAATAGGCCCTGTAAAGGCCCTCAAATACATCCTGGGTCACGCCATCACCTCCTTTTCACCCATTTAGACGGCGGAAAACGGGAAATCTTACAAAAAACGGACGGGAAATTTCCCGTCCGTGATGCTTTAAATTTTCAGCAGGCGTTTGAGCTTGCCGGCCACACGGTGGGCCAGGTCGCCCGCGGCGCTGGGCCGGGGCAGCAGCTCGTCCACCAGAGCGGCGAAGTCCTCGTCCATGTACCGGTGCATGAAGAAGGCACGGTTCTCCTCGTCGTACTTTGCCGACTGGAGGGCCGCCGGGTTCTGGTCCATGCAGCGGCGGGCGTCCACCGCCTGGAGGGTCATCTGGGGTGCCAGCTCCTGCCACAGGGCCTTTGCCTTTTCGGAGTGCACCAGCACGATGGAGGTGCCCCGGTTGTCGTTCATGGCAGGGGCCTGGTCCCACACGCCCCAGTAGTCACCCAGGGTGAAGTCGGCGCAGCGGGTGAGGCCCTTGAAGGAGCAGCGGTGGCAGGAGGGCCGCAGGCACAGATCGCCCACAAAGGCCCGGATATAGGGATCCTCCCGGTTGGTGGCCAGATAGTTTCTTCCATAGGGCCAGCGGATGTCCACCGAATAGGTGCTCCAGCCGCTGTCCTTGCACCGCAGGTTGACGGTGGCGGGGCGGTGGCCGTCACAGATCTGCTCGCTCTTCTGCGCCAGATAGCGCTCCCAAACGGCGGGGGAGGGCACCCCGTGGCAAACCAGGTCCACCAGCAGCAGGTTGGGCTCCTCCTTGCCCAGGAAGGCCCGCAGACCGGCCACCTGACAAGGGGTACCGGAATACAAAACCTTGCGGCCCCGGGCCAACTGTTCTTTTACCTGGCGGTAGGTGTCGCCCAGGTCGCTCTGGGCGTATTTGGCGCCGCGCAGGGTGGTCAGCATCTCGGGGGTCTCCACCATGCGGTGCTCCACCTTGAAGTCGGCGTCATAGGCCGCGCCAAAGACCGCGCCGCCCTGGTCCAGAATGTGCCGGGCCAGCAGGGTGAACACACCGCCGGAGGTGCTCAGCTCCCGGACGGTGTCCTCCTTGTTTTTTGCCGCAAAGGCGGTGGGCATGGGATGGGTGTCGGGGGCAGACAGCACCGGACAGGCACGGGTGCACAGGCCGCATTCCACGCAGCGGCCGGCGTCCACCCTAGGGCGGCGGAAGCCTTCGCTGTCCTGCACCATGGTGATGCAGTCGTGGGGGCAGACGGCGGCACAGGCGGTGCAGCCGGTGCATAGATTGGTATCGCAAAGACGGGCCATGAAACAGCCCTCCGTTTCTTGATTAGTGGTTCATCAGACCGGCGATGGCGTCGGCCACCGACTGGGCGTGATGGATGTAAGTGGGCAGCTTGGTGTGCAGGTGGGCGCGCAGCTCGTCCTCACGGGCAAAGAGGGCGGAGAAGGCCTCTGCCAGAGCGTCTTCCCGATCCAGACCCTGCACGGGCACCACATAGCCTTCGCTCTCTCCGAACAGGTCGGTGGCGATGCCTCTGGCTTTCACCGAATAGCCGCACACCAGGGTGGGCACGCCGGTAGAATAGGCGGCGATGGTGGAATGGGTGCGGGCGCCCACAAAGAACCGCAGCCGGGAAATGAGGGCCTTCAGGTCCTTGCAGTTGGCGTCGGGCACCAGGAATACACGGTTGGTGTCCTTGAACTGCTCATAAAGGGCGGTGAGGGGCTGGCGGTCGTCGCCGCCTTCCCATACTACATGGGGCACCAGCGCCACCTGCAGGTCGGTGGTGCGCAGGATGCGCTCCACCAGCAACTGATAGTTCTTCATGGCGATGCCGCCGGACTTTTCACTCTGCATGATGAGAGGGCTGAGGTTGATGCCCACGGCATTTTCGGGCACCAGACCGGGTACGGCGGGTGCGGTGCCGCAGGGCAGCAGGAAGGCCGAATCGGGGGCGTAGATGACATTCTTCATACCGGCTCTGCGGCAGGCGTCATAGGTGATGGCTTCACGGGCGGTGATAAGGGTAAAGCACTTCAGGTGGTCGGCCAGACCCTTTTCCAGGTCGGCGGGCTCCAGAGAGGCGCCCAGCAGCAGATAGGGCTTGCCGGTGGCAGCGATCAGGTTGTCCAGGGCGTAATAGCCCACGCCCATCTGGTAGCAGTAGTTGTCGCCGCCGATGGCCACCACCAGGTCGGCGGCCTTCAGCAGCTGGCGGAACTGGCCGGTGACGGGCAGCTTGGAGGCCTTGTCGGGGCCCAGCAGCCGCTTCTTGGCGTGATAGGCCAGATTGTGCAGGGAGAACTTGCCGGGCAGACCCCGGAGACCGGTGAGGGTCATCTTGCTGTCCCGGAGGTACAGCTCATCGTCGCCCAGACGGTAGGAATACAGGGTGATATGGGCCTCGGGAAAGGCCTTGCGCAGCAAAAGCTCGGCCGTACGGGCCAGGGCCTCGCAGCCGTGGTTGCCGCTGCCGCCGTGCTGACAGAGCAGGATGTTCATAAAATGACTTCCTTTCAATGGAACTTTTTCAAAAGAGAACGGGCGATGCCTTTTTCATAGTCGCCCAGGATGAAACGCCAGGAATAGGGGAGATACACCAGGGAAAACAGGCCGATCTTCACCAGCAGGACCAGCCAGCCGCCACCGGGCAGCAGGTTGAGCAGGATTGCAGGCAGCGCCATAGGCAGCATTTTCAGGGTGATGGAGGCGGCCATCTTCCAATAGGAGGGGATGTCCAGGCCGATTTTTTTGTAATAGTACCAGTTCATCATGGCATATTGACCGGCAAACAGGGCCAGGGTGGTGCCGACAGCGGCGCCAACGCCCTCCCACAGACGGCAGAGGGGGATGGAGATGGCCACGTTGAGAACGGCCAGCACCAGATAGCTCACCGAGCGGAACCGGTGCTTGTTCATGGCCTGGGTGATGGTCATGCCCACGTTCTGGGACAGGGGCACGATGCCGGGCACCATGATGATGGCGGCGATGACAAAGGCCCGGGTGATCTCAGCTTCCGAAAGGCTTCCTGCCGTCAAAAGGCCGATGAACTGCCGGCCAAAGGCCAGAAAGCCGGTGAGGACGAAGGACAAAAGCACATACTGCAGCCGGCCGATGCGCAGGAACAGGGGAGAGAAGTCCTCACCCTTGGCACCCTCGGCATACATCCGGGTGACCTGGGGCAGGAACACGCCGGAAATGGCGGTGGACAGCTGCTGAAAAGAGCCGTTGAACTGAACGCCCACGGTGTAAACGGTGACCGCCGTGGTGCCGCACAGAGCGCCCAGAAGGAACTTGTCGGTGCTGGCGTACAGCTGGTCGATGAGGATGTTGAGGAAAATGAAGAAGGAAAAGGCGAAGATGCTCTGCAGCATGGCCTTGTCCGGCCTGCCGAAGGCGAGGCGCACCTTCATTCTGCCCACACAGTACCAGGCCAGAAAGACCTTGACGGCCACCGACACTGCGGTGGTTACTACCGCCATGGCCAGGGATTTATGGCCCATCATCAGCACCACCAGAATGCCGCCGTAGGTCAGGAGCGTACTGACAATGTTGGCACCCTTGGCAAAGGCGAACCGCTCGTGGGCGGTGATGAGGGAAGAAAACACGCTGAGGGGCAGGGAAAGAGCCAGGTTGACCACCAGCACCGACAGGACACTTTTCAGCGTATCCAACTCGGCGGAGGTAAACTTCTGCCCGAACAGGCGGGGCAAAAAGCCTCCTGCTAGCGCCAGACCGATGGCCAGGGCCACCAATCCCAATGCCAGATACATCATCAGGAAAGCGCCGGCGCAGCGGTCTGCGGTGTCCTGTTTGCCCTCGGCCCGATATTTTACATAAAACCGCACCAGGGTCTGGCCAAAGCCCAGATCCAGCATGGTAAGAAAGGCGATGACCGCCGTGGCCACCGAATAAACGCCGTACTCGCTCTGGCCCAGGTAGTGCAGCATGATGGGGGTATAAATGATACCGATGCCCACATTGAGCAGCAGCTGCACATAGGAAAGCAGGGTGCCGGCCCGTTTTTGATCTCGCATACAGGTTCCTTTCCAAGGAAATAAAATTGGTCACAGATATTATAATTATAAAGTCTGCAGAAATGTGTGTCAAGGGAAAGCCGGGGAAAAGGCCTTTTTCGGATAAGAAACCGAAAAAAGAGGTGGTTTTCGCTTGACAAACGGGTGTTGTGTGTTATGATTTAAATGACAACTGCAAATGTGAAGTAATTGTGCAAAATGTCGTAAAATAGCAAATAACAGAAAAGGAGATGCAACCATGAGCAAAAAGTTGATCGCCCTGATGATGGCCGCCCTGATGCTGCTGTCTGTGGCCGCTGCCTGCGGCAACGACAAGCCCGCCGAGACGCCCACCACGCCCACTACTCCCGCACCTACCACTCCCACGCCCACGACCCCCGCTCCCACCCAGCCCGCCGAGACTGCCAAGAAGATCTACTACACCTATCTGTCCGGTGAAGTGGATACCATGAACGGCATGGGCACCGTCCAGGAAGGCAACGATGTGCCTCTGTCCTGGTGTAACTCCACCCTGTGGCGTGCCGTGCCCAACGATGACGGCATGGGCTACCACTACGTTCCCGACCTGGCCGCCGATATGCCCAAGAAGATCGACGATCTGACCTGGGAGTTCTCCATCCGTGAAGAGGCCAAGTGGTCCAACGGCGATCCCATCGACGCCAACACCTATATGTACACCTTCAAGACCATTCTGGATCCTCAGATGACCAACGCCATGGCCACCTTCCTGGCTGACAACAACATCACCATCAAGAACGCCTACGATTATATGCTCCAGGGCACCGAGGGCCATCCCGCTGTGGTTGCCTGGGAAGATGTCGGCATCAAGCAGATCGACGACCGCACCATCCAGATCACCACCGAGACCCCCGTGGATGAGGCTGCCTTCTGCACCCACTTCACCACCCGTTCCAACTATCCCGTCCATCCCGAGCTGTTCGAGGAGTGCCTGAGCTCCGACCGTCTGACCACCACCTACGGTTCCGATCTGGATCACTGGATCGGCTGCGGCCCCTATACCTTTGACCGCTGGGAATACGACAACATGCACATCTACACCAAGAACGAGGATCACTGGCTGGCCGATTACTTCAACTATGACGAGGTCCAGGTCCGTATCGTTCCCGAGATGAATGCCCGCGTCACCCTGTTCGAGTCCGGTCAGCTGGACTCCTTCTCTCCCGACGCCAACACCATCGAGACCTACATCGACGATCCCCGTATGGTGTCCTATCCTTCCATCATGGTCTATGACTATGATATCAACGTGAAGAACCCCGAAAACCCCCTGTCCGGCAACAACAACTTTGAAAAGGCTCTGTATCACGCCATGAACCGTGAAGTCATCGCCCGCGATATCTACGGTTACATGGAGCCCACCGGTACCTACATCAACGGCATGGCCGGCGCTCTGTCCGAGAGCGGCCTGTGCTACCGTGACTCCAAGTACGGCCAGGAAGTCTGGGATATGATCGAGAGCTGGAGCGCCGAAGGCGAAGTCTGCGGCTACAACCCCGAGCTGGCTTACGACTATCTGATGAAGGCTTATGCCGACTGCAACCTGCCCGAGGATTATGTGGCTACCGTGAAGGTCATGGTTTCCGAGTCCTCCCAGACCATGCAGAAGAGCGCCGAGCTGTTCATGGAAGAGTTCCCCAAGATCTTCAAGGGTAAGGTCCAGGTG
The DNA here is from genome assembly GCA_017521295.1 of Clostridia bacterium. Taxonomy (GTDB): domain Bacteria; phylum Bacillota; class Clostridia; order Oscillospirales; family Butyricicoccaceae; genus UBA4644. Next base: position 10,156 of record JAFXDF010000036.1, on the reverse strand, counting down.
GAGACCTTCATGGTGGCTTCCGGTATGTCCCTGGATATGATGGAAATGCAGCCCGAGAGCTGGGACATCGTTGAGATGGACTGGGGCCGCAGCCTGTCCCGTACCCTGCCCTATCAGGTGTACTACTACCACACCAAGGATTACACCGCCCGTCCCACCTTTACTTACACCGATCGCTTTGAGGCTCAGTTCGCTGCCTGCGAAGCTGTGAAGAGCGGCGACTATGAGACCATCCTCCAGGAGACCCAGAAGCTGGAGATCATCGCTCTGGAAGACGTGATCACCATCCCCGTGGTGCAGGGCGTCAACTACGAGCTGTTTGCCGACCGCCTGCAGCTGCCCATGAAGCAGTATGTGCCCGGTTTCGGCTGGGGCTCCATGTTCGGCGATATCGTCGAGTAATTTCCCCTTTCAATCAAAGACCCTGCCTTCGGGCAGGGTCTTTTTCTGTGAAAAGGGATTGACAGCGGGCGGAGACTGTGCTATATATAATATATCGGAAGCCGATATAACGGCAAAAGATATAACGGGAACCGAGCGAAAGGAGCGATCGTATGCCCAATCCCGCACTGACCGAGGCGGTCTATTATATTTTGCTGTCGCTGCAGGAGCCGCTCCACGGCTACGGCATCATCCAGAATGTGGACAAGCTGTCCGGCGGCAGAGTCCGTCTGGCGGCCGGCACCCTGTACGGTGCCCTCAACACTCTGCTGGACAAGGGCTGGATCCGTGCCCTGGAAAATGAAGCCGACAGCCGCAAGAAGGAATACCGGATCACCGAGGCCGGCCTGGACGTGCTGAAGGCTGAGGTGCGGCGCCTGCGGGAGCTGCTGGAAAACGGAATGCGCATCCTGGGGGAGGAAGAACGATGAGAAAGATAGTCAAAAAATGGTTCTGGGTCTGGGAGTTTGACAAGGAAGAGCAGTGGCTCAATGAAATGGCCGCCAAGGGCCTGGCCCTGGTGGGTGTGGGTTTCTGCCGCTATGAGTTTGAAGAATGCGTTCCCGGCGAATATCAGGTGCGGCTGGAGCTGCTGGAAAACCAGCTGCAGCACGCCGAAAGCCAGCAGTACATCCGCTTTCTGGAGGAAACCGGTGTGGAGCAGGTGGGCAATTACTTCCGCTGGGTCTATTTCCGCAAAAAGACGGCCGACGGCCCCTTTGACCTGTATTCTGACCTGGAGTCCCGCATCAAGCATCTCAAGCGCATCATCGCTCTGGTGCTGCCCATCAGCGGCGCCAATCTGTGCATCGGTTTCAGCAATGTGGGCAATGCCGTGAGAACCGGCATCGGTCTTGCCAATGTGGGCTATCTCAATCTGGCACTGGGCCTTTTGGGCTGCTTCGGCGCCTGGAAGCTCAGCAAAAAACGCAAGCGTTTAGAGGCGGAAGCTCAGATCTTTGAATAAAACAAAAAAGCACCCCGTCTGGGGTGCTTTTCGTTTGCCTGTTTTACTGGATCTTGGCCAGGATCATCTTGGCGCAGTCGATCTGGTTGGGAATGTTGCCATTCTCGTCCTTGACACGCCAGATGTCGGGAGTGATCTCGTCAGCCACGTAGATCTTGCCGTTCTCGTCATAACCGACCTCGATCTTGAAGTCGATGAGCTGCAGGTTCATGCCGGCCAGTTCCTTCTTCAGAACTTCGCCAACCTTCACCAGGATCTCCAGAGCCTGGTCAAACTGGCCTTCCTTCAGCATACCCTTCATGATGCACAGACGCTCGGTGATCAGGGGGTCGCCCTGGGCGTCGCTCTTCAGAGTGACTTCGCAGTAGGGGGGATCAAAGGGGATGCCCTGCTCCAGGTCAAAACGACGGCACATAGAGCCGGCGGTGAAGTAACGCAGGACGAACTCCAGCTTGGGAACGGTCAGGTTGCGGACCTTCATCAGGCCCTGGTCCAGATCGGAGCCCAGATAGTGGGTGGGGATGCCGTTCTTTTCCATCAGCTCGAAGAAATACTTGGAAACGGCCAGGCCGACCTTGCCCTTACCTTCCACACTGCCGCCCACGGAGTTGGAGCCAGGATCGAAGACGCCGTTTTCGCCGGTAGCACTGTCCTTGAAGAACAGATGGACCACGTTGGTAGCTTCGTCCAGCATGACGTTTTTGGTCTTACCTTCATAAAGTGTTTTCATGTTAAAGATCCCCTTTCAGGTAGTATATGGACTACATTCGGATGTACGTTTTTAACGGAAATATTATAGCAAACTCGAAAAAGCATGGCAACGAAAAAATAAAATTTTGGCAGAAAAAACAGGCGAAACATTGCGGAACGGCCCTGTTCGTGGTAAAATGTTGTGAAATTTCACAAAAAAAGGGAGGTGCGCGCCATGTGGGAAGCCCTTGCGGCGTCGGCCGCGGCCTTTGCCGCCACCAACGTGGATGATTTGTTTGTGCTGATGCTGCTGTTCGGCCAGGCGGAAAGCCGGCTCGCCCGGCAGAAGATCTGCTTGGGCCAGCTGCTGGGAATCGCCGCTCTTACGGCGGCGAGCGTGGCCTGCGCTCTGGGCCTGGGCGGCGTGCCCGAGGCCTGGCTGCGGCTGCTGGGTCTGGTGCCCCTCATTCTTGGTATCCGCGCCTGGCTGAAGCGGAGCGGCGAAGAAGAACGGGCGCCTTCCGCTGTGGGCCTGCTGTCCACGGCCCTGCTGACGGTGGCCAACGGCGGCGACAATCTGGGGGTCTATATCCCCCTGTTCGCCGGGTTTGACGGTGGCCAGCTGGCGCTGTGCGCCGGTGTGTTCGCCCTTATGACCCTGCTGTGGTGCCTGCTGGGGGCCCGGCTGGCGTCCCTGCCCCGGGTGGGGGCGGTCATCGGGAAATACAAAGCCGTCCTGGTACCTGCGGTGCTGATTTTACTGGGTCTGCACATCTTGCTGTCCGTTTAATCGGATAATATACCTGTTACACTGATACCAACAACAAAGGAGGTATCGTCCATGTATCAGGTAAAATATGTGTTCGGACATTATAACGTTTACGCCCCTTCGGGCCGGTTTCTGTTTTCGGCCGATACCGAGAGCGAGGCCTGGGACGAACTGGAAGCCATGGAGGCATGAAACCGAGGACGGGCGATGACCGTTGAGGACGGACGATGAAACGGCAGGACGGCGGCCGCCATCGGAAAAAACGCTGAAACTTCGCGGAAAAGCCGGGCTTTTCTCCAAAGGGCAAGGGTTGACGAAGGCCCGCATGGCTGTGCTATAATACGGGCATAGCCAATTTCAGAAAGGATTTGTTACTTTGCAACTGGAAGGAAAGAGCCTCCGCTCTGATTTCATTCGTTTTGTTACGGCTGCGGCAGCGTCGCTGATGGTGTTCTCCCTGTACTCCATGGTGGACGGCCTTATGGTCTCCCTGGGCGTCAACGAGTACGCCATGAGCGCCGTCAACCTGGCCATCCCGTATACCAACGCCCTGTTTTCCCTGGCGGTAATGTTCGCCGTGGGCTCCTCCACCATCATCGCCATCCATCTGGCCCAGGGCCGGAAGGAAGAGGCCGACAGCCTGTTTTCCCAGAACTTTTTCCTGCTGCTGGGCATGGGCGTGGCCATTTCCGCGGCGGTGCTGGTTTTCCGGGAACCCATTGCCAAGCTGCTGGGCGCCGATGAGGTGACGCTGGAATATGTCAAGCAGTACCTGCTGGGCCTGGCGCCCTTCAGCGCCTGCTTCATCATTTCCTATAACCTGGAAGTGCTGGTCAAGACCGACGGCTACCCCAAACTGGCGGTGATCTCGGTGACCACCGGTGCGGTGGCCAACTGCATCCTGGACTATATCGCCATCTTCTGGCTGGATATGGGCGTGTTCGGCGCCGCCGTGGCCACCGGCACCTCTCAGCTGATCACCTGCATTATCTATCTGGCACACTTTTTCGGACCCAAGTGCACCTTCCGCCTGCGGAAGTTCAAGTTTGATCCCCGGATCTACAAGCGGCTGATCCCCATCGGCCTGTCGGACGGTGTTACCGAACTGTGCAACGGTCTGATGATTTTGATCTTCAACCGGACGGTGCAGAAATATCTGGGCGCCGACGGCCTGGTGACCTATACCGTGATTGCCTATATGAACACCATCGTCATCAATCTGATGATGGGCATTACCCAGGGCTCTCAACCGCTGGTGAGCTACCGTTACGGCAAAAACGACGGCGCTTCCTGCAAAAAGCTGTTGGGCTACGGTCTCAAAACCGCCCTGCTGTTCGGCGTGGTGTGCCTGGGCGGACTGTATCTGTTTGCGCCGCAGGTGGTGGGGGCATATCTCAGCGAGGCATCACCCGCCCTGGTGGCCGACAGCGTGGTGGCCTTCCGCCAGTACAGCTTCTCCTGGCTGCTGGTAGGCTTCAACGTGGTCATCGGCGGCTTCCTCACCGCTCTGGAGCGGCCCTTGCCGGCCATTGCCATTTCCACCGGCCGGGGTCTGATCGTCCAGTCCTGCGTGCTGGTGACCCTGGCTGCCGTCACAAAGGGAACGGGCCTGTGGTACACGCCCATCTTCTCGGAGATCGTCGTTCTGGCCATGGCCGCGGTGTTCCTCAAGCGCAATCTGAAGCAGATGAATATGATTTAAGAAAAGCGGCCTTAGGCCGCTTTTTGTTTGCAGAAAATTTGTTTTACATTTGTGCAGAAATTGGATATAATAACCTTGAATCGTGATGTTTTTAACACTTTTTCATATAAGGAGGAAAACTTATGGTATCCGATGCCATGCTGAAAAAGCTGGACGCCTGGTGGCGTGCTTCCAACTTCCTGTCCGCCGGTCAGCTGTACCTGCTGGACAACCCTCTGCTGAAGCAGCCCCTCAAGCCCGAGCACATCAAAAAGAAGATCGTGGGTCACTGGGGCACCGTTCCCGGACAGAATTTTATTTATACCCACCTGAACCGCATCATCAACCAGTATGACCTGAACATGATCTACCTGTCGGGCCCCGGCCACGGCGGCAACGCCATGGTGGCCCAGGACTGGCTGGACGGCTCTTACAGCGAGGTCTATCCCAACATCAGCCAGGACGAGGAAGGTATGCAGAAGCTGTTCAAGCAGTTCTCCTTCCCCGGCGGTATCTCCAGCCACGTGGCACCCGAGGTGCCCGGCTCCATCAACGAGGGCGGCGAGCTGGGCTACAGCCTGGCCCATGCTTTCGGCGCCGTCTTTGACAACCCCGATCTGATCGCCGCCTGTGTGGTGGGTGACGGCGAGGCCGAGACCGGCCCCCTGGCCACCGCCTGGCACTCCAACAAGTTCCTCAGCGCCAGGATGGACGGCGCCGTGCTGCCCATCCTCCATCTGAACGGCTATAAGATCGCCAATCCCACCCTGTTTGCCCGTATCCCCAAGGACGAGCTGCAGAAATTCTTCGAGGGCTGCGGCTGGAAGCCCTATTTCGTGGAGACCGACGGCACCGACAACATGAAGGCCCACAAGGACATGGCCGACGCGCTGGACAAGTGCGTCCGGGACATCCGGAATGCCCAGAAGAAGGCCCGTGAGCAGGGCGAGACCAAGCGTCCCCGCTGGCCCATGATCATCCTGCGCTCTCCCAAGGGCTGGACGGGCATCAAGGAGGCCGACGGCAAGATCATCGAGGGCACCTTCCGCGCCCACCAGGTCCCCGTGGATATGTCCAAGCCCGACCATCTGCAGAAGGTGGAGGACTGGCTGCGCTCCTATGACTTCGAGCCGCTGTTTGACGAGCACGGCGCTCCCTGCCAGATGCTGAAGGATATGGCTCCCAAGGGCGACCGCCGCATGGGCGCCAATCCCCATGCCAACGGCGGCAAGCTGCTGCGTGACCTGCGCCTGCCCGACTTCCGCAAGTATGCCGTGGACGTGCCCGTTCCCGGCAGCGTGGAGGCCCAGGATATGACCGAGCTGGGCGGCTATGTGCGCGATGTGCTCAAGCTGAACATGGACGCCAAAAACTTCCGTGTGTTCGGCCCCGACGAGACCAAGTCCAACCGTCTGAACCGGGCCTTTGAAGCCACCAAGCGCAACTGGAACGCCGAAATGGTGGATAACGACGAAGATCTGGACGCGGAAGGCCGCATCATGGACGGTATGCTGTCCGAGCATATGTGCCAGGGCTGGCTGGAGGGCTATCTGCTCACCGGCCGTCACGGATTCTTCAACAGCTACGAGGCCTTTATCCGCATCGTGGACTCCATGGCATCCCAGCACGCCAAGTGGCTGAAGATCACCCGTGATCTGCACTGGCGTGAGGAGATCGCTTCTCTGAACTATGTGCTGTCCTCCAACGTGTGGCAGCAGGACCACAACGGCTACACCCACCAGGACCCCGGCTTCCTGGACCATCTGGCCAACAAGAAGGCCGACGTGGTGCGCCTGTACCTGCCCCCCGATGCCAACTGCCTGCTGTCCTGCTTTGACCACTGTGTCCGAAGCAAGAACTATATTAACGTGCTGGTGGCCTCCAAGCATCCCCGTCCCCAGTGGCTGACCATGGAGCAGGCCGTCAAGCACTGCACCCAGGGCATCGGCATCTGGCAGTGGGCCTCCAACGACGAGGGCCAGGAGCCCGATGTGGTCATGGCCTGCTGCGGCGACGCCCCCACCCTGGAGACCTTGGCCGCCGTCACCATCCTGCGGGAGTACCTGCCCGAGATCAAGATCCGTGTGGTCAACGTGGTGGATCTGATGAAGCTCCAGTCGGAGCACGACCATCCCCACGGCCTCAGCGATGTGGACTACAACAGCCTGTTCACCAAGGATAAGCCCATCATCTTTGCTTTCCACGGCTATCCCAAGCTGATCCACGAGCTGACCTCTCACCGTTACAACAAGAACCTCCACGTCCGGGGCTATCTGGAAGAGGGCACCATCACCACCCCCTTTGATATGCGTGTCCAGAACCACATCGACCGGTTCCATCTGGTGATGGATGTGGTCAAGCACCTGCCCCAGCTGGGTAACCGGGGTTCCTATCTGCTGCAGCAGATGCGGGACAAGCTGGTGGAGCACAAGCAGTATATCGCCGAGTACGGCCAGGATCTCCCCGAGATCCGGGACTGGAAGTGGCAGAAGTAACCGCCAAACAAAAGCGCCGGAGACCTCCGGCGCTTTTTCCTTGCTTTTTTCCGCAAATCTGCTACACTTATATTAAATAAGAAGGAGGCGGTCTCATGCTGTTCGTTGCCCAGATCGGCAATACCATGATCAATATCGGCGTGTTTCAAAAGGATGCCCTGGTGTGCACCGCGCGCCTGTCCTCGGCGGGCAGCCGCAGCAGCGATGAGTATGCCGTCACTTTGAACGCCATCCTGGCCATGAACGGTGTGGACGCCAAACAGGTCACCGGCGCGGTGATCGCTTCGGTGGTCAAGCCTCTGAGCCCGGTGATCGGCGGCGCGGTGGAAAAGCTCTTCGGCATCAAGCCCCTGTTCATGGGCCCCGGCGTGCGCACCGGACTGGACATCAAGATCGAACGCCCTGCCGAGCTGGGCGCCGATATCGCCGCCGCCTGTGTGGGCGCCCTGGCGCTGATGAAGCCGCCCTTTGTGGTGGTGGGCTTCGGTGACGCCACCACATTGACCCTCATCGACCGAAACTCCCGCCTTTGCGGCGTGATGATCTGCCCCGGTGCATTTGCCGGTATCCACGGCCTGTCCCGGCTGGCCGCCGAGCTGCCGGTGATCTCGCTGGAGCCGCCCAAGGCCCTGCTGGGTAAAAACACCGTGGACTCTATGAACAACGGCGCGGTCTACGGCACGGCTGCCATGGTGGAGGGCCTGGTGGACCGCCTGCGGGAAAGCGAAGGGGAGGAAGCCCTTCCGGTGATCGCCAGCGGCACCTACTGCGACATCATTTTGCCCTATTGCCGTATGGAGGCCCGCAAGGAGCCCGATCTGGTGCTGCAGGGCCTGAAAAAGGTCTATGAACTGAATAACAAACGATAACGAACAAGGCCCCGACGGATTTCCGTCGGGGCTTTCGTTATTGCTTTCCCAGATCGCCGCTGGCGCCTGCCGCCGTGATGACGGCTTCCATCACCGCACCCCGGAAGGCACGGTTTTCCAGGGCGCGGACGCCCTGGATGGTGCTGCCGCCGGGAGAGCAGACGGCGTCCTTCAGCGCGCCGGGATGATTTCCGGTCTCCAGCGCCAGCTGTGCCGCACCGGCAACCGCCGCCGCGGCGTACTTCAGCGCCTTGGCCCGGGGAATGCCGCAGGCCACCGCGCCGTCGGCCAGGGCCTCCATGTACAGGTCGGTAAAGGCCGGACTGCAGCCGCACAGGGCCGAGCCGGCATCCATGAGGTGCTCTTCCAGCGGATCCACCATGCCGGCAGGGGAGAGGGCCGCCACCAGCGTCTGCTCGTCCTCCTGTGTCAGCAGGGCGTTTTTGCAGTACATGATGATACCGCAGCCCAGGGCCACAGGGGTGTTGGGCATAATGCGCATCACGGGCAGGTTGCCGCCGGCCAGCTCTTCGATCTGTGCCGTCGTCAGGCCGGCGGCCATGCTGACCAGCACCGGCTTGGTTTCCTGCAGCACCGGCCGCAGCTCGCGCAGCAGGGCTTCCATGCCCTGGGGCTTGACGCCCAGAAAGAGAAAGCGGCAGGTCTGGGCCGCTGTCCGGGCATCGGTGACGCCGCAATTCAGCTGGCTGGCCACCGCCTGTGCCTTTTCCGGGCTGCGGTTGCACACCAGTACCCGGTGGCCGCCCACACTTTTACACACGGCCGCAGCCACGGCCGAACCCATATTTCCAACACCGATAAAACCAAACATCGCAAATCCTCCGGCATCCAGTTTTTTCATATTATAACAAAAAGAAACCGGCTTCACAAGCGGCTTGCTTTTTTTAATGGAATAGCGTACAATGCAGCATAGATTCTACATTATTATATAATATAATAAGGGAGCAATTATGATCGATTTTTCCGGAATGCTGCTGTATTTGGCGGTGTCGGCCTTTACACCGGGCCCCAACAATCTGATGTGCATGTATCTGGGCGCCACCTATGGCCTCAAGGGCAGCCGAAAGTTTATCACGGCCAGTATGGCCTCGGTGTTCGTCAAGGCGCTGCTGTGCGGCCTGCTGAACGTGGCCCTGGCGTCGGTGATCCCGGCGGTGGTGCCGGTGCTCAAATGGGTGGGTGCCGCCTATATGCTCTACCTGGCCTGGACCATGCTGAAAAGCGGCATGAAAGGGGGACAGGTAGGGGAGAAGAAAGGCGAGTCCACCTACTCTGCCGGTATTCTGCTGCAGATCCTCAATATGAAGAGCTGGGTGTCGGCCATCAGCCTGTTTTCGGTGTACGTGGTGCCCTATACCACCGCCCTGTGGGCCGTGCTGGCGGGCGCAGGCACCATGCTGGGCCTTTTGATCGCGGCATCCCTCAGCTGGTGTCTGTTTGGCCGGGCCATCAAAAACGTTTATGAAAAGTACCGCCTGCCCATCAGCATCCTGATGGCGCTGTCGCTGGTCTATTGTGCCGTGACGGCCGTTCTGTAAAAATTACCATCAATAAACGCGCGTTTTTGTTTCAAACTATGGTCGTAATCTTTAAAGAAAAGGAGATAACGACCATGTCCAGTAATAACAGTTATGTGAACCCCAACGCCAAGGAGGCTATGAAGCAGTTCAAAATGGAGACCGCCCGTGAAGTGGGCGTCGACCTGAAGGAAGGCTACAACGGCGACCTGACCTCCAAGCAGGCCGGCAGCATCGGCGGCGAGATGGTCCGCAAGATGATCAAGAAGTACGAAGAGAACCTGTAAGGCCAGGAAAACCGCGCACTCTGAAGGGGTGCGCGGTTTCTGTTTCAAAAGCATCGGCAATTTATATAAAATTTAAAGGCGATTCCTGTGAAAATCACAAGAACTCGTTGACCGCGATCTGAACGGTACACCCCACGGCGGGATATTTCGAAATGGAAAAATTATCCATTTAAAAGCGCTCGCAAACATCCCGTAAAAATTTTTTGATTTTTTTGAAAAAAGTCGTTGACAAACGCCGAATGGTATGCTAATATAAATCTCGCCCGCTGAGAGGCGGACACGAATGGCCGAGTAGTTCAGTTGGTTAGAACGCTAGCCTGTCACGCTAGAGGTCGAGGGTTCGAGCCCCTTCTCGGTCGCCATTCGCTGCTATAGCTCAGATGGTAGAGCGCGTCATTGGTAATGACGAGGTCGGCAGT
>JAFXDF010000007.1 GCA_017521295.1 Clostridia bacterium | reverse complement strand
GTTGAAGGCCGGGAGTTTTGAGACCTTCCAGGCCGAACTGGACGAGCGAAAGCCCAAGGTGACCTTTCTGGTGAACGCCAGCGGCTTCGGCCGGTTTGCCCGGTATGACCAGATCCCTTTGCAGGACGATCTGGACATGATCGACCTCAACTGCAAGGCCATGGTGAACATCACCAAGCGCACCCTACCCTTTATGCCGGCGGGCAGCCGCATCATCCAGGTGGATTCCCTGTCGGCCTTTCAGCCGGTGCCCTATATCGGTATGTACGGCGCCACCAAGGCCTTTGTGCTCAGCTATGCCCGCAGTCTGAACGTGGAGCTGCAGGACCGGGAGATCAAGGTGATGGCCTTCTGCCCCGGCTGGGTCAAGACCGACTTTTTTGACGGGGCCTGGGCCTATTCCAAAGACGCCGTTACCTATTATAATAAGCTGTTTACCGCCCAAGAGGTGGTGCGGGTGGCCATGCGCGACTCTGCCCGGGGCAGGGATGTGTGCGTCCCCGGCTTCAGCGTGAAACTGCAGGTGCTGGCAACCAAGCTGCTGCCCCACAAGCTCATCATGAAGATCTGGATGAAGCAGCAGAAGCATTGAGGGCCTTGTGTCATCCCGAGCCTGCCGAGGGATCTCAAGGCGGGTTTACCGTGAGATCCTTCGACTTCGCTGCGCTTCGTTCAGGATGACAAAAAGAAAACGCCGCTGCTCAGCGGCGTTTTTGTGTTATTTCTTATCCTTTTTGTCAGTTTGGTCCACCCAGTCGAAAATCAAAGCAACCGCAAGGATGGCGGCGCCTGCCCAGAAAGCGACCTGTGCCACCGTTTCATAGCGCAGGAAAAGCGCATTGCCGTCCATTGTCTGAACTCCAAGCCAAAGCCCCACCAGACACAATAGATATCCAAGATTTCTCCAGACTTGCAAGGTCATATTCAATCCTCCTTTTTGGCAGCGTGCTGCACGGGGTGGCGCAGGCTGACCAGCAGGATCACAACGCCTACGGGCCACAGACGATAAACCAGACCGCCCAGACGGAGGCTGGTTCGCACAAGAAAAACAAAGAGCGGCGGATAGGGGAGCGCCGAGGCGTCGGTGGGGGTTAGGGGAATCTGCATTATCCACATCGCGCAGGACACAAGGGCTAATGCCAACAGCGCTAACAGAAAAACACAGGAGGCCGCGGCATTATTCGGGCCGTCTTCCCAAGCTTCATAGGGCTGCTCCTTCAGCCAACGGCGCAGAGCCAAAAGCAAGGCGGCAGGAGCCAGCAGGCAGCCGATCTCCAGTAACATATACCCGTCATCCCACAACAAAAGCAGGGCATAACTGGCGATGTGGCAGAGGGTACCTGCCAGCAGGAGCAGGCGCAGAACACGAGAAGGCTTGTCGGCCTTCCATGAAATACCAAACAACAGGAACAGGTAGCCTGCGAAAGCCGGCAGATAAGGAAGTGCATCGTAGAAGGGCTTTACCCACATCAAACCAGCTGGGGTGCTGATAACGGCAGGAGAAAAGAACTGTGAATGGAACAGGGCCAGACCGAGCGCAACATAAAACAGGGGCAGGCGTTTGCGGTTAACGTCCATACAAATCCCTCCTTTATTGAATTATATCATGTGGAACAGTCTGCTGCAATGAGATTGATGAAACTTCAGATTTTCTTCAGAAAACCTCTGCATTTACAATGGTTTTCAAGTGTGCTATACTATTTTATTATGAGGAAGGAGGGGTTCCATGTATCAGCCCCTGGCAGACAAGATCCGGCCGCTGGAGCTGGACGATATGGTGGGACAGCAGCACATCATCGGCGAGGGTGGTCTGCTGCGCCGCATTCTGGAAAGCGGTCATATCCCCAACATGATCTTTTACGGCCCCTCCGGCGTGGGCAAGACCACTCTGGCCCAGATCATCGCCAACAAGACCGATCGCCGTCTGGTGAAGCTCAACGCCACCACGGCTTCCACCAACGATATCAAGGCGGTGGTAGCCGAGCTGGACACCCTGCTGGCACCACAAGGGGTGCTGCTCTATCTGGACGAGATCCAGTACTTTAACAAAAAGCAGCAGCAGAGCCTTTTGGAGTTCATCGAGAGCGGCAAGATCACCCTCATCGCCTCCACCACCGAGAATCCGTATTTTTACGTATACAACGCTATTCTGAGCCGGAGCACCATCTTTGAGTTCAAGCAGGTGCACCCCGGCGAGGTGGCAAAGGCCCTGCGGCGGGCCTTCCAGCTGTGCGCCCGGGAGCGCCACCACAAGATCGCCCTGGAAGAGGGCGTGGTGGAGCACATCGCCCAGGGCTGCGGCGGCGACGTGCGCAAGGGCATCAACGCCGTGGAGCTGCTTTGCGCGGCCTCCCGGGTGGAAGGGGATACCATGATGGTCAGCCTGGAGGATGCCCGGCAGGCCTCCCAGAAGAGCGCTATGCGCTATGACCGGGAGGGGGACGCCCACTTTGACATTCTCAGCGCCCTCATGAAGTCCATGCGGGGCTCCGACCCCGACGCGGCTCTGCATTATCTGGCGAGACTTCTGGAGGCGGGTGACCTCATCGGCGCCTGCCGGCGGATCCTCTGCTCGGCCTCCGAGGACGTGGGCCTGGCCTATCCCATGGCGGTGCCCATCGTCAAGGCCTGCGTGGACAGCGCCATGCAATTGGGCCTGCCCGAGGCACAGCTGCCCCTGGCCGAGGCGGTCATCCTGCTGGCTACCTGGCCCAAGTCCAACAGCGCCTACATGGGCATCGCGGCGGCCCGGGCCGACGTGAAGGCGGGCAAGATCTGGGACATCCCCAGAGAGCTGCAGAATGTCCACGCCGACGGGGCGGGGTTCGAGCGGGAGCAGGGGTATCTCTACCCCCACGACTTCCCCGGCCATTGGGTGAAGCAGCAGTATCTGCCCGACGGACTGAAAAACGTACACTACTACCAGTACGGCGACAACAAGACCGAACAGCAGGCCAAAGCCTATTGGGAGCAGATCAAGAAGAAATAAAGAAGAAAAAGCCCGCTGCAAAATACCTGTCATTCTGAGGTGGAACACCGAAGAATCTCCATAAAACGGCAAAAACTGCCAACGGAAGGAGATCCTTCGACTGCGCTCAGGATGACATGTGGGTATTTTGCAGCGGGCTCTTTTTTGTTACAACAGGGGGGCGAAGGCTTTCATCAGCATACCGCCCAGACGCCACCAGAAGCCGGGGTGGGCGGCCTCCTGCCAGGTGACGCGGTGGCAGCGCTTGAGGGTCTCCTGAAAGTCGGCCTCCACATGGGCCAGAACGGGGGTGTCCAGCAGATAGGCGCCGCACTCGAAGTGGTGGGACAGGCTGCGGTAGTCCAGATTCACCGTGCCCACCGTGCCCCGGATGCCGTCGCTGACAAAGCTCTTGGCGTGGATGAAGCCGGGGGTGTACTCGTAAATCTGCACGCCGGCCTCGATAAGGCTGCGGTAGTGGCTTTTGGCCAGGGCAAAGGGCAGACGCTTGTCGGGGATGCCCGGCAGGATGATGGATACCTCCACACCCCGGCGGGCGGCAAAGCGCAGGGCGTCCTCCAGCTCGTGGCCCAGGATGAGGTAGGGGGTCATGATGTGGACGTAGTCCCGGGCGGTGTTGAGGATGTGGGTGTACACCCACTCGCCCACCGGCTGGTCGTCCAGGGGGCAGTCGCCGTAGGGGATCACATAGCCTCCGGCGGCGGGAGAAACGGCGGGCGGGGCCGACAACCAGGGCTCAAAGGTCAGCTTGCGGTCCTCCACCTGCCACATCTGCAGGAACATCAGGGTAAAGGAGCGCACCGCCTCGCCCTCCAGACGGACGGCGGTGTCCTTCCAGTGGCCGAAGGGGTGGGTCTTGTTCACATATTCGTCGGCAAGGTTGATGCCGCCGGTATAGGCTGCCCGGCCGTCGATGACGGCGATCTTCCGGTGGTCCCGGTAGTTGTAATGGGTGGAAACAAAGGGCTTCACCCGGGCGAAAATGCGGCATTTGAGCCCCAGCGAGCGGAGATATTCGGGGAAGGAGTGGGGCAGCTTGGTGAACTCGCAGGTGCCGTCATAGAGCACCCGGACCTCCACGCCGGCCCTGGCCTTTTCGGCCAGGATGTCCTCCACCTGATCCCACATCCAGCCGTTTTCGATGATGAAGTATTCCAGGAAAATGAACTGCCGGGCGCTTTTCAGATCCTCCAGAAAGGCGGGGAAGAAGTCCTCGCCCAGGGGGAAATAGCGCACGTCGGTGCGGTCATAGGCCACAAAGCCGCCGGCAGCGCGCAAAAACCGGGCCAGGCCGGCGTCCTGGGGGTACTCCTCGGCCAGAACGTGGTCGGTGGGAGAGGTGGGCAGGGTGCGCTGGGAGAGCTTGTTGATGTGACGCATACGCTCTTTCAGCGCCCGGTGGCCCAGATCGGTGTGCACATAGGCATAGAGCAGCATGCCGGCGGCAGGGGCCAGCAGCAGAATGAGCAGCCAGGTGATCTTGGCGTTGGGGTCGGTGTCGCTGTTGAGCATGTACAGCACGGTGACGGTGGAAAGCAGGGTGAACAGGCCGTAATAATGGACCTGGTAATCCTGGAACCGCAGCACCATCAGCAGCATGAGCCCCAGCTGCAAAAGGATCAGCAGGGTCATGATGCCCGTCCGGCTGAATACCAGATGGAGCAGGCCTTTTTTGCCCCGCTTGAGCAGCTGCAGGCGTTTTTGGGCGGAAGTTTCTTTGGGGGATACCATGGCGATCCTTTCTTACAGGCAGAGCTCTGCCAGATTGATGATGGGCACATCCCGCAAAACGCACTGGCGGACGGTGTAGGCGGTGCCGCCGGTGGAACGGGTGAGCCAGCAGATACAGTGGTGGGCGGCTTCGGCCATCACCCGGTCCCGGGTGAGCATACAGCCCCGGTAGTACTGGTGGGCGGTGTAGCGCACCATGTCGGCCTGGTCCAGCAGGGCCCGGTAGCGCTCCTTGTCGGCGGCCGAATAGGCCCGTTCCTGGCCCAGACAGGGCAGGATCATCACAAGGCGCATATCGGGGTACAGGGGACGCAGGGCCAGCACGGCCTCGGCTGCCAACAGGTCAAAGCCCATGGCGCCGCCGCTGACAAAGTCGGTGCAGCCGCCGTCGTAAAGAGCGGTGATGTGCCGCAAAAGGGCGTCGTACAGGGGCCCGGTGCTGGCGGGAAGCTCCCGGTGACCGGTGAAAATACAGATCTTTCCCATGGCGACCCCCTCCTTTCGACGCTGTTTTTTTCAGTATACCACAGTTTGCGGGGGAAGAAAAGGCTGTCAAGGGTGAACAAATCCTAAACAAACAGGAAGAAAAACGGAAAATTCCCGGAAAAGACGAAAAAATGGTTGACAGTTTGCGTCCCCATCCTTTATAATACATGGTGCGTTATCGGCAGCGGCAAGAGCTTGAGCAGCTCGAGCCCGTGCCGGTGTCAATAATAGCTTCGATCAGGAGGTGTGAAACATGGTCCGTACCTATCAGCCCAAAAAGCGTCAGCGTCAGAAGGAGCACGGCTTCCGTAAGCGCATGAGCACCCGTAATGGCCGCAAAGT
Source organism: Clostridia bacterium (assembly GCA_017521295.1). Lineage (GTDB taxonomy): Bacteria > Bacillota > Clostridia > Oscillospirales > Butyricicoccaceae > UBA4644. The sequence continues at coordinate 52,418 of JAFXDF010000007.1, read as the reverse complement.
CCTGGCTCGTCGTCGCGCAAGAGGCCGCGCCAAGCTGTGCGCCTAATTGCAGCACGAACAATTTTTGTTTTTGAAACCCATTAAGACCGCAGAGCCTGCGGTCTTAAATTTTAACAACGGGTGAAAAGCATGAACAAGACCCTTTCCATCAAGGAAAACCATCTGTTCCGCGCACTGTATCACCGGGGCAAGTCTGCCGCCGGAAAGACCATGGTGGTCTATGTGATCAAGCGCCGGAACCAACCGGTGAACCGCCTGGGTATCACCGTTTCTGTAAAACTGGGCTGCGCCGTGGAGCGCAACCGGGCACGCCGCCGTATCCGGGAGACCTATCGCCTCAACGAGACCCGCCTGAAGAGCGGATTTGACATCGTCATCGTTGCGCGCAAGGCTGCCGTGGACGGCCCCTTTGAGCTGCTGCAGAAGGATCTTCTCCGTCTGTGCGATCAATTGGGTATGCTGGAGGCCGAAAGCCATGAGTAAATGGCTCATCGCTCTGATCCGGTTTTATCAGAAGAATCTGTCTCCCTTAAAGGGAGGGCCCACCTGCCGCTTTATCCCGAGCTGCTCGGCTTACGCGGTGGAGGCCATCCAGCGCCATGGCGCCCTTTGCGGTGGTGCGCTGGCCCTCTGGCGAATCATGCGGTGCAATCCCCTGTTCAAGGGCGGACTGGACCCGGTGCCCGAGGAAAATCCATTTACAAAGCCTTTCCGAAAAAAAGGCAAATAAGTTAGGAGAACCAAGAAATGTACGAGTTTCTCTACAAACTCATCTCGACGCCTTTCGGCTATGTGATGCGTGTGATCTATGAGTTCGTGGGCAACTACGCCCTGTCTCTGTTCCTGTTCGCATTGCTGGTGAAGGTGCTGATGATCCCCATGACCATCAAGCAGAAGAAAACCATGCTGGAGCAGCAGCGCATCCAGCCCATGATCCAGAAGATCCAGAAGACCTATGCCCGGGATCAGCGCCGTATGCAGGAAGAGATGCAGAACCTGTACGACCGGGAGGGTATCTCCCCCATGGCAGGCTGCGGCACCATGCTGCTGACCTTCCCCATTCTGATCGGTCTGTACGGCGTTATCATCCAGCCTTTGACCTACTTCATGCAGGTGGGCGGCGACCAGATCGCCCAGATCGCTCAGATCCTGAATTATGATACCGCAGCTGCCGGTTATCACTATCAGATCGAGCTGGCCAGCCTGATCTATGACAACTTTGACAAGGTGGCCCACGTGGCCGAGAGCCTCATGCGGGTGGACTTCAGCCTGGGCCCCATCTCCATGGCTGCCAAGCCCGAGTTCAGCCAGCCCGGCATCCTGTGGCTGCTGCCCATCGTTTCGGGCGCTACCTCTTATCTGATGAGCTGGATGACCCAGAAGATGAGCCCCATGCAGCAGAACAACCCCCAGGCTCAGGGCACCAACAAGACCATGATGCTGATGATGCCCCTGATGTCTCTGTGGTTCGGCTTTATGCTGCCCGTGGGTCTGAGCTTCTACTGGATCTGCAACAACGTTCTGGCCATCGTTCAGGAGCTCTTTATGAACATCTGGACCAAAAAGCAGCTGGAAAAGAACAACAAGTAAAAAGGCGGAAATACATCCATGAAATATCTTGAAGCAAAAGGCGACTCCATCGACGCCGCTGTAGAGAGTGCCCTGCTGCAGCTGGGCCTCAGCCGCGACGACGTGTCTGTGGAAGTCATCAAGCAGCCCAAGAGCGGTTTCCTGGGCTTTGGCAAGGAGCCTGCCGTGGTTCGCGTTTCCTATGAGGTCACTCCCACCGGCCGCGCCGTGGACTTCCTCAAGGGCCTGCTGATCCGGTTCGGCACCCCCGCCGACATCCACGCTGTGGAAAATGTTGAAGAGCGCACCATCGCGCTGACCCTGTCCGGCGACAATATGAACGCCGTCATCGGCCATCACGGCGACACCCTGGACGCCATCCAGTACCTGGTGAACATCGTCACCAACCGCAAGGAGGATGAGCGCTGGAGAGTCACCGTGGACACCGAGAACTACCGCGCCAAGCGGGAGGATGCCCTGGCCGGTCTGGCTCATAAGACCGCTCAGAAGGCTCTGAAGTACCGCAAGCCGGTGGCTCTGGAGCCCATGAATCCCCATGAGCGCCGCACCATCCATGCCACCCTCCAGGAGGTGGAGGGCGTCACCACTTATTCGGTGGGCACCGAGCCCAACCGCAAGGTCATCGTGGCTCCCGAAGGCATGGCTCCCGCCGGCGCCCAGCAGAGCGCGCCCAAGAAGTCGGGCAACGGCAACCGCCGTCGCCGCAGCCGCGGCAAGAAGCCCGCAGCAAAGGCTGAATAAACCATCGGAAAGCACCCGCTAAGGGTGCTTTCTTTTTGTGTCCGGAAGAAAATTTGCAGAAAAACAGGATTTTGCTTGAAATTTTTCGGGAGTCGGACTATAATGGCAAAGTACGAGTAAATGAACGGAGGAAATCATCATGGATGAGATCGATGTGAAAATTCTCAAATGCCTGCGCGCCAACGCCCGGGAGAACGCCAGCGTTATCAGCGACAAGGTCAATATGTCGGTGTCGGCGGTCATCGAGCGCATCCGGAAGCTGGAGAACTCCGGCCTCATTGAAAAGCACACCACCATCCTCAACAGCGCCAAGGCCGGCAAGGATGTGAACGCCTTTTTGTCGGTGAGCCTGGAGCATCCCAAGCACATCGACCGGTTCCACGCCTTTGTGAAGGAGAACCGGGAGATCCTGGAGTGCCACTACATCACCGGCGACTTTGACTTCATGCTGCGGGTGGTCACCGACAACACCCAGAGCCTGGAGCATCTGCTCAATCTGGTGAAGTCCATCCCCGGCGTTCAGAACACCCGCACCATCCTGATCTTATCCACGGTTAAGGAAGATCAGTCGGTGGACCCCGACGAATTGTTGAAATAGTCCAAATTTTGCCGAAAAACTCTGCGTTTTTCACAAAAAATCGCTTTTCCCTTGACAAATCCTGTGCAAAAGGGATATACTTTCCTTATTAGCTGTGAAATGTGGCCGATTTGTGCCCGAAAGGAGCTTCCGTGACGCAGAACACCCCGGAAAAGTTCAGCCTGACCCCCGGGACCGAAGAGGGGCAGGCCGCGCATTATTCCCGTCTGGTGTCCCGCATCGTGCGGCAGTTTTTCCTCCGGGGCGGCGATCAGGACGATCTCTACCAGGAGGGTATGATCGGCCTGCTCAAGGCCATCCGCAGCTACGACCCCGCACGCAGCGACAACTTCGAGGCCTATGCCTCCCTGTGCATCCGGCGGCAGATCTACGACACCGTCCGGCGGGATGTACGGCTCTCCCAGCGGGAGGAGGATGCCCTGCGTCAGATTGCTCCCGATCCGGCTCTGCTGGACGGCGGCGACCCGGAGACCCAATGTTTGGCAAACGAAACCGAAACAGAGATCAAAGCTGCCCTGCATGGCTTTCTTTCTGCGTTTGAGGCGTCTGTCCTGGATCCCTATCTTGCGGGCTATTCGGTGAGTGAGATCAGCCGTCGGCTGGAGCGCTCGCCAAAATCAGTGGAAAATGCCATCCTCCGCATCCGGAGGAAGCTGGCCCGCTATCTGTCTCAAGGCGACAGCAGGCACTAAAGCCTGTTCGCATAAAACAATCACCGCAACGCGGAAAAGAGAGGTAACAACCATGTACGAAGACAAGACTTTAGTGTGCAAAGAGTGCGGCAACGAGTTCGTGTTCACCGCCGGTGAGCAGGAGTTCTACGCTGAGCGCGGCTTCCAGAACGAGCCCCAGCGCTGCAAGACCTGCCGTGACGCCCGCAAGCAGGCTGCCCGTGGCCCCCGTGAGTTCTTCACCGCCACCTGCGCCGCCTGTGGCAAGGAAGCCAAGGTTCCCTTCGAGCCCAAGACCGATCGTCCGGTCTACTGCTCCGAGTGCTTCGCCAAGATGCGCGAGCAGGCCTAAGCTCCTGAGCTTTTGTGCATAATAAAGAACGCCGCCTTTCGCGGCGTTCTTTTTGTTTTCAAATTTATGGTTGAAAATGACAGATTTCCCATGTATAATACATTTGTTAAGCAAAAATACTATACCCGGAGGTAGATCAACATGACTTCTGTTACCAAAGACACGCTGATCGGCGATATCCTGGACTTCGATCTGGAGACTGCTGAGTACTTCTTTGAGATCGGCATGCACTGCCTGGGCTGCCCCGCTTCCCGCGGCGAGTCCATCGCTGAGGCCTGCATGGTCCACGGCACCAACGCCGACGAGCTGGTGGCCAAGATCAACGCCCACCTGGCTAAGAAGGCCTAAGAACCATCAACAACTCAAATGGGCCTGCTGCAAAAGCACGTCAAGCCCGTCATTCTGAGGCGTGAGCCGAAGAATCTCCTGTGTCCGGCTGTTGCTGCCGGTGGGGGGAGATCCCTCGACAGGCTCGGGATGACAGGCGTGCGTTTGCGGCAGGCCCATTTGCTGTGGAAAGGAGGGGCAGCATGGAACTGACCCCCAGACTGAAATTGGCGGCCGACTTTTGTCTGCCCTGTGAAAAGGTCATCGACGTGGGCTGTGACCACGCCTATCTGTGCATCCATCTGGTGGAGCGGGGGGCCAAAAGCGCCGTGGCCTCCGATATCCGCCCCGGCCCTCTGGCGGCGGCCAAAGAGCATATTGCCGCCTGCGGCATGGCTGACCGGGTGCGGGCGGTGCTGTGCCCCGGCCTGGAGGCCTTTGGCCCGGAGGACGGCGACACGGTGTCCATCTGCGGCATGGGCGGCGAGATGATCGCCTCTATTCTGGAGGCTGCCCCCTGGACGGCGGCGGGCAGCCACAAACTGGTGCTCCAGCCCATGACCAACGGCCACAAGCTGCGGCAGTGGCTGGCGGAGCACGGCTACGGCATCGAACAAGAGGCCCTGGCCCGGGAGGGCGACCGCATTTATGTGGTCATGCAGGTGTTTGGCAGTAGGACCGACGGCTGCGGCAGGGAAAACCACTACTTATTCACCGAAAAGCTGCTGGCTGACCCCCTGTTCGGGGAGTTTGCCCAAAAGCTGCGGCTGAAATATGAAAAATCCCGGCAGGGCAAGGCCTCTGCCGGTCTGGACACGTCCGAGGAGGACGGTATTTTGAAACGATTGGAGGAGGTATCCCATGGCGCTTGACAGTTTTGTTATCGGCGGTCTGGCGGAAGAGCTGCACCGCAGGCTGGAAAATGCCCGGGTGGACAAGGTCACCATGCCCCGGCGGGATCGGGTCATCCTCCATCTGCGCACCCGGGACGAGGGCAACGTGCGGCTGCTGCTGTGCGCCGGCAACGGCGCCCGGGTCCATCTGACCCGGGAAAAGTTTGACAACCCCGAAACGCCCCCCATGCTGTGTATGCTGCTGCGCAAGCAGATGGCCGGCGGCCGCATTCTGTCGGTGACCCAGCCTCAGCACGAACGCATGGTGGACATTAAGTTTTCCGCCGTGGACGAGTTGGGCGTCATCGCCGAAAAGCACCTCATCTGTGAGATGATGGGCCGCATGACCAATCTGATCCTGGTGGGGCCCCAGGGCCATATCGTGGCCTGTATGCACCCGGTGGACCACGAAAGCAGCCCCCGGGCGGTGCAGCCCGGCCTGCTGTACCGGCTGCCGCCCCGGCAGGAAAAGCCCTCTCTGTGGGATGTTTCCCCCGAGACCCTGCTGGCGGTGTGCGAGGAGGCCCAGGGGGATGCCGGGCGCTTGTGTGACGGGCTGGCAGGCCTGTCCCCTCAGATGGCCCGGGAGATGGTGCACCGGGGCGGCGACGCCCAGGGCATCTGCCGGCAGCTGCTGCAGCTGCGGGAGACCGCGCCTCAGCCTTGGCATGTGCGCCGGGAAAACGGCAAAAACGACTTTGCCTCCATGGAAATGACCCATATTGGCGGCAGCTGGGAACGGTACGGGGATTTCTGCAGCCTGCTGGATGATTTTTACCGGGAGCAGACCCGGGCCCAGGACCTGAAAAACCTGTCGGGGGCCATGGAGCGGTCCATGACCACCGTGAAAAAGCGTCTGGAGCGCAAGCTGGCGGGTCAGCGGCAGGAGCTGCAGACCGCCGAGGAGCGGGAAAAGCTCAAGCGCACCGCCGATCTGATCACCGCCAACCTGTACGCCATCAAGTCGGGGGACAAGTCGGTGGTGCTCACCGATTATTTTGACCCCGAACTGCCCCAGGTGAAGGTGGAGCTGGACCCCCTGCTGTCGCCCCAGGAAAACGCCCAGCGGCTGTTCGGCAAGTACACCCGGCTCAAGCGGGCCGAGGAGGCCCTCACCCGGCAGATCGAACTGGGCCAGCAGGAACTGGAGTATGTGGAAAACGTGCTCTATACCCTGGCGGCGGCCCAGGACGCGAGCCAGATCCGGGAGATCCGGGAGGAGCTCATCCAGGCGGGCTATGTGAAGCCGGAGGAAAAGGGCAAGCGCAAGCCCAAGCCCCTGGCCTACGCCCCCCGGCAGTTTACCGTGGAGGGCGGCTTCACCGTCCTTTGCGGCCGGAACAACCGGGAAAATGACGAGCTGACCCACCGCCGGGCGGGCAAGAACGACATCTGGTTCCACGCCCGCAACGTGCCCGGCAGTCACGCCGTGCTGTTCACCGAGGGGGGCGAGCCCTCCGACGAGGCCCTGCGTCAGGCGGCAAGCATCGCCGCTTATTACAGCTCGGCGGCCAATCAGCCCCGGGTGCCGGTGGACTACACTCTGGTGCGCCGGGTGAAAAAGCCCCAGGGCGCCAAGGCAGGCATGGTGAACTATTTCGAGTTCAAGACTGCTCTGGTGGAGCCCGAACTGCCCAAAGAATAAGCGAAACCCCACTGTGTCATTCTGAGGCCACAGGCCGAAGAATCTCCCTTGTCAGACGGCTCGATGCCGAGGCTGGGAGATCCTTCGCTTCGCTCAGGATGACAGGGTGGGGCTTTTTTATCCCATCAGCAGACGGACGGCCAGGCCGCTCATCACAAAGGCCGCCAGGTCGGCGCACAGGGCGGCCTTCAGGGTGTAGCGGGTGTCCTTGAGCCCCAGATAGGCCGAGTAAACGGCGATGGTGTAAAAACTGGTGTCCGAGCTGCCCAGCATGACGGCGGCCACCCTCCCGGCAAGGCTGTCCGGCCCGGTGCGGGCCATGACCTCGCTGCCCACCGACAAAGCGCCGCTGCCCGAAAAGGGCCGCAGCAGGGCCAGGGGTAGGCACTCGGCGGGCATACCCAACAGTTCCAGCAGGGGCGACAGAAAGGCCGACAGCAGGTCGATGGCCCCCGAGGCCCGGACCATGGTCACCGCCACCAGCATGGTGAGCACCGCCGGGAAAATGTCGGCGCACACCCGAAGGCCGGCCTTCATACCGGAGGTGAGGGCGGCGTACAGGTCCACCCCCTTTCCCAGACCGTAAAGCAGGATGAACAAAATGACCGAAGGCACGATAAAGGAGGTCACAGCCTGCCGCCCCCTCTCATGAGCCGGGCGGCCATCATCCCCACCGTCACCGAAACCGCGCTGGACAGCCAGACGGCGGGCAGGATGTCATAGGGCTGGGCCGCGCCCAGACCGGCCCGGAGGGCGGCCACCGTGGTGGGCAAAAGCTGCAGGGAGGCGGTGTTGAGCACGATGAGCAGAAAGACCCCGTGGGGCGGTACGCCCCTTCTGTCGGACAGCTCCCGCAGCCGCTTTGCCGCCCGCAGGCCCGAAGGGGTGGCGGCAGAGCCCAGCCCCAGCAGGTTGGCGGCCATGTTCTGGGCGATGGCGGCCCGGGCGGTCTCATCCTCGGCATAGCTGCCGAAGAGCAGGCGGATGAGGGGCTGCAGCAGCCGGGCCACTTTCTTTGCCAGACCGCTCTGCACCATGACCTCCATAAGGCCGTTCCACAGGCAGAGGGTGCCGCCGATGCGCAGCAGCAGGCGGACGGCCTCTTCGGCGCCCGACACGGTGGCCTGGGACACCTGGGCCATCCGCCCGGTGAGGGCGCCCAGTACCAGGGAAAGCAGCGCCAGCAGGGCCACGACACGGGACATGAGCACGGTGACAGGCCTCCTTTCACTACGCAAAATATACAGAAAGCATCAAAATTTGACACAAAAGTTAGTCGCTTTAATGGTTGACTTTTCCTTTATGAACAGGCAAAATAAGTAAAAGATCAAGAAATCGACTTTTTTCGGAGGAAATGGCTTATGAAATCTACCGGTATCGTTCGACATATTGATAATCTTGGCCGCATCACTCTGCCCATTGAGCTGCGCAAGACCCTGGATATGGCTTGCGGCGATCCTTTGGAGATCTATACCGAGGGCAACTCTGTCATCCTGCGGAAGCATGAGGCCAGCTGTGTTTTCTGCGGCAGCAACAAGAAGGTCACCCTGTACAAGGACAAGTGCATCTGCGACAACTGCCGTCGCGAATTGGCTCTGTGATCTGAATAAGGTACCAACGGAAGGCTTCGGCCTTCCGTTTTTTTGTTCTCCCGGGCAAACAATATGCTTTTTTTGCGGGGAATATGCGTCAGTTTACATTTTAACTGTTTACTTTTCCGTCGGAGAAAGGTAAAATGAACATAAATATGGGCTTAAACGGCAAAAGGAGAATGCTGCTATGAAATATTGTACCGAAGCGCTGGTGAATGAGGTCCGAAAGAAGAACAAGATCAAGGCCTTTTTCCTGGGCGATTCCCGCCGCACCTGTTACTACGAGGCACGGCACAAGACCCGCGATATCTATCTTCTGTGGATCGAGGCGCCCCATTTCGGAAAGACCCTCTGCTATCCCTGCATCCTGCGGATGGACGGCGTGCTGCGGGCTTTTGAAAACGGCAATCTGGAGATCAACAAGCAGAACAACGACGAGCTGGTGACCGTCTGGGAGCAGGTGGTGGATGAACAGCGCCTCAAGACCGAGTACACCTACAACGAGCTGGAGAAGAAGGACTTCAACCTGGTGTTCAAGACCCAGCAGAAAGAGCACGTGGACGCCGAGATCGCCAAGATGCTGGACAAGGAAATGGAAGGCATGGACGAGAGCGAGAAGGCCTCTTTCCAGGCCGAGCTGGAAGAGGGCCGCGCCCGTGACAAGGCCGCTGCCGAAGAGCGGGCCCGCAAGGCTGCCGAGAAGGAAGCCAGGAAGAACCGTAAGAACAAGGAAGAGGACATCGCTCCCGAAAACCTGGAGGAGATCCAGGACGAGACCCTGCGCTCGGCGCTGCAGGAAGCACGGGAACAGGCCAAGAAAGAAGAGGAACAGGGCGAGTAAGGTTTTCCCCGTACAGCGGAAGGAGGCTGTGCAATGGATCAGGTGGTCACACTGGTGGAGTTTTTCTCTCACAATACCATCAACAATGTGCTGGGCTGCTTTGCCTTCGCACCCCGGACGGTGATCTATCTCACCGACCACAGTGTGGAGGAAAGCCAGCGGCAGGGCACGCTGCGTGCTGTGCACAGCCGCCTGCCCCAGACGCAGGTGGAGTTTCTCACCGTGGAGGAGGAAAAGCTGGACAGCATCCGGGCGGCGCTGGAGGAGCTCTGGCGGCAGCACCCGGAGGCGGTATTTGACTTCACCGGCGGGTCGGAGACCATGCTGCTGGCATCCTTTTCCTTTGCCGTCCGCCACGATGCGCCCATGATGCACATCCATATGGAGAGCCGCAGTCTGGTGAACATCCAGGGCTGCGAGGCGCTGGAGCGGCAGTTTGTCTTTCCCCGGCTGACGCTGGAGGACCACCTCAATATGAACGGGGCCTTTTTGGCGGGCAACGGCTATCAGGTCCCAGATGACAGCTGCCGGGAGCGGCTGCGGGGCTTTTGTGAACTGGTGCTGGAAAACCAGCCCAAGTGGAAGGAGCAGTGCCTGTACATCCAGATGGCCGCCGCCCGGGCAAAGGACCTGCAGGTGGACAACCTGCTGGAGTTCCGCACCGCCGACGGCGTGGCCGTTCCGGGGGATGTTTCCTACCTCCGGCGGCTGGAGCAGGTGGGTATGCTGAAGGATCTGAAGGTTCGGGGGGAACGGGTGCGCTTCCGCATCCCCGATGCGCAGACCAAGCAGTGCCTGTGCGATAGCGGCAAGTGGCTGGAAGTGCTGACCTATCTGCTGCTCAAGGACAGCGGGGCCTTCCACGACGTGCGCCTTTCGGTGCGCATCGGTTGGGGCGAGGCGGAAAAACAGGCCAGCGGCACCGCCTATAACGAGATCGACATCATCGCCTGTACCGGCATCACACCGCTGTTTATCTCCTGCAAGAGCGGTCTGCCCAATCCCAACAGCATGAACGAGATTTTGGTCTATGCCCGCAAGTTCGGCGGCGTCCGGGCCAAGGCGGCCATGGTCACCTCCTCGGAGATCTCCCACGGCTTTGTGGGCCTGCGCAAGCGGGCGGCCGATCTGGGCACGGTGATCGTGGACGAGTCGGACATCAAGGAGGGCCTGGCCCAGGGAATGCTGTTGGACGTGCTGAAATCTTAAGCAATTCTGAAATTTAAAGCGGTTCTGTTGCCTGCAGAGCCGCTTTTTTGTATAATAAAAGCAAGAAAGAGACAAAGGAGGATGTTTATGGCTTATTGCAGACATTGCGGCGCGCAGATGGAAAGTGTTGCCACCATCTGTCCGGAGTGCGGCCGCCGACAGATGACCACCCCGGCAGTGGATGATTCGGGCAGCTTTGGCTGGACGGTGCTGGGCTGCTGCGTCCCCATCGCGGGCCTGATCCTCTGGCTGGTGTGGAAGGACAGCAAGCCCAACTGCGCCAAGGCGGCGGGCATGGGCGCGCTGATCTATCTGGGCTTTTATGTACTGATGCTGCTGGTGGGCGGATGCAGCGCCATGCTGTGACCGGGTGGCTGTACCGCTGGCTGCCCCGCCTGTGCGCCTGCCATTGCCGGGCCGACCGGTCCTTTTTCTGGAAGGGGCGGCAGTTCCCGGTGTGCGCCCGGTGCACCGGTACCCTGCTGGGCACGGCGGCGGGGCTGGCGCTGTGCCTTGTTTGGCTGCCGCCGGTGTGGCTGACGGTTTTGCTGATGGCGCCCATGGTGGCGGACGGCCTGCGGCAGCTGAAAACCCAATATGAAAGCACCAATCCCCGGCGCTTTGTCACCGGGCTGTTGTTCGGCTATGGCATGACGGCCTTTTTGTGGGTCACCGGCCGGGCGGCCTTTTGGCTGGGATACAACCTGATGAAATGAAAAAAGCACCCCTTGGGGTGCTTTTTTGTTTAAGCGTGATGGTGATGGGGCTCCTCCCGATGGAAGAGCAGGGTGACGCACCACAGGGCGGAAAGACCGATGAGGCCGTAGATGATGCGGCTGCCCAGAGCAGCGCTGCTGCCGAACAGCCAGGCCACCAGATCGAACCGGAACAGGGCCACCAGGCCCCAGTTCAGACCGCCCACAATGGTGAGGATCAACGGGATCTTATGCATAAAATAACACCTCCTGGCCAGTAGTTTGCGGTTTTCGGATAGAAATATGCGAAGAAGTGTGATATACTAAGGAAAAATCCCTGTCCGGAGGCACCTATGATCCATCTGACCGACACCCACACCCATACCTGGTATTCCAACGACGCCCACTGCAACATGGAAGAGGTGTGCCGGGCGGCCTGGGAGGGCGGTCTGTCCGCCGTGGCCATCACCGATCATTTTGAATACAAAAAGGACGGCGTGCCCAGCCCCTATTATCTGCTGCGGGTGGAAGGGCGCACCGCTGAGCTGGCCCGGGTAAAGGCCCGGTGGGAAGGTCGGCTGGAGGTGCTCCGGGGCGTGGAGATCGGCCAGCCCCACTGGAATGCGGCGCACAGCCGGGCGGTGGCGGCAAGCGGCGACTATGACATGGTCATCGGCAGCCTCCACGACCTGCGGCCGGGACGGAGCATCTACACCGACTACGATTATTCCAAAGCCGAAGTGCGGGATGAGATGTACCGGCAATTTTTTGAAGAGGCCCGGGAAATGGTGCGGGTGGCCGATTTTGACACCTTCGGCCATTACGATTATCCCATCCGCAAAATGGAGGGCTATGTGGAGCCCACTCTCACCCCGTGGAAGGCATACGCCCTGCCCTTTTTGAAAGAGCTGGCCGAAAGCGGCCGGGCCCTGGAGGTCAACACGGTGGGCCAGCGCCGCTGGATGGGCTGTGTGGGCGGCGAGCAGTGGGTGCTGGAGGCCTTCCGGCAGTATGGCGGCCGCTATGTGACGGTGGGCACCGACGCTCATTATGCCCAGCACGTGGGTATTCATGTGCGGGAGGCCTATGAAGCCATGCGGGCGGCAGGATTTGACAAGGTGACCATCTACCGGCAGCGCAAGCCGGTGCAGCTTTCGATTTGACAACAAGGAAACCATTATGAAAACCTTTAACGGAACGGCATTTGCCAAACTGAACTTATATCTGGGCATTCACGGCCTGCGGGAGGACGGCTACCACGAGCTGGAGACCGTGTTCCAGGCTATCGACCTGTGCGACCTGGTGTCGGTGGCGGTCCATCACCGGGGAGGGATCTCCCTGCGGTGCAACCGGCCCTATCTGCCCTGTGACAACCGCAATCTGGCCTATAAGGCCGCCGAGGCCTTTTTCCGTGCCGCCGGGGTGGAGAATCCCGGTCTGCACATCAACATCAAAAAGGTCATCCCGGTGGGGGCCGGCATGGCGGGCGGCAGCACCGACGCCGCCTGTGTGCTGCGGCTGCTGAACCGGGCCTTTGGCCTGCCCCTCAGCGACAAAAAGCTGGCCGAGACCGCCCTCACCCTGGGTGCCGACGTGCCCTTCTGCCTTTGGGGCGGAACGGCCCTGGCCGGCGGCGTGGGCGAAAAGCTCAAGCCCCTCAGCCCCATGCCCGACTGCTTTCTGGTGGTGGGAAAGCCCTCCTTTTCGGTGTCCACCAAGGCGGCCTTTGCCCTCTATGACGAGCAGCCCCGGCAGGTCTGTCCCCCCAGCTCGGCGGTGACAGCGGCTCTGGAGCAGGGCGACCTGCAGGCCCTGGGGGCGGGCATGTTCAACGCCCTGGAGGAGCCGGTGGCCGGACAGCATCCCGCCATCGGACAGATCATCGGCCAGCTGGAAAAGGACGGCGCCCTGGGTGCCCGGATGACCGGCTCGGGCTCGGCGGTGTTCGGTATCTTTACCGAAGAGGCAGCGGCGAAAAAGGCCGCCCAGAACATCCGGCGTTTGTGCCGCGAGACCTTTGTCACCCGGCCGCTGGCCCGGCGGTGCCCGGGAAAATGGGAAGAATAACGGTATTTTAACCACATACAGGAGGAAAATCCGATGGAAGCACTGAAACAAAGCATTATCGAACGGGTGAAGGCCTTTCCCGGCCATACATCCTTTTACTTCAAAGACCTGACCTCGGGCGACAGCTTCAGCTACAATTCCCACGAGCCCATGGGGGCTGCCAGCGTCATCAAGCTCACCGTCATGGCCGAGCTGTTTCGCCAGATCGAGGCCGGTACGGTGTCCCGGGAGCAGAAGCTCACCGTCAGGGATGAAAACCGGGTGCCCATCTGCGGCGTGCTGACCCTCATGCACAGCGGCATGGAGGTGACCCCCATCGACCTGTGCTGGCTGATGATCACCATTTCCGACAACATGGCCACCAATATGCTCATCGACCTGCTGGGCATCGACAATATCCAGGCCAACATTGAGCGGCTGGGCCTGGCGGGCTGCAAGCTGTCCCGCAAGCTGTTTGAAAAGCGGCCCGAGTTCCGGGGCCTGCGCAACTATATCTCGGGCGACGGCATCGGCAAGCTGCTGGAAATGCTCTACCGCGGCGAAGTGGTGAGCAAAGAGGCCTCCAAAGAGATGATCGACATGATGCTGGCCCAGCAGTGCACCAACAAGATCCCCCTGCTGCTGCCCGGTGAGGGCCGGGCCGCCCACAAGACCGGCGAGGACGACGGCGTCACCCATGACACCGGCATCATCTTTGCCAGGAAGCCCTTCGTGGTGTGTTTCTGCAACTGGCAGCTGGAGGAGGGCTCCGAGGGCCGCATGAACGTCCAGATCGGCCAGATCACCCGAGAGCTGTGGGACGCCATGGGCGGCGAGCCCGGTGAGGAGGCCTAAATGACCATCCTCGTTGTGGACGGCCAGGGAGGCCGTCTGGGAAAACAGCTGGTGAAGGAAGTGCTGGAGCGCTTCCCCGGGCAGGAGCTTCTGGCGGTGGGTACCAACAGCATGGCCACCGAAAGTATGCTCAAGGCCGGGGCGCCCCGGGCTGCCACGGGTGAAAACGCCGTGGTGGTGGCCTGCCGCAAGGCGGACATCATCCTGGGCCCCATGGGCATGGTCATCGCAGACGCCCTTTTGGGCGAGGTGACCCCCGAAATGGCCAGGGCGGTGGGCCAGAGCGACGCCGTGCGCATCCTGCTGCCCTCGGACAAATGCAGCACCCTGGTGGCCGGGGTGGGCAGCCAGGGCATGAGCGCCCTCATCGACGACGCCATGGACAAACTGGCACAACTTTTGAAATGATTTTTTGCAGATAAAAGGAGGCTTTTCTATGTCTTTCAACGGAAGTTCCGGCGATCATCTGTATACTGTTTATTCCGCGCCCCGCGGCCGTGACCGTATGTATCAGCTGGGCATGAAGATCGCCCAGGAGCATCTCAGCCCCGCCGACCGGGTCATCGGCGTCATCGGCGAGGCCGGTTCGGGCAAGTCCATGATCATCAAGGGCATGTTCCCCGGTCTGGAGCTGACCAACGACGACGAGGGCGTCAACGTGCGCCCCCTGCCCCTGTTGTGCCAGGACGAGGAAAACCGGTTCTATTCTCCCCATACTTATCACCTGGATATGCGCTTTGAGATGGGCTTTTCTCAGCTCCACACCCTGGTGGAGGGCATCCAGGAGGCCGTTGCCCGGGGCAAGCGTGTCATCATCGAGCATTTTGACCTGGTTTACGAGGCCCTGCGCTTCAACGCCGACCTGATCGTGGGCATCGGTGAGGAGGTCATCGTCACCCGTCCCAATATCTTTGGCCCCCTGCCCTCCGACGTGGCCCGGATCGTCCACAAGTCGGTGCGCACCCGTCTGATGGCCCACACCGCAGAGGACCTCTGCGAGTGGCACATGCCCGAAAAGGAGGTCATGCGGGCCCTCCACGGCGATATCAAGAACGGCTTCCTGATGATCTTCCACGACAGTCCTCCCGAGGTGGATCTGGACGAGCTGGAGGCCAAGGTGCAGGCCGACATCGCGGCCAACCTGGATGTGGAATATGTGGACGACCGGACCATCCGCATCGGCGGCTATCTCCAGCCCTGTACCGGTCCCCGCACCCACGTTTCCAATACAGGAAAGATCGAAAACTTCCGCTTGCTGAAAGAGATCATCTACGATCACCGTAACCAGCGGTGGCTGCTGGTGGGCCGCGTGGGCAAGCTGGAAGAGGACGGCCTGCATCATTACAACGATCTGCGGCTGGTGTGATCCATGAAGATCATGGGTATCGATCTGGGAAAGGCACGCACCGGCGTGTGCGTGTCCGATCTCAGCGGCTTTCTGGCCGGAAGATCCATCACCATTGCCGAGCACAACCGGGAGCGGCTGCTGGAGGCCGTCTGTAAGGAGATCCAGGCCGAAAAGCCCGGCCGGATCGTGGTGGGCCTGGCCCTCAACATGAACGGCACCGAGGGTCCCAAGGCTTTGGAGTGCCGGGAGTTTGCCGCACAGCTCCGGGAAAAGTCCGGCCTGGAGGTGGTGCTCTGGGATGAACGGGGCAGCTCTGTCACCGCCAACCGCATCCTGTCGGATGCCGGCAAAAAGCGGGACAAGCAGCGGGCCCGGGTGGACGCTGTGGCGGCCCAGGTGATCCTGCAGAGCTATCTGGATTTTTACAACATGCAAAAAAACCGCTGAAAAGGAGCAACGACCATGGAATTGTTAGAACTGGCAAAGGCCCGTTATTCGGTGCGTAAGTTTGCCGAAAAGCCGGTGGAAGAGGAAAAGCTGCAGAAGGTGCTGGCTGCCGGCGCCTGTGCCCCCACCGCCAAAAATCAGCAGCCCCAGAAGATCTATGTGCTGGAGAGCGAGGATGCCATCGAAAAGATCCGGGGCATCACCCGCTGCGCCTTTAACGCCCCTGTGGTGCTGATGGTGTGCGGCTGCAAGGACCAGGCCTGGGTCAACCCCTTCAACGATCGGTCCTCTGCCGAGATGGACTGCTCCATCGTCACCACCCAGATGATGCTGCAGGCACAGGAGCTGGGTCTGGGCACCTGCTGGGTGTGCTGGTTTGACACCAAGCAGACCAAGGAAGCCTTCAACATCCCCGAGAATGAAGAGGTCTTTGCCCTGCTGCCCCTGGGCTATCCTGCCGAGAGCAGCCATCCCTCCTCCATGCACGACAGCCGCAAGGCCCTGGAAGAGACGGTGGTGCGGCTGTAAAGCTGAACAAAGCCGCCCGGCTGATCTTTTCGGTGGCCGCCCTGCTGCTGGGCAACGTGCTGGCCAATGCCTTTGGCAGCCCGGTGTTTTTCCTGCTGGGCGTGGCCCTGTGCGTGTATATTTTCGGCTTTCTGGGCCGGGAAAAGAAGTGAAACAAGAAAGCACCCCGGATGGGGTGCTTTTTTGATGCCCGGCAGTTAGAAATAGCAAACCGATAGCAAAGGATAGCAAGCGATAGCAAATGCATGCATGTGCATAGTTTTGCATAGCAAACCGATGCAAAAAATGCCAACTACAACTACAGCTCCAACTTCACCTACAGCTGCAGCTGCAACTCCAACAGCAGCTGCAGCGTCATCTTCAAAACAACTGCATTTGCAAAGACAAAAAGACCGGGACGGGCAGACGGCGCTGGGGGCGCTCCTGCCGCCCGGCTTTTTTCACGGGCAAAAAACAAAGACGGCCCCGGTGGGGGCCGTCCTGCAAAGTTAATACATGCGGTACAGCAGGGCTGCGAACTCGGCACGGGTGATGGTGCCAAGGGGATCGACCTTGCCCGAGTCGCCGCCGGTGATGACCCCCAGGGCGGACAGCAGGTCGATGTGGTCACGGGCCCAGTCGGGGATCTTCCGGCTGTCGGTAAAGGCACAGGGGCCGTAGCTGTAGCCACGGGAGAGGGTGCGGCCCAGGATGGTCATGATCTGGGCACGGCTGCAGTTGTTCTGGGGCAGCAGCACCGAACGGCCGAGGGGATCGGTGCTGCCCTTCATGACGCCCAGGGCGTACATGGCCCGGACATGGGGCAGGGCCCAGTCGGAGATCTTAGCGGCGTCGGTGTAGGGCAGCTCCACCTGGGCGTAGTCGGCCACATTCACGCCCAGGTAACGGGAGAGCATGGTGGCGGCCATTTCATTGGACACCTTGGTGCCGGGGTTGAAGGCTTCGGAGGGGGAGAACACGCCCTTCTGCAGCAGGTATTCGGCGTGGGAGGCCGCCCAGTGACCCTCCATATCGGCAAAGGAGGCGGGCAGGGTGCCCACATCCATGCTCCTGCGGGCCAGGTTGCCGGCGGCATCCCGGGCGATGAGGGTGATACGGTGGAGCAGGCCGTCCTGGGGCAGAGCGGCGGTGAGGGTGCCGCCCGAGAAGGTGAAGGAAGCGGTCTCGCCGTCCACCAGCAGGGCGATGTCCGCCTTGGTGAGGGCCACCTCGCCGCTGTCGGAGAGGGCGGCGGTCAGCGTGCCCTCTTCGGTGAGGGCCATCTCCAACTCGGGGGGCGTGGTATCGGCGGTGACACCGCCGAAGTGGCCGGTGATCTGGTCCAGCAGCAGGGTGCCGGTGCCGGCACCCTGGCAGGCAAAGCCCAGCAGGCTTTCGGCATTTTCGGGGAGGGCGGTGGCGGTAACCTGCCAGCCCTCGCCGGTCAGCTCCATGGGCAGGGTGGTCACCGAGCCGTCCTTCAGCAGGAAGAGCCACTGCCAGTCGCCGCTGCCCTTGGCCATCATGGCCAGATGGGAGGGGCCGGACAGGGTCACGGGGTCGGACAGCAGGTATTCCGACATATCCTCGGCCTGGCCCTGGTAGGTGAGGGACAGGGCGGCGCCGCCGTAGGGCACCTGGGTCAGGTCGGTGGTGACAGCGGCAGAGGACAGGGCAGAGCCAAAGGTGCCGCAGTCGGTGCCGGTCTCAAAGCCCTCCAGCAGGGTGCCCGGCTTGCCGGAAATGGTCACCGGCAGGCTGTAGGACACATCGCCGTAGGACACGGTGACGGCGCCTTCCCCCAGGGTGGTGCCGGCGGTGAACAGACCTTCTTCATCCACGGTGCCGATGTTGCCCGTCACCGAGAAGGTGAACTGGTCATCGGTGCAGGTGATGGGCCGCAGGCCGTCGGAGGCCACCACGTCCAGCTGGGCACTCTGGCCCAGTCCAGGGTGAGGGAGGACAGGGTCTTGCCGCCGCGGGCCAGACGGAGGGAGGCCACCCGGTCGGTGACGGTGATGAGGGCGGTCTGGCAGCGGCTGTCGCCGGTGGTCAGCAGACAGTCGGCAGGGTAGTCGGGGGCGTAGAACAGGCCGTCCTCCACCAGACCGTCAGAGCTCTCGATGCGGTCAGTGGCGTCCAGGAAGCCCAGATAGTACTTATTGTAGCTGAAGGCCGACACTTCCAGCACCGAGCCGGCAAGGACGGTGGCCGAACGGGGATAGACCGCCGTGCCGTAGGTGCTGCCGGTGTCCCGTCCGGTGGCCACGAAAAGCAGGTAGGTGGCGCCGGCACGGGGGCTGCCGTCGGAGGGGGAGGACAGGACCTGGGAAGGCAGGCCGGGATAGGACACGGCGGTGATGGAGGAGCCGCCGCCGTCCAGGTTGATGACGGTGGTGCATTCCATATCCATCAGCAGACGGGCGCCCTCGGTGAGGGAAAGGCCCGCGCTGAGGCCGGTCTGGCGGCCGTCGCACTGGATAACGGTGAAGGAGCCGTCCTCGCGGACACCCAGCAGGGTGCGGGGTTCCCGGCCGGACACGTTGGCGTCGGCGGTGAGCTGGCCGTCACGGACCAGAATGTTGCCGCCGCCGGTGGCCCAAACCACATCCTCCCAGCGGTCATCGGGGGTGGTGGCCCGGATGGTGACCTTTTCCCCCTCCTCCAGCATGGAATACAGGTCCAGGCCGGGCTTGTTGTTGGCGGTGAGGGACAGCACCATCTGGTTTTCACCGATATCGGTGTTCTTGCTCTGGGCGATGGAGGCCACGGTGGCCTCTACCTTTTTGCCGATTTTCAGCTGATTGTAGCGGCTGCCCAGCTGAAGCACCACCTCGGTGCCCTCGGCGGTGGTGCGGGTGCAGTAATCAAAATCGTCGGTGTAGAGATACAGGCCCTCGGCGGTGCGGACGTTGTTGAGGGCGTGGATGGGGTATTCCTCCCCGTCCTCGGTGGTGAGGGTGAGGGACAGCTTGGGGGTGTCGGCAAAGGCCTTGCCGTTTTCCAGAATGCCCACGGCGTTCCAGCTTCCGTCGGAGGTCACCAGGACACCGTCCTGGATGGTCATGCCGGTGGGGATGCCCGAACCGGTGAAGAAATAGTCGGAGTTGACGGCGGCCAGCACGTGGTAGCCAAGGCTTTCGGCATAGTCCACCACCTGGTTGACGGTGGATTTGCCGTAGAGGGTGTCGCCGTACAGAACCAGGGGCTGCACCGAGCCCCCGGGCTCATAGTCCAGGGTGAACTGCTGACGGCGGACGCCGCTGAGATAGCTGTTCAGCTGGGTGAGGGTGAGGCCGTCGCCCAGGACGGTCTGTACGGTGCGGGCATCGCCTTCGGCGGCAAAGGCCGGGATGATGCAGGACAGGGCCAGCAGGATCAGCAGGATCCAGGCAACGGCCCGGGTGGAAATCTTTTTCATGGGTACTCCTTTCGCGGGGGCGGACAGTTGATCTATGGGTTTCATTATACAGGAAAAGGGCATGGGGGAAAAGGGTTTGAAATCTTAAAAATATATGAAGATTTTGGCATCTGCCCTGAGATCCCTCGACTGCGCTCGGGATGACAAGGTTTCGGCGCGGGGAGCACTGGCGGTTGCCACTTCCGCAAGGGTGTGGTATAATAATTCAGTTAAGAAAGGCGGTGGGTCCATGGAACAGCGGGTATCCCGGCTGAAACGGGAGATCGAACAGCGCAGGGAAAACAAGAAGCCCTTTTTGGTGGCCATCGACGGCGGCAGCGCCAGCGGAAAATCCACCCTGGGGGCGGCTCTGGCAGAGGAACTGCAGGCCACGCTGATCCACATGGATGACTTTTTCCTGCCTATGGAGATGCGGACGGAAGAACGGTTCGCCCAGCCCGGCGGCAACGTCCACTGGGAACGGGTGCGGGCAGAGGTGCTGGAGCCCATCCGGCAGGGCAAGAAGCCGGAATACGGTGTGTTTGACTGCTCGGTGATGGCGGTGAACAAAACTGTCCGGGCGGAAGTCCGGGATGTGGTCATCGTGGAGGGGGCCTACAGCCTGCACCCCATGCTGCGGGAATACTTTGACCTGCGGGTGCTGGTGGAGGTGGAGGAGACCCTCCAGAAAGAGCGGATCCTGCGCCGCAACGGCGAGCAAATGCTCCGGCGGTTTCTCACCGAATGGATCCCCTTGGAGCGGGTGTATTTCGAGGCCTGCCGGGTAAAGGACTGCTGTCATATCATTTTGTAAGGGAGGTGGCCCTGTGGCCCGCGATCTGAGCAAGCTGACCCCTGCCCAACAGGTGGAGCGCAGCATCCAGAAAAAATACCGGGATGCGCTGTGGGGCCCCTTTATCGCCGGGATCAAAGAATATCGGCTCATTCAGCCCGGGGACAGCATCTGCGTGTGCATCTCGGGGGGCAAGGACTCCATGCTGCTGGCAAAGCTCATGCAGATGCTGCAGCGGCGGTCGGACTTCCCCTTTGCGGTGAAGTATCTGGTGATGGACCCGGGGTACACCCCCCAGAACCGGCAGCGGATTCTGGACAACGCCGCCCTGCTGGGGCTGGAGGTGACCGTGCGGGAGACCGACATCTTCCGCTTTGTGTCGGGGGTGGAAAAGAATCCCTGCTACCTGTGCGCCCGGATGCGCAGAGGGTATTTGTACAAGTATGCCCAGGAGTTGGGCTGCAATAAGATCGCCCTGGGCCACCACTTCAGCGACGTGGTGGAGACCACCCTGATGGGTCTTTTGTACGGGGCCCAGATCCAGGCCATGATGCCCAAGTTGCACAGTCAGAATTATCCCGGCATGGAGCTCATCCGGCCCATGTACCGGGTGCATGAGGAGGATATCATCGCCTGGGCCAGGTACCACGGGCTGCAGTTTTTGCAGTGCGCCTGCCGGTTCACCGAAAAGGCCGAAACCCAGGGCAAGGAGAGTCTCTCCAAGCGCAAGGAGACCAAGGCGCTTTTGAAAGAGCTGCGCAAAACCAACCCCGACGTGGAAAAGCACATTTTTGCCGCCATCCACATGGTGAACATGGACACCCTGCTGGGGTGGAAGCAGGACGGGGAAGAACACAGCTTTTTGGAAGAATACGACAATAAAAAAGACGGCCCGGAGGGGCCGTCGGAGGAATAGCGGGAGCGGGCGGGGAACACCTCATCCGGCCCTGCGGGCCACCTTCCCCTCAAGGGGAAGGCTTAGTCGCGGGAGCACTTTTCGGCGTCGATGGCCAGTACCACCATCAGGGCGTACAGGGCGTCGTCGGGGTCGGCAACGTCGATGACATAGGTGTCGGTCCAGTTGAACAGCTCTTTGGAGATGGAGGCCACCTGACCGCCGAACTTGTCCAGAATGTCATAGTCCCACTCCATGAACTGACCCTCTACGCGCCAGTTGTTGAAGTCCACATCAAAGGCCGGGGCGAAAAAGGTGAAGTCCTTTGTGATGGTGCCCACCAGATCCTCACCGATGTACAGGTCGAACTTGGGCAGGAAGGTGAACAGCCGCTGCTTGAGGGTGGCGATGTGCTCGCCCTTGGCATCGTTGATGTGCAGGGTGTGGCCCCAGCCAAGCTGACCCTCCACCGTGAAGAGGGTGGCGCCCGACTCGTCATAGATATCGTAGCTGTCAAACCAAGTGAAAAAGCGCTGTTTGAAGAGAAGTTTCATAGGAGGCTCCTTTCTGTATGAAGTGGGAGGTGGTGGAAGGCCCCCCTCATCCGTCACGGCTGCGCCGTGCCACCTTCCCCCTGAGGGGGAAGGCTCAGGCGGCCCGACTTTGGGAAGGTCACCGGGCCGTCCAGGGTGAGGGCCGTCAATTGGCCGTTTTGTAATTGGGCTTTGGCAGTCAGACTGCCGCCGGGCTGGAAAAGTTCCAGTTCCAGGGTGGTTTTTTGGGCCAGGGCCCGGGCGGCGGCCACGGCACAGGTGCCCGAGGCGCAGGAGGCCTCCCAGATGAGGGTGTCGGTGTCCCGGACATAGACCAGGGGCCGCAGGCTGCTGCCGTTGGCGTAAAGCAGGCCGAAGCAGCCGCTGTCGGCATTCAAAGCGGTGAGCAAAGCCCGGGCGGCGGCAAGGTCACCGTCATCGGGGGTTCGGCCCTCCAGAACCAGATGGCTGATGCCGGGGTATTCCACCAGGGTCACCGGGCCCAGAGCGGGGTCGGTGAGCGGCAGGACACGGAGGGGCAGGGGCATCTTTATGGCGGCATAAAGGGCATCCTCCCGGCCACGGATGGCAACATCCAAGGGCCGCGGCGCGCCGGACACCCGGACCGAGACCTGCTCCTCCCCGGTGAAGGGGCGCAGGGACAGGCCGTCCTCCCGGTGCAGGGCCTGCCACAGGGCAAAGCTGCGGCTGGCATTGCCGCAGAATTCGCCGCCCATCATGTCCATCCGTCCGTCGTGGATAAAGGCCACCTGTTCGGCGTTCAGCGCCGCCATCACCTGTCGGGCCACCGGGCCGTAGGAGCCCCGGGCCACCGGGGTGAGGACGAAGGCGGTGGTGTTGCCGCTGGGGTCGGCCAGAATATAGGAAAGCTCCATAACATCACCTGAAGTTGAAAATCTGTTTGCTTTAGTATAGCAAAGTATGGAACGATATGCAAGGGGGACACCCCTCATCCGGCTCTTCGAGCCACCTTCCCCCCAGGGGGAAGGTTTTTCAAGGAGGTACGTATGAAAAGACTGTTGATTTGTGTGCTGGCTCTGTGTTTGCTTGCCGGGTGCGGCGCCCCTGCGGTGCCCGAGCGGCAGCCGTTGGCGCCCACGGCGCCTTCGGAAACGCCCACCCAGCCGGCCACCGAGCCGGCCACCGAACCGGTGACCGAGGCACCCACCGAGGCGCCCACAGAGGCGCCTGCCCAGCCGGTGACCGAACCGGCCACCCAGGCCCCCACCGAGGCCCCTACCGAGGCGCCCACCGAGGCAACCGTGGAGTGGAAGTGTACTCTGACCATCCGCTGTGACAAGCTGATGGGCAACCCCGATCTGGACCCCGATAAGGCCGAGCTGGTGCCTGCCGACGGCATTTTGTTCACCGCCGAGGCCGAGTTCAGCCAGGGAGAGAGCGTGTTCAACGTGCTGCAGCGCACCCTCAAGCAGCACAAGCAGCACCTGGAGTTTGAGCAGACGCCCCTGTACAACAGTGCCTATATCGAGGGCATCTGCAACCTGTACGCCTTTGACGCCGGTGCCCTGTCGGGCTGGATGTACAGCGTCAACGACACCTTCCCCAACTATGGCTGCAGCCAGTACACCGTGCAGCCGGGGGATGTAATTGAATGGCATTATACCTGTGACCTGGGCGCCGATCTGGGCGCAGAAGGCGCAAGCGGAAACAATCAGTAAGGAAGCAAGGGGCTGTATACGCCCCCTCATCCGGCCCTGCGGGCCACCTTCCCCCTCAGGGGGAAGGCAAACTGGAATGGAGGATTTATGATGGAACAGGCAAAGAACACGGCAAAGGAACTGCTGGGCTTTTTGGAGAACTGCCCCAGCTGCTATCATGTCATCGGCAAGTTTGAGGAAATTCTGAAAAAAGAGGGCTATACCGCCCTGGCCGAAGAAGAAACCTGGGCGCTGCAGCACGGCGGCAAGTACTATGTGACCCGCAACGGCTCCTCTGTGCTGGCCTTCCGGGTGCCCCAGCAGGTCACCGGCGGCTTTTTGATGGCGGCTGCCCACAGCGACAGCCCCACCTTTAAGATCAAGGAGAACCCCGAGCATCCCGCAGTGGGCCACTATGTGCAGCTGAACACCGAAAAGTACGGCGGCAGCCTCATGGCCACCTGGTTCGACCGTCCCCTGTCGGTGGCCGGCAGGGTGCTGGTGCAGACCGAAAAGGGCATCGAGATCCGTTTGGTGGAGGTGGACCGGGACCTGCTGGTGATCCCCAGCGTGGCCATCCACATGAACCGGGCCGCCAACGACGGCATGAAGTACCAGGCCAACGTGGACACCTATCCCCTGTTTGGCGACGAAGGCGCCGCAGGCGGCTTTATGACTGCCGTGGCAGAGGCCGCCGGGGTGGACAAGGAGGATATCCTGGGCCACGATCTGTTCCTGTACTGCCGCCAGAAGGGCACCCTTTTGGGCGACAGGGAGCAGTTCATCCACAGCCCCAAGCTGGACGACCTGGAGTGCGCCTGGGGCCTCATGCAGGGCTTTTTGAAGGCGCAGACCGGCGGCAGCATCCCGGTGTGCTGCGTCTTTGACAACGAAGAGGTGGGCAGCGAGACCAAGCAGGGCGCGGCTTCCACCCTGCTGCGGGACACCCTGCGGCGCATCGTGCTGGCCCTGGGCGGCGACGAGCAGCAGCTTCTGACCATGCTGGCGAAGTCCTTCCTGGTCTCTGCCGACAACGCCCACGCACGGCACCCCAACCATCCCGAATATGCCGACGGCGACAACGCCCCCTTTATGAACAAGGGCATCGTCATCAAATACAACGCCAACCAGCGGTATGCCACCGACGGCGTCAGCGCCGCCATTTTCCGCAGCGTCTGCAAGGAGGCCGGAGTGGAGACCCAGGTCTATGCCAACCGCTCCGACCTGCCCGGCGGCGGCACCCTGGGCAGCATTGCCAACACCCACGTGCCGGTGAGCACGGTGGACATCGGTCTGGCACAGCTGGCCATGCACTCGGTGAGCGAGACGGCCGGCGTGCAGGATCTGGCTGACCTGTGCCGGGCTATGGAGGTCTATTTCGGCAAGACCATGACCAAGAAGGACGGGGTCTATACCCTGTAAGGGGGGCATAACGGTATGGTGGTACGGCCATTTCAAAACACCGACGATATCGCGCCGCTGATGGCGGAGCAGTATGCCCCCGAGGCGGTGGAACTGCTGCTCAGTCATGCGGATTTTGACCCCAGACGGGCCTGGGTGGCCGAGGAAAACGGGCGCATCATCGGCTTCGCCTGCTGCGCGGAGGATTTTTTGGCCTGCTTTTTGGGGGACTGCGAGGAGCTTTTGGACGCGGTGCGGCAGGATGCCGGACTGCGGGGCTACGGGCGGCTGAAGGTCAGCTATTTCTGCCCCATTCGCCTGCCCTGGGTCATCCCGGACAGCCAGGGTGCCCGGCACAACAACCGCCCGGGCGTGCCGGTGGGCAGCCGGGAGCACGCCCTTCTGCGCCGGTGTGGCTGGCGGGAGCAAAGCCGACAGGTGGGGATGTACCTGCCTTTGGCGGACTATGTTTTTCCGCCGGAAATGGCCCGCCGGGCCGAAGAGATGGCCGGGCAGGGCTGGTTTGTGGACTGGTATGACGAAAGCCGCCACAAGGGCGTGGATGAGATGGTGGAAAGCCTCCGCAACAGTATGTGGAGCGCCGAGATCCCGGCGGCGGCCCACGGGGGTCTGCCCCTGCTGGTGGGCCTCCGGGGCGACAGGGTGGCCGGATTCACCGGGCCGGTGCGGCCGGAGGAGAACGGCCGGGGCTATTTCGCCGGCATTGCCGTGGGCCCGGAATGGGAGGGCCACGGTCTGGGCAAGCTGCTGTTTTACCGGCTGCTGGAGGCCGAAAAGGCGGTGGGCGCCCGGTATATGACCCTGTTTACCGGCGTGGACAACCACGCGAGAGCAATGTACCGCAAGGCGGGCTTCCGGGAAGTGCGGGAGTTTGCCGTGATGGAAAAGGAGCTATGATGGTACTGTTTGGAATCGACCGGGTGGAAGCGTTTGCCCACCTGTTGCAGGGCAGGGTTGCCCTTATCACCTCGCCTTCGGGCAGAACGGCGGACAACCGCAGTTCCATTGACCGGCTCAAGGAGGTCTGCGACCTGCGGCTGCTGCTGGCCCCCGAGCACGGCGTCCGGGGCGACAAGGGTGCCGGGGAGCTGTTTGAGGACTGCATCGACGGACCCTCGGGCCTGCCCATGATGAGCCTCTACCGCAAGGACAGCAAGGGGCTGTCCCCCGAGGCGCTGGCGCGGTTCGACACCCTGGTGTACGATATCCAGGATGTGGGCTGCCGGTATTATACCTTTATTTCCACCCTGAAGAACGCCATGGCCGACTGCGCCAAAGCCGGAAAGCGGCTGGTGGTGCTGGACCGGCCCAATCCTCTGGGAGGCAAGGTGGAGGGGACCACCCTTTTGCCGGACTGCCGCAGCTTTGTGGGCTGCTGGGAGATGCCCCAGCGGTACGGCCTCACCTGCGGCGAGTTTGCCCGGATGGTCAACGCCGAAGAGCGCATCGGCTGCGACCTGCAGGTGGTGCCCTGCCAGGGGCTGACCCGGGACATGCTGTTTTCCGACTGGGGGCGCATCTGGGTGATGCCCAGCCTGGGCATTCCCCGGTTTGAAACGGCCCTGCTGTATCCGGGCACCTGCCTCTTTGAGGGCACCTGCTGGAGCGAGGGAAGAGGCACGGCAGACCCCTTTGCCATCGTGGGCGCGCCGGGAGTGGATGCCGAAGCCTTCAGCGACGCCTTTAACGGCCTGGGGCTGGAGGGCGTGGTGAGCACGCCGGTGTACTTTGTGCCCAGCTCCTCCAAGCACAAGGGGGAGCGCTGCGGCGGCGTCCATCTGCACATCACCGACGAGGGTGCCCTGCGCCCGGTGGAGATGGGCTATCGGCTGCTGGAGCTGGCCCGGGAACTCTTCCCCGAAACCTTTGGGATTTTGCCGCCGCACAGTGAGGGGGGCAAGTGCTTTATCTCCCTGCTGGCGGGAAACCGGGGTTTTGAGTCGGAGGGCTGGACGGCGGAAACGCTGCTGCGGAGCCAGGAGCGGGACTGCGCGGCTTTCCGGGAAAAGGCAGAGCCGTATCGGCTTTATTAAACAGAAAAGCACCCGAACGGGTGCTTTTTTTCGTTATGGCAGATTGAAGAGCAGATAGATCACGCCGCAGGAGGCCATGGTGAGGATCGGGTTGCAGGCTTTCCGGCGGAGCAGAAGAAAGGCACCGGCAAACAGGAGCGCCTGCTGCGGCGAGGGAGCGGAAAGGACGGGCGCACCCTGCCAGAGGGCGTTTTTCAGCAGGGAAAGACCGGCACCGGCGATGAGCGCCACCACTACGGGCCGAAGGGCCGACAGGACCGAGCGCATCAGCGGAAGGGCCTTGTAGCGGCGGTATAGCCAGGCGAGCAGAGAGACGATCAGACAGGAGGGCAGGATGCAGCCCAGGGTGGCTGTCACCGCGCCGGGAAGGCCGGCGATCCGGATGCCCACAAAGGTGGCGGCATTGATGGCGATGGGGCCGGGGGTCATTTCCGCAATGGTCACCAGATGGGCAAATTCGTCGGCGGACAGCCAGCAATGACGGGTGCAGATCTGATTTTCGATGAGGGGCATTGCGGCATAGCCGCCGCCCACGCTGAAGGCACCGATCTGCAGAAAGGCGAAAAACAGGGCGGGCAGGGTCATTGGACAGGCTCCTTTCGGTGGAACAGAACTCCCACAAGAGCGGCACCCAGCAAAAGGACCAGGGGGTCCACCGCCGTGAAGAGCACCAAAAGCAGAGAACCGCCCAGCAAAAACAAATGGAGGGGCGACCGCTGGGCGAGGACCGTTTGTCCCAAAGAGACGGTCACGTCCAGAATGACGGCGGCAACACCGGCCTGCATCCCACGGAGCAGCAGGGAAATGTAGGGATTGGCGGAAAAGGCGGCGTAAAACAGCGAGATCACCGAGAGGATGAGCATGGGCGGCAGGATGCAGCCCAGAACGGCGGCCAGCATCCCGGGCAGACCGGCAAGGTGCCAGCCTACCAGGACGGCCGTGTTGACTGCGATGGGACCGGGGGCCGACTGGGCAAGGGCGGTCATGTCCAGCATTTCGGGTTCGGTGAGCCAGCCGCGCTGTTCCACAAACCGCTGCTTCATCAGGGTGACGATCACAAAGCCGCCGCCGAAGGTGCAGGCGCTGATGGTGAACATCTGGAAGAAGAGCTGACGCAGGGTGGGTTTGGTCATGAATATCACCTCAAAACGCAGTATACGCCTTGCGAAAGCATAAGTAAAATGATATTATTTTATGAAAAGGATAAATTGTTTTTATGGGAGGCAGCTATGACCCTTCGGCATTTGGAGATCTTCGCGGCGGTATACCGGCAAAACAGCATCACAAGGGCGGCTGAAAGGCTGCACATGACCCAGCCGGCGGTATCGGTGGCGGTGCGGGAGCTGGAAAAGCACTACGGCGTCATCCTGTTTGAGCGGCTGGGCAGGCGGCTGTATCCCACCGACCAGGCCCATGGGCTGTACGAGCGGGCGGTGCACATCCTGGAGAGTTTTTGGGAGATGGAGCAGGGGCTGGGGCAGGGCGGCTGTCTCCGGATCGGGAGCAGTGTGACCCTGGGAAACGTGCTGCTGCCAAAGGCAGCGGCAGCCTGGCGGCAGCGGCATCCCAACTGCCCGCTGCAGGTGACCGTTGCCAACGGAGGCACCCTTCGCCAAAAGCTCCGGGACGGAGAGCTGGACGCGGCGGTGATCGAGTGTCCGGTGTCGGATGAGGCCTTGGTCTGCCGGACCTTTCGCCGGGACCGGCTGGTGCTGGTGCTGCCCGAAGGACATCCGCTGACGGCGCAGGCGGACATTACCCTGGCGCAGGCGCTGGAATGGCCGCTGCTGGCCCGGGAGCCGGGCAGCGCCGGACGGAGCTTTGTGGAGCAGGTGCTGGCACAGCATGGCTTAAAAGCGCAGATCGCATGGGAGAGCATCGACACCCAGGCGCTTTTGCAGGGGGTGCGGGCCGGCCTTGGCGTGGCCTTCCTGCCGGAAGCGCTGGCGGCGGGCCAGCCGGGACTGGTCACACGGCAGCTGCGGGACGAGCCTTTTTGCCGGGAGAATATGCTGGTCTGGCACCGGCACAAGCGGGTCACGCCGCAGCTGAAAGAACTGATGGAATTGCTGTGCCAATAGAAAAAGCACCCCGACGGGGTGCTTTTTTTCACAGGATGAGGCTGATGCCGTAGATGGCCACCAGGTGCAGGGGATAGTAGAGGTAGAAGAGCCACTTGATCCGGGCCTTGCCACGGGTGCCGTCGTAGAGGGCCAGGGGCAGCAGGGCCGCAAGGCCGTACCACTGGACGCCGCCGTAATCCACCGCCAGCAGGGCGAGAAGGACGGCTGCAGACAGCAGCTTGCGGGGCTTGGTGTCGGCCAGATAAACGGCCACCGGCAGCAGCACGCCCCAGATGGAATAATCCACGGCGAAATCGGTGCCGGGCAGCAGCCGGGGCAGAAAGACCGTCACGAACAGGGCGGCGCACAGGGCCAGGGCGGCCTTTGCGGAAGAGCCCGAGTCGATGGCATAGATCACCAGAACCGACAGGGTGAAGGTCACCAGAATACACTGGAACAGGCTGCCCATGGCGAAAAAGTACACCAGCTGGCACACAAGGGCCAGCCCGGCAAGCCGCAGCAGGTATTGTTTGCGGTCACGGGTGTGGGCGCAGCCCTCGGCGATCATCCAGGCGTAGATGGGCATGGCCAGACGGCCGATGACACGCAGCCAGAGGGCGCCGGGGAACAGCTGCACGCCCAGATGGTCCAGGGTCATGGTGACCATGGCCAGCAGCTTCAGTTGGTTGGCTGTCAGTTTCATAGGCGTCACCGAAGCAGCTTGCGGGCGGCGCGGTAATAGCTGACCAGGAAGATCAGACCGCCGCCCCACCAGGCGGAGACCTCGGCCACAAACAGGCCGAAGGGCCAATGGATGCCGGCGGAGAACAGGGCAAAGGTGATGCGCAGCACCAGCTCCACCACGCCCACCACCATGCCGATGCCGGTCTGGCCAAGGCCCTGGAGGCCGGCCTGGTAGAGGTAGAGCAGATAGAGAATGGGCAGGCAGACGGCCATCACACGGAAGTAGGTGTAGGCCACGTCGGCGGCCTCGGCCAAAAGCTGGGGATCGTCGGCCGACAGGAACAGGCCGGTGATGGGGCGGCCGAAGGCGAACATCAGAACGGCCAGCACCAGGGCGGTGCACAGGAACAGGCCCAGGGCCGACTTCATGCCCTTGCGGATGCGGTCATGCTCTCCGGCGCCGTAGTTCTGGCCCACATAGGTGGTGACGGCGTAGCAGTAGGACAGGGCGGCGATCTCCAGCAGGCCGTAGAGCTTGTTGGTGGCGGTATAGCCGGCGATGAAGCCGGTGCCGAAGCCGTTGACGATGGATTGCAGGCCGATACCACCCAGGGAAAGGATGACGTTTTTGCCGCCGATGGGGAGGCCCAGCCGCAGCAGAGAGGCGGAAAGCTCCCGCTGGGGGCGGAGATCCTCCCGGGTGAAGCGCAGGTCGGGGCTGCGCCAGATGCGCAAAGCGCAGATCGTGCCCGAAAGGCACTGGGAAAGGACGGTGGCGGCAGCGGCGCCGCCGATGCCCAAATCCAGCACAAAGACGGCGATGGCGTCCAGGGCGATGTTGGTGAGGGAGGCGGCGGCCATGGCGATGAGGGGCGTTTTGCTGTCACCCACGGCACGGAGGACGGCGGCGCACAGGTTGAAGAACATCACCGCGGGGAAGCCGGCGAAGAGGATGCGGATGTAGAGCCGGGCCATAGGGACAAGGTCGGCGGGCACCCGCAGCAGCCACAGGAAGAGGGGGATGCCCAACTGGGCCAACAGGGTGCACACAAGGGCGATAAGGGCTGACAGAAAGGCCGACTGGCCGATGACCCGGCGCATACCGGGCAGATCGCCCTCGCCGAACTTCTGGGAGACCCGCACCGAAAAGCCCTGGGCCAGGCCGGTGGCCAGACCCAGAAGCATCCAGTTGAGCCAGTCCACCGTGCCCAGGGCGGCCAGGGCATCCATGCCCACGCCCCGACCCACGATGGCGGTGTCCACCACGGTATAAAGCTGCTGGAAGATGTTGCCGAACATCAGCGGCAAAGCAAAGGTTATCAAAAGCCCCAGGGGCTTGCCCCGGGTCATATTGCGGGTATCGCTCATAAGAAAACTCCTTTGATGGGGGTGCTGGTCTTATTATAAGCAAAAACGGTGCCGGGCGCAACGGGCGATTGACTTTTTCCGGGGGGAGGGCTATACTGAAACCACACCCCGAAGGAGAAAGGAGCCCTGTTTATGGAGACCAGAGTGGCCGTCATCGGCATCATCGTGGAAAACCCCGAAGCCACCCCCAGACTGAACGAGATCCTCCACGAGTACGGCAATCACATCATCGGACGGATGGGCATCCCCTACCGTCAGCGGGGGATCAGCGTGATCTCCATTGCCGTGGACGCGCCCCAGGACGTGATCTCCGCCCTGTCGGGCAAGCTGGGCCGGCTGGAGGGGGTCACCGCCAAGGCGGCCTATTCCAACTATATTTTTCACGACGAGAACTGAACAGGATACAGAAAAAGAGCCGGAAGCGTATGCTTTCGGCTCTTTTTGGCACCCCCTGCGGGAATCGAACCCACAACTAACCCTTAGGAGGGGTTTATTATATCCATTTAACTAAGGAGGCAGATGCACAAATATTATACTCTGGAAAAAGGATGCCGTCAAGGCGAATATTCCGGAGCGCGGCGGACAGACTACTTCCAGAAAAATGAAAATAAAAATAAGAATTATTCTTGACAAGAAGTGAAAGTTGTGCTATGCTAACCACAACAACAAAGCAAACACCCACCGACAAAACAAAATTAATTTTAAAATAAAGGAGATCACACTATGTCTATGATCAATAAGGAAGTCAGCAGCTTTTCCGTTCAGTCCTATCAGGATAACAGCTTCAAGACGGTGTCCAAGGAGGATATCCTGGGCAAGTGGAGCGTGTTCTTCTTCTATCCCGCCGATTTCACCTTTGTGTGCCCCACCGAGCTGGAGGATCTGGCCAACATTTATGACAAGTTCCGGAAGGCCGGCTGCGAGATCTATTCGGTGTCCACCGACACCCACTTCGTCCACAAGGCCTGGCACGATGCCTCCGACCGCATCAAGAAGATCCGCTACCCCATGCTGGCCGACCCCACCCACGCGCTGAGCCGCGACTTTGAAGTGCTCATCGAGGCCGACGGCATGGCCGAGCGCGGCAGCTTCATCGTCAACCCCGAGGGCAAGATCGTGTCCTATGAAGTCAGTGCCGGCAACGTTGGCCGCAACGCCGACGAGCTGTTCCGCAAGCTGCAGGCCTGCCAGTTCGTGTATGAGCACGGCGACGAGGTCTGCCCCGCCAAGTGGCAGCCCGGCAGCGAGACCCTGAAGCCCAGCCTGGATCTGGTGGGTCAGCTGTAAAAACATCTCTATCAGGCGCCGGGAAACCGGCGCCTTTGCAAAAGGAGGAACACCCATGAAGAATCTGTATGACGTAGTCATTATCGGCGGCGGCCCTGCGGGCCTGACGGCTGCCCTTTACCTGGCCCGGGCCAAATACCGGGTAGTGGTGGTGGAAAAAGAAAAGTTCGGCGGTCAGATCACCATCACCCACGAGGTGGTCAACTATCCCGGCGTGGAAAAAACATCGGGTGCTGTCCTCACCGAGAGCATGCGCCGACAGGCCGAATCTTTTGGCGCAGAGTTCTTTCTGGCCGGGGTGGAACGGCTGGATCTCACCGGTGACGTCAAGACCGTCCACACCGACCGGGGCGAGCTGAAGTGTTTCGGCGTGCTGCTGGCCACCGGCGCCCATCCCCGCATGGTGGGCTTCCCCGGCGAGAGCGACTTCCGGGGCCGGGGCGTGGCCTATTGCGCCACCTGCGACGGTGAGTTCTTCACGGGAAAGCAGGTGTTCGTCATCGGCGGCGGCTTTGCGGCGGCCGAAGAGGCGGTGTTCCTCACCAAGTACGCCAGCCACGTCACCGTGCTGATCCGCAAGGGGGACTTCTCCTGTGCGGCATCGGTGGCCGATCAGGCCAGAAACCATCCCAAAATCACCGTCCTCACCCACACCGAGGTGGAGGAGGTCAGCGGCGACGGCAGCCTGAAGGCCATCCGTTACCGCAACAGCCAGACCGGCGAAGTCACCGAGGTGCGGGACGAGCGGGGCATCGGCGTGTTTGTGTTCGCCGGTTACGCGCCCGCCACCGGCCTGGTGGAAGGGCTGGCCGAGCTGACGCCCCAGGGCTATATCCGCACCGACCGCAGCCAGAAAACCTCGGTGGACGGCCTCTACGCCGCCGGTGACGTGTGCGAAAAGGCCCTGCGGCAGGTGGTCACCGCCGTGGGTGACGGCGCTCTGGCGGCAACCGAGCTGGAAAAATACGCTGCAGCCCTGCAGAAAAAGACCGGCCTGCATCCGGAACAGCCCCGGAAGGAGGTGCAGCCTGCCTCCGAAGCCCCCAAGGCCGAAGGCAAGGGCGGCTCGGCCCTCTTTGACGGCGATATGCTGACCCAGCTGCATGCGGTGTTTGCCAAAATGGCGTCGTCGCTGGTGCTCAAACTGGAGCTGGATGACCGTCCGGTGTCGGCCGAACTGCGGGCCTATATGGAAGAACTGGCCTCCCTCACCGACAAGCTGTCGGTGGAAATGGAGCAGGGCGGGCAGGAAGCCCCCTGTGTGCGGGTGTGCCGTGCCGACGGCAGCGACACCGGCCTGCGCTTCCACGGCGTTCCCGGCGGACACGAGTTTACCTCGTTCGTGCTGGGCCTGTATAACGCCGCCGGCCCCGGACAGCCGCTGGACGAGGGGCTGCGGCAGGAGATCCTGGCCCTGGGCGAGACCCACATGAAGGTGCTGGTGTCCCTGTCCTGTACCATGTGCCCCGATCTGGTGGTGGCTGCCCAGCGGGTGGCCGCCCTCAATCCCAAGGTCACGGCGGCGGTCTATGACCTGAACCACTTCCCCCAGCTGCGGGAGCAGTACAATGTGATGAGCGTGCCCTGCCTGGTGGCGGGGGACAGGATCACCTTTGGCAAGAAGAACATCCGGCAGCTGCTGGACGTCCTTGCCCAGTAACAAAAAAGGAGGATACACCATGCGTTTGAAGAATAAAGTTGCCATCATCACCGGCGGCAGCCGCGGCATCGGCTTCGCCACCGCCCAGGCCTTTTTGAAGGAGGGCGCCACCGTCATCATCACCGCCAGCAGCAAAGCCTCCAGCGACAGGGCGGTGGAGGAACTGCGGCAGCAGTTCCCCCAGGCCACGGTGGGCGGCGTGTATCCCAATCTCAGCGATCTGGAGGACGTGCGCCGCACCTTTAAGCTGGTGGCCCAGCGGTACGGCTGCGTGGACATTCTGGTGAACAACGCCGGCGTGTCGGAAAGCACCCCTTTTATGGACTATACCCAGGAGGCCTTTGACAAGGTCATGGACCTCAACGTCAAGGGGGTGTTCAACACCACCCGGGCGGCGGTGGAGTGCATGGTGCCCCGGGGCAGCGGCGTGGTGCTCAATACCTCTTCCATGGTGAGCATCACCGGCCAGCCCAGCGGCATCGCCTATCCGGCCTCCAAGTTTGCCGTCAACGGTCTGACGGTGTCGCTGGCCCGGGAACTGGGCCCCAAGGGCATCCGGGTCAACGCAGTGGCGCCCGGCATCATCAACACCGACATGATGAAGGCGGTGCCCAAAGAGGTCATCGACCCCATGATCGCCCGCATTCCTCTGCGGCGGCTGGGACAGCCGGAGGATATCGCCAATGCCTTTGTGTTCCTGGCCTCCGACGAGGCATCCTACATCACCGGCGTGGTGCTCAGTGTGGACGGCATGGCCAGAACGTGAGTTTTGCTTGATTCCCGGGGAAAATCGGGTATAATGGTACCAGAAAGATTCCCGGGAAAGGAGCGGAACTATGGAAAAAATCGTTTTGCGCTATCGGAAAAAGGGCTATACCCAGACCCAGCTGGAGGAGGCCGCCCAGGCCTTTGCCAAGGCAGAGGGCCTCTCGGAGGCCAACATGCAGGTCTATAACGACTATGAGGAGATCACCGTCTTTGGCAAGGATGCCCAGGGCCGGCAGGTGGAGGCCACTCTGCCCTTCAGCAAGCTGGAGAAGTGGGCCAAGTAACGGGGAGACGAAAAAATCCTTTGGAAAGCGGATCCTGAGATTTCTCGACAAGCTCGGGATGACAATGCTCGGCTCGGGATGACCAACCTTCGGGCGGAGAGCTTTCTTTTCAGCAGGTTCCCGTTGACAAACTGTAAAAAAACGGTATAATAAGACCATCGCACAAGCGATGGACGGTATCACAAGATATCATTTCTCCCGGCAAGGGGGAAGTGGTATCTTTTTTTCGTTTTGGAGGGCTTTTTATGAAGAAATTGGTTTATTCCGCCATGTGTCTGGCCTTGTGTCTGGTGCTGCCCTTTCTGACCGGGCAGATCCCCCAGGTGGGCTCCATGCTGCTGCCCATGCACATCCCCGTGCTGCTGTGCGGCTTTCTCTGCGGCGGCGGCTGGGGAGCCGCGGTGGGGTTCACCGCGCCCCTTTTGCGCCATGTGCTCTTTTCCATGCCCCCGGCACCGGGCTGTTACAGCATGGCCTTTGAGCTGGCGGTGTACGGACTGGTGGTGGGACTGCTGTACAAGCGCCTGGGCAAGGGCATGAAGAGCATCTATATCAGTTTGATCTGCGCCATGGTGGCCGGAAGAGTGGTCTGGGGCGTGACCCAGGTGGCCATTCTGGGGCTGGGCAGCTTCCCCTTCAGCGCCTTTGTGGCGGGGGCGGTGACCTCGGCCATCCCGGGCATCCTGCTGCAGCTGGTGCTCATCCCCCTGCTGGTGGGGGCGCTGGACAAGGCCAAGATCAAGGCATAACAAAACGGGTGCCGGAGGAGGGAGATCCTTCGCTGCGCTCAGGATGACAAACAGGAGACGGGCTTCGGCCCGTCTTTTTTTATGCCCGGAAATTTCCTTTGGAAGGGCTTCCCTGGAAACCGCCGGGAAAGGGGGCTATCATGGGTCCATCACTTTTGAAGGAGGATAACCCCATGATCAATGCCAACGCAAAGAACTACCAGACCTTCATCGAGGAGGAACTGGCTGCCGCTTCCGCCACCGAATGGATGGCTGCCGGCGAGGGCCAGGTCCGCTACGGTGAGGGCAAAGAGGTGGAGATCAACACCCTGAACACCACCGGTCTGGGCGACTATGACAGCACCAAGACCGACGGCAGCGCCTATCCTGCCGGTGCGGTCACCAGCAAGTGGACCGGCCACACCCTGGCCATGGACCGCGGCGTCAAGTTCGCCCTGGACCACAGCGCTCCCGAGGATGTTTCCTTCCCCGCCACCGTGGAGAACGTCATCCGCGAGTTTGCCAAGACTCAGCTGGCCCGCGAGCAGGATGCCTACCGCATCAACCGCCTGTACACTCTGGCTTCCCAGGGCGAACACGCCGACACCCACGTGATGACCTTCGCTCCCGACAGCGAGGACATCGTGGACAAGCTGTGCGCCCTGGCTCAGAATCTGGAGGACGCCAGCGAGCGCACCGGCGGTCTGGTGGCCATGGTGGCCGCCAACCTGAAGAACCAGTTTCTGCAGGCCGCTGCCGGCAACTACAACACCATCACCTTTGACCAGCAGGTGGACATCAACGGCATCACCTATTCCCACGTGATGATGGTCAACGACCTGCCCTGTATTTTCGTGCCCTCCGGCCGCATGAAGACCGCCATCGCCGTCCAGAGCGGCCGCGACGGCCAGACCGCCGGCGGCATCCAGGCCGGTGAGGGCGCCAAGGATATCTACGCCGTCATCGCCGCCTGGGACGCTCCTCTGGCCATCTCCAAGGTGGACAGCCTGAAGCAGTTCGGCCCCGAGGAGAACCAGCTGTTTGACGGCACCGCCATCCAGGCCCGCTACCTGTACGACCTGGTGGTCCCCCAGGACAAGCTGGCCGGCGTCGGCGCCCTGGTGCAGGCCTGATGAACATCCGGTTTGAGGCCGGGGGCGAGGAGCGCATCTTTCAGAAGGCGCTGACCCTCTGCGGCGGTGAGGACAACGACCGTTCCCGGCTGCTGCTGGAGACGGTGTGCCAGCAGGCGGCCGCCTATTGCGGCAGAGAGGATATCCCCTCTGCCATGGAAGGCCCGCTGGCGGTGCTTCTGGCGGGAGAGCTGGAGGGCGGCACCCCCGGCGGCGTCCGCTCGGTGAAGCGCGGCGACACCACCATCACCTATGCCGAGGGCAGTGACCCTATGGCGGTCCTCAAACCCTTTGTGCGGCTGCGCAGCCCGGCGAAAAGGCGGTGGTGCGCGTGAGCGAAGCCGCTGTTTTGCGGTCTACCATGACCGACCGGGCCACCATCACCCGGGAGGCGTGGAACGGCACGGCCTGGGAAAGGGTGGTGGCCTATGAGGGCCTGCCCTGCGCCCTGTCCAGAGCGCCCCAGACCCCCACGGCTAGCATCACCGGCCTGTGGGAGGAGGTGCCCGAGTGCCAGGGGCAGATGAGCCTCTTTGTGCCCCGGGATACTGTTTTGCAGGCCGGTGACCGGGCGGAGATCCGCAGGGAGGGCCAGGTGCTGCTGGGCATCTGCTCGGCGGCCCTGCCCTATCCCTCCCACGGGGTGGCCCGATTCTTTTTGACGGAGGTGAAGGCGGCATGATCGGTATGCAGACCCTGACGGCGGGGATCGCCGAATATCTCAGCGCAGCCACCGGCGTGCCCGCCTTTGCCGACCGGGCAAAGGGCACGGTGTACCCCTGCCTGACGGTGGAGACCGAAAGCAAGAGCGCAGGCGTCATTGCCTGCGGCAGGCAGATGGAACGGCAGGTGACGGTGACCGTCACCTGTCACCCCTCCCGGGAGCGGGGGCGGCAGAGGGGGATGCTGCTGGCAGACAAGGTCTGGAGCGCCGTTTCGGCCGGATTCACCGCCTGCGGACGGGGCTTTTGCCCCACCGATACCGCCATCCGGCGGGATGAGCAGGAGCGGGTCCGGGTGACCTTCCTGCTGGAGTTTTGCGACACACCCGAAGAGGTGTCGGGCGGCGCCCCGGCCGTGGAGGCCATGGGCTCCCTAACCCTGCGGGTGAAGAAGGAGGGATGGTAAATGGGCTTGCCCCAGATCATGATCAAGTTTAAAACGGCGGGTGGTACGGCCATCCGCCGCAGCGCCAGAGGCCAGGTGGTGCTGCTCCTGCCCGGTGAGGCCGGCACGGTGAGCTTTTCCCGGCTGGAACAGGCCGACCGGGGCCAGCTGGGCGAGGAGGCCTGGCTGCTGCTGCAGCTGTGCTTTTTGGGCAACCCGGCCAAGGTGCATCTGGTGTATTATGCAGCCGGCGAAGAAAGCGCAGCGCTGGCCGGCTGCAGCAAACTGGCAGAAGGGGGCTGGCTGTGCGCCCCCGCCATGGAGGCGCAGCAGGTGACCGGGTTTATCCGCACCTGCCGCGGCCAGGGAAAGCCTCTGCGCGCCGTGGTGAGCACCGACGGCAGCCCCAACTGTGAGGGCATCGTCAACTTCACCACCCAGGGCATCACCCTGCGGCTGGAGGAGGAACCGGTGACGGTGACCGCTGCCTGGTACTGCGCCCGCATCGCGGGCATTCTGGCGGGCATCTCCCTGCGGGAGAGCGCCACCTATTATCCCCTCACCGAGGTGGAGGGCTTCACCGCCCATGCCGACCCGGAGGGGGAGATCGCCCAGGGGCGCCTCATTCTGGACCGGGGCAGCGAAAGCGTGCGCCTGGCCAGAGCGGTGACCAGTCTGGTCAGCGGCGGCGAAAGCGCCTTCCGCAAGATCAAGATCACCGAAGGCATGGACCTCATCCAGACGGACATCCGCAGCGTCTTTGAAAGCGAGTACGTGGGCAAGGTGCTCAACGACTATGACTCCAAGCTGCTGCTGGTGACGGCGGTGAACAGCTATTTTGCCAGCCTGGAGGGCAGCGTTCTGGACACCGGCCACCGCAGCCAGGCCAGCGTGGACCTGGAGGCCCAGCGGGCCTTTCTGGAAAGCCGGGGCGTGGACACAGAGAGCATGAGCGACACCGCCATCCTGTCGGCCAACACCGGCAGCCAGGTGTTCCTGCGGGCCGATGTGCGCTTTGCCGACGCCATGGAGGATCTCACCTTTGAGATCGCCATGCAGTAAAGGAGGAGACCGATGTCTGGATTGAGTGCGAACCGGGTGCTTTCCGGTTCTTTTGCAGAAGTGTGGGTGGATGGCAGCCGCATTGCCGAGGCCAGCGCCATCCAGCTCACCGTAAAGCTGATCCGCTCGGATGTGCAGATTGGCATGGATGTGGATTCCAAGATCACCGGCTGGCGGGGCGAAGGCCAGCTGCGCCTGCGTCAGGTGTTCAGCCGGTTTTTTGAGGTGGTGGAAAACGCCGCCCAGGGCAGGGATGTGCGGGTGACCATCACCACCGCCCTGAAGGATCCCGACAGTATGAACGGCGAGGAAGAGCGCTACAGCGTGGACAATGTGGCCCTGGACAGCCTGCCGCTGGTGAATTACGCCACCGGCAAGGTGAACGAGCAGGTGATCCCCTTCCGCTTTTTGCCCGGCGATCTGAAGCAGCTGTCGGGCATCCAGGTGACGGAGGTGGCCTAAATGAGCCTGGCGGAGCTGTGGGCAGAGGCCCTGCAGGCGCCGGGACAGGGGTTCACCCTGAACTTTGACCGGCTGGGGCTGGCGGCAAACTGCCGGCCCCTCACCGCCGGGGAGGTGGAGGAATGCGTCCGCATGGGTGGCCAGCGAGGGCTGCGATACGCTTTGTATCTGGCCTGCGACGACCTGCGGGAGGCCGGCGAGACCCTGAAAAAGCAGGGAGCGGTGGCCTCGGCTTTTGACATCACCGAAAAGCTCAGCTACGGCGATGTGCTGGCGGCAGGCAGCGCTGTTTTGCAGCGCAGCGGCGCCCAGGAGGCCATGGTGCGGCTGGACGGTGAGGTGCAGGGGCTGCCCCGGACGCTGCCCCAGGCCATGCCGGAAGGGACGATCCCCCAGCCCGGTGAGGGCGTTTGGGAGGTCATGCCCCCGGCGGCGCTGACCGAAAGGGGCGGAGAGGGCCTTTTTGCCGCCGACCCGGTACGGCAGCTGGCCGACCGCCTTTGGGCGGCGGCGGGCAACCGATGAAGGAGGGATACTATGGCAACCAATACGAGAACGGTGATTTTACAGCGGGGTGAGGAGGAACAGCTGGTGCTGGCGGTGAATCCCCGGAAGATGGTGCTGTCCCAGCCCCAGAACACCCTGAGCTATCAGACCATTCTGGGGGAGACCGTCCACGCTGCCCGGGGCAGCGGTCTGATGCAGGTGACTTTGGAGACCTTTTTCCCCCACGAGGATTCCCGGTTTTACCAGGGGGTGGAGCCCCAGAAGGCGCTGGCCATGGTCCAGCG
This sequence comes from Clostridia bacterium, assembly GCA_017521295.1. GTDB lineage: Bacteria > Bacillota > Clostridia > Oscillospirales > Butyricicoccaceae > UBA4644. The sequence goes on along the minus strand of JAFXDF010000007.1, from coordinate 11,909 downwards.
CTGGAAGGAGGAGGGCAGCCCGGTACGGCTGCTGATCTCGGACAGCGAGGTGGACGGCCTGTTCCTGGTGTGCGCCCTGGAGCGCACCTTTACCGAGGGCGACCGGGATCTGGGGGTGCGGATGAGCCTCAAGGAGTACAAATATGTGACCCTGGCCGGCACCGACATTGTGACCGAGGACCTGGCCGGCGGCCTGCATCCCCGGGCCGATGAACGGGTGGTGCCCACCGTCTATGTGACGGCCGGGGGCGAGGACCTGTGGACCATCGCCCGGCTGTATCTGGGGGACGGCAGCCTCTGGAAGGGGCTGGCGCTCCGCAACGGCATCTCCGATCCCCACGGCCTGCCGGCGGGAAAGGAGCTGTATCTTTCGTGAGAGTATGGCTGGATGATACCGAGATCACCGGGCTGTGTACCCGGGTGACGGTGGACAAGGAGGCGGCCGCCGCCGGTGCTGAGGCCGAAGTGGTGCTGGTGTGCGCTCCCATGGACAGCCGCCTTCCCCGGCTGGACCCGGCCTGCGGCCAATGGGTCCATGTGCGGCAGGAGGGAGAGCTTTTGTTTACCGGCAGGGTGGAGCAGGTGAGCTATGACGCCGCACGGCTGGCTCTGACCCTGCTGTGCTTTGACCCGGCCTCCCTGCTGGCCAAAAACCACTGCCGGGGCCCCTATACCGGCACGCCGGCCCAGATCACCCGGCAGCTGTGTCAGCTGTGCGGCCTGGAGCCGGGAGAGATCTGGGAAGGGGACGGCCAGACGGTGCAGCTCAGCGCCACCTGCGGGCGGAACTGCTACCGCACCGTCCGCAGTCTGTACGATGAGGCCTGTGTGGTGGAGTACAGCCAGGGACGGGTGAATGTGTACCCACTGGGCGGGCGGCAGGCGGTGCTTTCCAGCGGTCAGCTGGTGGGGCTGACGGCACGCAACAGCGCCCAGGAGGCGGTGAACCGGGTGCGGGTGTACAGCAACGGAAAGCTGGCCGCCCAGCACACCGACGAGCAGGGCCTTTTGCAGCTGGGGCTCCGCAGCCGGGATGAATACCTGTCGCTGCAGTACCCTTCGGCTCAGGAACAGGCCAGGGCCGGCGTGCAAAGAGAGGCCCGGCAGGCCCGCCTGACCCTCACCGGCAGAAGCCCGGTGAAGTGCGGCCAGTGGGTGACTCTGGACCGGCCGCTGATGGGTGTTTACGGCACCTATCTGGTGACCCAGGTGACCTGGCACTGTGAAAAGGGCCTCACCACCACCGAACTGGGGGTGGAGAGCCTGTGACGGGAAATCCCTATTACAGTCTGCTGCGGCTGATGGGCGAGGGCCAGATGCAGCTGGCGGTGGCCATTCTGAAAAGCGTGGAAGAGGAGCGCTTTTTGGTGGAGGGCCGCAAGGCCCCCATCGCCGGCCGGGCAAAGGGCCTCACCATCGAAGCAACCGACGAGGGCGGCAGCTTTTTGTGCGCAGGCAGCAAGGCCGGCTGGTTTGTGCTGTGCCGCCTGGAAGAACGATGAAAAGGAGGAAGCCCTATGGCTTTGTTTTCCTATGAACCCCAGACCGGCCTGCCGCGGCTTCAGGAGGTGGCCTTTGACCTGAACACCGGTCAGCCCATTGTGGAGAGCGACGGCAGGTTCCGGCTGGTCTCCGGTCTGGAGGCCGTGCGGGTGTGGGTCTGGCGGGCGCTGCAGCCCGACAACTGCCGCTTTGCCTATGCCGCCCACACCCAGCGCTACGGCAATCAGCTGCACCTTTTGTGCGGCAAATCCATGGCCGAGGCCCGGAGCCGCCTGGCCGGTCTGGTGCGGGAGACCCTGCTGGTGTGCCCCTATATCACCGGGGTGGAGCGGTTTTACTTCACCCGGGAGGGCAGCCGGCTGACCGCCGCCTTTACCGTGCGCACGGTGTACGGCGACCTGGCGGCAGAAAGTGAGGCATGGTTATGAACTATGATTTTGAAAGCATCCTGGGCCGGCTGAAGGAGGGCCTTTCCGGCAAGGTCAGCGCTATGGAGGGCACGGTCACCGGCGACATCCTCCAGGCGGTGGCCGCCGAGCTGGCCCGCATCTGGAGCCAGGAGGTGGATTCGGTGACCCAGCGGGGCTTTGTCAGCACCGCCCAGGGCACCTGGCTGGACGCCGCCTGCGGGGATTACGGCATCACCCGCAAGGAGGGGGAAAGCGACGAGAGCCTGCGTCAGCGAACCCTGGAGCACATCCGCAGGCAGGGCGCCGGCGGTACGGCCGCCGATTATGTGGCCTGGGCGGAGGCCCTGGAGGGCGTCCAGACGGCCTCGGCGGTGCCGCTGGGCCGGGGCGCCGGCACGGTGGATGTGTATTTCGCCCCCACCGGGGACGCCCCCCAGGACATCACCGCCCGGCTGGAATATCATCTGGAAGCCCTGCGCCCGGTGGGGGCCGACGTGCAGGTGATCCAGGCACAGCCGGTGGCGGTGAATGTGGCGGCTACCGTCATCCGACAGGGTGAGGGCACCGCCGAAGGCATTGCCGCCGCCTTTGGGGAAAAGCTGGCAGCCTATCTGGCCGCCAACCGCATGGCAGAAGGGGGTCAGACCATCCGCATCAACCGGGTGATGGCCCTGCTGCTGGAATGCGCCGGCGTGGCCGATGTGACCGCGCTGACCCTCAACGGCACGGCAGGCAATCTCTCCATGGGCCAGGGTCAGTATGCCGTGCTGGGCACCGTGACGGTGCGGGAGGGATAACATGGCCGAACTGAAAAAGACCCTGCCCCCCAGCGTTGCCAACGCCCAGGGCATCGGCACCGTTCTGGACAGCTGCGACAGCGAGCTGGACCGACTGGAAACAGAGGCCCGGGCGGCCTGCCTCCGACTGGCGGCGGGCACCACCGATGAGGCCGGCTGCACCCTGTGGGAGCGGGAGCTGGGCCTTGCCGTCCGGGAGGACCTGCCGGTGGAGGTGCGCAAGAACCTGATCCGCATCGCCCTGGAGGGCAGAGAGACCTGCACGCCACAGCGGCTGAAAAACCTGCTGGGGCGTATGCTGGAGGGGGAGATCGCCCTCACCGAGCAGTTTGCCCGGTACCGGGTGGAGCTGTCCGCCCAGGTGGAGCGATTCCTGGTGGCCAGCCTGCGGCAGGTGGAGAGCGTTCTGCGGCAGGCCACCCCGGCCCATCTGGAGGTACATCTGTCGGCGGCCGCCAGCCGGGTCACCGAAGGGGTATCCCGACGGGGAATGACCGCCGGCATGAAACTGGAAATCACCACTGAGGAGGAGATCACATGAAAATGATCGGTATGTATACCGCAGCCGGCGCCCAGCTGGCAGCCAGGGCGCTGGCCGAGGGCAAGGCCCTCACCGTCACCCACGCGGCGGCAGGCAGCGCCCTTACCGACCCTCAGGCCACCGTTATGGCGGCCCGGGAGCAGGTGCTGACCATCCACAGCAAGACGGCCCAGGACACCGGCTGCACCGTTGCGGCGGTGCTCAACGCCGCCGATGCCGACGCAAGCTATACCCTGCGGGAGGTGGCGCTGTTCGCCAGTCTGGCAGGGGAGGATGAGGTGCTGTACAAGCTGTTTGTCCTGGACGAGAGCCTTTTGGTGGAGCCGGACACCGACCTGGTGGTGACGGTGTATCTCACCGAGACCATCCTGCCCGCACAGCAGGTACAGGTCAATGTCAGCCAGCAGGGCCTGGTGACCCAGGCCATCTGCACCCAGACTGCCCGGGAGGAGGCCCAGGCCATCCAGGCCAATCTGGAGGCCCACGCTGCCGACACCGGCGCTCACAGTGCACTGTTTGGACAAAAGGCAAATACTTCCCACAAGCACGGCGCCGCGGATGTTCAGAGCGGCACCTTTACCGGTATCGTGGCGGCCATGTCCAGTACAGCCTATACCACCGCGCAGGTGCGCAACATTGTCCTGAACACTACCGAGCCTTCCGGCGGCAGCAATGGCCTGGTGTGGATCAAATACACGGCGTAAGGAGGTCTGTCCATGACAGTTGGTGAAAAGGAAGTGGGCAGCCTGGTGTGGATCCGGGTGGACGGCGAGTTCCGGGCCTTTCGGGTGATGCACCACGGAAAACCCTCCAGCCTGTACGATGACAGCTGGGCGGGCGGCACGGTGGTCATGCTGGATTACACCGAGTCGCCTCTGTATCTGGATATGGTCAGCGGCCTGCTGGACAACAAACACACCTATGCCAACTCCCTTGCCCACAGCACGCTGAACAGTACCTGGCTGGCCCGGCTGGATGCCGGTGTGGCAGAGGTGGTCCGGGAGGTCAAGCTGCCCTATCGTAACGATGTCGACGGCGAGTACACTGTGGCCAGCGGCAGCGCCGGCCTGGCGGCCAAGATCTGGCTGCCTTCGATCATCGAGGTGGCCCGGGGCTCTGCCTATATGGACGGCGCGCCGCGATTTTATGTAGAGGAAGGTGCGGTGTTCGACTATTGGGCCGATGCCAACACCGACCGGTATCTTCTGTGGGAATACGAGGACGAGGATGGCGATGACCAGGGCTGGGGCACCCGCACACTCAACACCTATTCCAGCGGTGAAAAATCCGCCTGCTTCCATGTGGTGCTGGGCAACGGTATGTGCTACAACGGCATCACCGACCAGGTGATGGTGCGCCCCTGCATGGTGCTGCCCGATGAGGTGCTGGTGGACGGCGACAATTATATCCGTGCGGGCCGGGTGGTATATACCAAAACCGGCGGCGCCTGGCACGAGGGCGGCTGCAGCGTGAAAGTAGGCGGCGCCTGGAAGGAACTGGCGCAGCTGGCCGTCAAGGTGGGCGGCGCCTGGAAAGAATAGGAGGAAAACAGATGGATAAGATCAAATTCGGCGAGCTGGAGCTGGCGGGCACCGTCCTGTCCACCGTGGCAAGGGTGGGCGAGATGAACGTTCCTGCCCTGGAGATCCGTGTGGAGGGTCCTCTGGACCAGGCGGCCCTGGATGCCGCCCAGGCGTCTGCCCTGGAGATCTACGGCGAGGACGGTGTGCTGCAGGGGGAACACAGCGGCTATCACACCGTCGTGCGGCACAGTCTGGTGCTGGCAAAGGTCACCGACCTGCAGCAGGAGCTGCTGGATACCCGCGCCGCGCTGGAGCAGGTGGAGGCCGAGCACGCCGCCCTGCTGTATGAAAGCCTCACCGGGGAGGTGCTGGCATGAGCAAGTATTATGAGCTGATCGCCCGATACTTCCGCAAGGGCCTTTATACCACCGCCCATCTGGCGGTGCTGGAGCGCAAGGGCGTACTCACCGCAGCGGAGCGTCAGGCCATGGAAAAGGGCGAATAAATAAAGAAAAACAGCCGGAAACGGCTGTTTTTTTATGTTCGTTTTTCGGTGAGCCACAGCAGGGCGCCCAAAGGCGGCCGCAGAGTCCAAAGGAGCTTCCGGGGAAAGGCCAGCCATTCGGGATAATGGGGGGCGGTGGCCCAGAAAAGGATCTGAAAGACCCAGTACGCCAGCAAGAGCACCGCCGCGCTCCGGCGAAGCGCCTCAGGATGCGGCAGGGTCAAAGGCGGCAGAATGTCCAGCAGATACAGCCCCTGCATCACCGTCCAGCCCAGGAGCAGCAGGGCGGGCGGCTGTGTGATTTGACGAAGGGGCGACAGGATGGGGAAGGTATGACCGTAGATGCGGCGCATCCAGTCGGCCAGAAACAGTTCGCCCATTGCCGGGCTGTAAAACAAAAGCAGATAGAGCAGCGATCCCGTCAGCAGCCGCTTCAGTTGGCTGCGGCGAACGGCTTTCGGCAGAGCTTCGCCGTAAAGCAGCTGATGGATGTCCACCTCCAGCCCTTCGGCCAGCAGGTGCAGCTGTGCCAAAGACGCCCGGCGGCGGCCGGTTTCGTAGCCCGAAAGGGCCTGGTGGGTGAGGCCCAGCTTTTCGGCAAGCTGCTGCTGGGTCAGGCCCCGGGCCAAACGGGCGTCACGGATGTTTTTGCCGATGTTACGCATGTGGGCCTTCCTCACGGCGACCGGTGAGCCAGAGACAAAAGCCCAGGGCTACGGGCGGCAGCAGATAGTAGCAAAAACGGGAGGCGGCGATGTGGAGCCGGTAAGGGAACAGCGCCGCAGGGGTCAGCGCCTGACCAAGCTGGTGCGGATTGGGGAAAAAGCGGTGCGCCCCCAGACAGACGGGCAGCGCCAGGGCTGCCGTCAGCAACAGAACATGCAGCCACCGGGGGCCGCCAACATGTCGCACCTTGCCTAACAGGTGCAGGGCCTGGGGCAGCAGCCAGGCGGGCAGCAGGAACCAAAGGGCCGGGGTGGCATCATACAGCGCCCAGAGCAGCGGGCTGCGTTCCTTGCCTTCCACAGCCTCCCGATGCCACAGAAAGTATTCGGCACGGCTGCCGTACCAAAGGGAAAACACAAATACCAGCAGTAGGATGACGAACGGAACGGTCTGCCGCCGGGAAGGGCCGCGCTGCCAGCCGGGGCCGTACAGGAGCGTCTCGGCGGGGACCTCCAGGACCTGGGCCAAAAGCACCAGGGTGTCGGCGTCGGGCCGGGAATGGCCGGTCTCATAATTGGACACCGTCTGACGGGTGGTGTGGATGGCCTGGGCAAGATCCTCCTGGGTCATGTTTTTGTCCTGGCGAGCCTGTTGAATGTGGATACCGATGTCACGCATGGGATCACCTCCTGCCATGATGGTAGCAAAAAGCCGGGAAAAAGTCACGCAAAGAACTGCTGCAAGGCTGTTTTTTTGCAAAAATCATGCTATAATGGCAGAAAAAGGGGGTGAGCGCCATGGAGTGGGTGTTTTTGGAGGAGACTGACAGCACCAACCGGGTGGCCAAGGAGCTGGCCCGGCAGGGCGCGCCCCACGGCACCGCCGTGCTGGCCAAAAGGCAGACTGCCGGCCGGGGCCGGCTGGGAAGGGCCTTTTTCTCCCCCGAGGGCGGCCTGTACCTCAGCGTGATCCTGTACCCCCAATGCCCGCCGGAAGACCGGGTGCTGATGACCCCTATGGCCGCCGTGGCGGTGTGCCGGGCGCTGGAACAGGTCTGCGGTGTATCAGCCGGCATCAAGTGGGTCAACGACCTGTATCTGGGAGGCAAAAAGCTGTGCGGCATTTTGTGCGAGGGCTGCGGCGACGCCGTCATCGTGGGCATCGGCCTCAATCTGTACACCCCCGAGGGGGGCTTCCCGGCGGAGATCCCGGCTACGGCGCTGGATGTGCCGGTGGGCCGAAGGGTGTTGGCAGAGGCCATCCGGCAGCAGCTTTTGCAGCCGGGGGAGTTTCTGGCGGAGTACCGGGAACGGTGCCTGCTGCTTGGAAAAACCGTCACCGTCCATCCGGTGGCGGGCGAAGCCTATGCTGCCCGGGCGGTGGAACTGGACGACCGGTGCCGTCTGGTGGTGGAAAGCTGCCGGGGCCGTGAGGCCCTGGACAGCGGCGAAGTATCTGTGCGATTTTAATTTGATATAAAGGAGCGAACCTCTATGAAGTACTATCTGGTGGAAGCCTTTACCGACAGCCTGTTTTCCGGCAATCCGGCCGGTGTCTGCGTGCTGGACCAATGGCCCTCCGACGAGATGATGCAGCGCATCGCCGGTGAAAACAACCTGCCCGAGACCGCCTTCCTCTGCAAGGAGGACAAGGGCTGGCGCATCCGTTGGTTTACCCCCGCCTTTGAGATGGATCTGTGCGGCCACGCCACCCTGGCGGCCGGTTTCGTGCTGATGAACTGCGTGGAGCCCGGCGACGAGGCGGCTTTTGACTCCTGCAGCGGCCCCCTCCGGGTGCTGCGGGCCGAGGGCAGCCAGTATATCCTGGACTTCCCCTCCCGGCCCCCCGTGGAAGTGCCCATCCCCGCCGGCATCGAGGAGTGCCTTGGGGCAAAGGTGCTGGGCTGCTACCAGTCCCGCGACATGATCGTGCTGCTGGAGAGCGCCGCCGACGTGCAGCGCATCAGCCCGGATTTTGAAAAGATGAAGGAGATCATCCCCGAGTGGGGCATGGTGCCCACCGCCCAGGGCGAGGACTGCGACTTCGTCAGCCGGTATTTTGACCCCCGGGATGCCAACATCGAGGATCCCGTCACCGGCTCGGCCCATTGCACCCTGACCCCCTTCTGGAAGGAGCGCCTGGGCAAGACCACCCTGAATGCCCGACAGCTGTCCGCCCGGGGCGGCAAGCTTTTGTGCATTGACGAAGGTGAGCGGGTCAAGATCGGCGGCGGCGCAGTGCTGTATCTGGAAGGCGAGCTGAAGGTTTAACGGGCCGATGTGGGCATCGGCCCCTACAACAAATGGAAACAAAATAAAAAGCGGCCTCCCCGAGTGGGGAGGCCGTTTTCTGCTTCAGATCAGTCTTCCAGCATGGAGGGGTCGATCTCCTGGAAGGCGGACAGGTCGGGGAAGGCGATCTTCACGCTCTTGCCCCGGGCGGTGATGTCGATGGTCATGATGTAATCCAACACCATCTTCAGGGACACCTGGGTGCCGTCTTCCAGGGTCACCAGGGTGTCGGCGGTAGCGGCATAGACCACCTCGTGATCGGTGGCCATGCCGTCCTTGTCCAAGGTGATGGTCATGACCACGTTGTCAAAGGTCATGCCGTTGAGGACAGTGCCCTCGGGGGCGTTGTCGTAGAAGGCCTCGGCGGCAGCCTCGGTGAGCACGGCGGCGTTGCCGTTGTAAACGATGGTATAAACGGTGTTTTTGCCCTGCTTTTCGGCGGTGATGGACTTGACGGCGGCCAGTTCGGCCATGGAAACCGAGCCCATGCTGTCGGTGGTGGGCAGGGAGGTGATGTCCTCGTCATTGGTGGGGTATTTGACCTGCATCAGGGGGATGCCCGACATGTCCATGGACATGTAAGTCCAGCCGTCCCGGATCCACAGGCCGGTGCCCACCACCACGCCTTCGGTGGAGATGGCCAGCTCATAGACCGCCTGGAGGTCCTCGCCCTCACCCTTGAAGGCAAACTGACCGGCGGTGGAGGCCTCCACCGTCAGGTCTTCCAGACCTGGGGCGTCGTAACGGATGGCATAGTCCAGACCCAGATCCATGGCGATGGCCTCGCCTTCGGCGGCGGGCTGGGCGGTCTGCACGGCGCGGTAGCGGGTCATTTTTTCGGTCATGGGGGCGGCGGCTTCGGCATTCACCGCGCCGCTGTCGATGAGCTGGGCCAGCAGCCAGGTATCACCGGCCTTCACATCACAGGCCAGGGCCTGGTAGGTCATGGCAGCCAGATCGTCCCGGAGGAAGTCGCCGGGGAAGACCATAGGATCGTAGAATCCGGCAGCCTGGGCGGCCTCAAAGGCCTGGGCGTAGGTGAAGTCCACGTCGTCCTTCCAGCCCAGAGCGCGCAGCAGGAAGGTGGCGTAGCTCTGAGCGTTGCAGATGTCGGCGGCGCCAAAGGTGCCGTCGGGCAGGCCCTTGGTGAGCCCGTTGGTGTACAGCCAGGCCACATGGGGTGCGGCGTAATCGGGCACGTCGGGGAAGGGATGGGCGATGGTGCCGGCGGAGAAGTCGGCGGTGGCCTGCTCCTCGGCGCCGTAGAGGCGAACCAGCATGATGGCGGCTTCGGCACGGGTGGGGGCCCGGTCCAGATCAAAGCCGCTGCCGGTTCCCTTGAACACACCGACGGCGGACAGCTCCCGGGCGATGTCCTCATAGTCGGCGGCCAAGGCCGTCACGCACAGGGCGGCGCACAGGGCCAGAACGATGCACAATACTCGAAGGGTTCGTTTCATAATGACTCCTTTTCCGATGGGGCGGATACTTCTTTGAGGCAAGTATAGCACAGGGAAACCGGTTTCGCAACGGAAAAAGCCTGCCCTGCGGCAGGCTTTTTTATGATTTTTCGGTAAAGCAAAGGGCCGCACCCAGCGCGAAAAATGCGGCGCTCCAGACAAAATAGCCGGGCCAGAGGTGGATCCGCAGGAACAGACGGGTAAGCGCCGCCAGCCAGGAGACCGATAACCGGGCGGTGAGGAAGCTCAGCGCCAGATACAGCGGCCACAGGGCCGACAGGCACAGCAGGGCGATCCGCAGCCATTTGCAGGGGCGGGGACGGAGCAGGCGAAGGGCTCGCAGGCATCCCACCGCGCACCAACCCAGCAGAACTGTCCGGGCATAGCGGAGAAGATATAGGAGCGGCAGGGCCAGCGGGGAGACCCGGTAGCGATCAATATCCACCGGTGTCCAAACCAGTCCGGCGATCAGCTCTGCCGCCAGAACGCCGCCCAAAAGACACAGGCCGATGCGCAGCCGCCGCATCTCCCGGGGGTCCGGGGCGGGGCGGGCCTGGCCGTAAAGCAGGATCTGGATGTCACAGTCCAAAGCCTGGGCCAGCAGGTGCAGGGTATCGAGGTCCGGCTGAGAGCGCCCGGTCTCGTAGTTGGACACTGTCTGGCGGGTGGCATGGATGCGCTGGGCCAGATCGTCCTGGGTCATGTTCTGCCGCAGGCGCTGCTGCCGGATATGTTTGCCGATATCATGCATTTGGGATCACCTCTTTGAGGCGATGATAGCAGAAAAAGGGCAAAATGTCACGCAAAGATCCTTTGCGGGGCGCTTTTTTAGCCGATAGGCATGGCGGTGTAGGCCTGCTCCATGAGTTCGGTGTTGTGGGGATCCCATCCGTTGACGCGGAAGGTGCCGTTGGGCATTTCCACCAGATCCACCTTGACGAAATAGGTGTAGAAGCGATCCTGATTGAAGTGGTGCATAAACTCATAGGAGATATAGCTGCCGTCCTCCTGGGGCTGCACCATTTCCACCAGATACAGATCGCTGGAGCCGCCCAGGTCGCCGACCAGGGCCAGCTTGCCCTCCTTGTCGGCAAAATAGTCGGCCCAGTGGGCGTCGTACATCTCCTGGGTCATGACGGACAGCATGGCGGCCTGGAAGTCGGCATAGGGGATGTTGGTGACGCCGTCCTTGGTGTAGGTGTCAAAGCCAAAGGTCTCCAGCAGCTGCTTGGGGTCGCCGCTCAGGTCGGCCACCAGCCAGCGGTAGTTCTGGACGGCCTTCCATTCTTCGGTGACTTCCACAAGTTCCTTGCTCAGCAGGGAAAAGTCCTTGCCGTCGGGGGTGACTTTGATGCGCATCTGGAAGGGCTCCCGGACACCGGGCTCCAGAATGTGCAGGCCCCACAGCAGGTATTCACCGTCAGCATCCCCGGGCAGGGTCTCCAGAACGGTGTAGCCCTCGCCCAGCTGCCACTCCATAAAGTAGCCGACCTCCCGGTAGCTGTTGAAGCGGGCCGTCCAGGCGTCATCGTTTTCCTCGGCGGGGATCTCCTCCACGAGAAAGTCGGGCTTTGTGTCGGGGTGGGTATTGATTTGGGGCTCGGTGGGAGTCTCGGCGGGAGCGTCGGGCACGAAGGTGGGCTGCTCAACGGGCGGCTCGGTGGGATCGGTGGGAGTTTCGGGCTGCTCATCCTTTTTGCAGCCGAAGGTCAGCAAAAGGGCAAAGGCCAGCAAAACACAAAGGAACTTTTTCATATCGTTACCTCCAATTTTCAGTCATTTGTCAGTTTAGACGGCGGAAACGGGAAAAAGTTCCATAAAAAAGACCCGCTCGTTTGAGCGGGTCTTTGATGCTTGGTAAGGTTGACTTACTTGGCAGCCTTGGCCTTGCGCAGGGCCAGGATACGGTTCATCTCGTTGTAGACGATCATGAAGCCCTCGTCAACGCCCATACCGGGCTTGGCCAGGATCTGATCGGGCTGGGTAGCCATGGCGCAGTTGACGCAAACCTGGCAGGAACGGTCGGTCTCGTTGCAGGTACCGCCCTGGTAAGCGCCGATGCCCTTCTCCTTGCAGTACAGAACGGCCTCGATGGTGTTGTTCACGCCGCCCAGGTCGGGAGTCTTGATCTGGACCATGTGGCCAGCCTTCTTGTCGGCGAACAGCTTGATGTCCTCCAGAGTGTTGCACCACTCGTCGGCAACCAGCTCGAC
>JAFXDF010000035.1 GCA_017521295.1 Clostridia bacterium | reverse complement strand
GGATGGCGGAGGAGCCCTATTTCACCCGGAAGCCCCCCAAATCCACCGGACGGGAGCTGTTCGGCGTCCAGCGGTGCGATGTGTATCTGAAGGAGATGGCCGGCTGCGCCAAGGAGGACATCCTGGCCACCCTGACGGCCTTCACCGCCCGGAGCACCGCCGAGGCCTACAAGCACTTCCTGCCCGCCCTGCCCGACGAGGTGCTTTTGTGCGGCGGCGGCGCCCGGAACCCGGCCATTGCCGCCATGCTGCAGAAGGAGCTGCCCGCAAGCCGCATCGGCCGCACCGAGGACGCCGGTCTCCCCGGCGACAGCAAAGAGGCGGTGGCCTTTGCCGTGCTGGGCTACGAGACCATGAACCGTCGCCCGGGCAACCTGCCTGCCGCCACCGGCGCGAAATACCCCGTCATTCTGGGCAGCATCACCTACTAAGGACATTTTATATCCGGAAAGGAGTTATAAGTTATGGCAAAATCCGTACAGGACATCATGCAGCTCATCCGCGAACAGAACATCCAGATGGTGGACTTCAAGATGGTGGACATCAACGGCCAGTACCGGCACGTGACCATCCCCGCCCGGAACTTCTCGGAGGAAACCATGAAGAGCGGCATCGGTTTCGACGCTTCCAACTACGGCTACGCCGTGGTGGAAAAAAGTGACATGGTATTCATCCCCGACCCCGACACCGCGGTGATCGACCCCTTCTGTCAGATCCCCACCCTGTCCATGACGGGCAACGCCATGATCATCGACAACCCGGAAAACCGCCCCCTGGCCCAGTATCCCCGCAACATCGTCCTGGCCGCCAACCAGTATATGAAGGACTGCGGCATTGCCGACACCATGCTCATCCTGCCGGAGTTTGAGTTCTATCTCTTCGACCAGGTGGGCTGGGAGGTACAGCCCAACAGCGTATCGGCCTTTGTGGACGCCCAGCAGTCCTATTGGAACAGCGCCTCCGAGGGCAAGGGCACGGTGGTGCCCAAACAGAAGAACTACCACATCGCGAAGCCCTTTGACGTGACCTATGAATGCCGCTCCGAGATGGTGATGCACATGCTGGACGCCGGCATCGACATCAACTATCATCACCCCGAGGTGGCCGCCTCCGGCCAGTTCGAGATCGAGCCCCAGCTGGGCGAGATGGTGAAGATGGCCGACGCCACCATGATGATCAAGTATATCATCCACAACACCGCCCTCAAGCACGGCAAGAGCGCCACCTTTATGCCCAAGCCCATCTACGGCGAGGCCGGCAGCGGTATGCACGTGCACATGCTGCTGCTGAAGGACGGCCAGCCGGTGTTCTCCGATGACAACGGCTACTCTCATTTAAGCAAGGAAGCCCACTGGTTCATGGGCGGCCTGCTGAAGCACATCTCTTCCCTGTGTGCCCTGACCAACCCCAGCACCAACTCCTTCAAGCGGCTGGTGCCCGGCTTCGAAGCCCCCGTCACGGTGGGCTACGCCACCTCCAACCGCAGCGCCGTCATCCGCATCCCGGCCTATGCCAAATCCCCCGACAAGCGCCGGTTTGAGCTGCGCAACCCCGACGCCACCTGCAACCCCTATTTCTGCTATGCCGCCATCCTGATGGCCGGTCTGGATGGCATCAAGAACCAGATCGACCCCCACGAAAACGGCTGGGGCCCCTATGATATGAACCTGTATCACCTGCCCGAGGAGGAAAAGGCCAAGCTGCAGAGCCTGCCCGTCTGTCTGGAGGATGCCCTGGACGCCCTGGAGGCCGACCACGACTACCTCACCGCCGGCGGCGTGTTCCCCCAGGAGCTCATCGACAACTTCATCAAGAACAAGCGCAAGGAGTGCCGGGAGCTGGCCGCCGTCCCCAACCCCGCCGAGTTTGAAAAGTATTATAATCTGTAAAACGCAAAAAGCACCCTTCGGGGTGCTTTTTTCTGTTCGGGAACGGCTCCGCGCTGTCCTCCCGAGGAGCGCAGGAACCCCCCCTTTTTTGTCATCCTGAGCGAAGCGCAGCGGAGTCGAAGGATCTCAGGATGCGCACATCTGTGAAGGGACCGGGATCGACGCCCTTCGGGCACTAGGACACGCAGGCGTGTCCGTCGCCGGGAGCCGTTTCTTACGATGGATCATCAGCATAAAGAAAAGCAGCACCCCAAAAGGGTACTGCTTTCCTTGGTGCCGGTGACCGGGATCGAACCGGTACGATGTTTCCATCGGCAGATTTTAAGTCTGCTGCGTCTGCCAATTTCGCCACACCGACTGTTAGCTATCATAGTTTAGCATACGCCCAAAGAAAAAGCAAGGCAAAAAACGCACCCCGGTTGGGGTGCGTTTCTCTGTTTTCCGCTTACTTCTCGATGGTGACGGTCTTCATCACGGGCTTGCGGCCATGGAGGCCGGCCACGATCTGATCCACCACGTCCAGACCCTCGGTCAGGCGGCCGAAGGCGGCGTACTGGCCGTCCAGATAGGGAGCGGCGTCCACCATGATAAAGAACTGGGAGCCGGCGGAGTTGGGAGCCTGGGTGCGGGCCCAGGACAGCACGCCGCGCTCGTGCTTCAGGTCGTTCTTAAAGCCGTTGGCGGCAAACTCGCCGGGGATGGTCCAGCCGGGACCGCCGGTACCGTTGCCCAGGGGGTCGCCGCCCTGGATGACAAAGCCGGGCACGATGCGGTGGAAGGTCAGGCCGTCATAAAAGCCGCTTTCGGCCAGCTTGACAAAGTTTTCAACAGACTTGGGGGCGATATCGGGGTACAGCTCGAAAGTCATGACAGAGCCGCCCTCCAGCTCGATCTTACCCTTGATGAGATTGGACATCATTAGCATCCTCCAATGGAATAGATTTGCCTTTACTTTACCCGAAAGGCGCACATTTGTCAATCGGATGCCATAGACTGGGGCAAAAACAACCGAAAGGAGCCATGATCTATGGCCATGCATTTCTTTTTGGGGGCCAACAGCGCCCAGGGCTTTGTGTCCCTCTATCCCCAGCTGCAAAAGGAGGCGACCCGGCGGCTGTATGTGCTCAAGGGCGGGCCGGGCTGCGGCAAGGCCACCTGCATCCGGGCGCTGAGCGAAGCCCTGGGGGGCGCCGCCGAGTACATCCACTGCTCCTCCGACCCCGATTCCCTGGACGGGGCGGTGCTGGAGCACTGCGCCATTCTGGACGGCACCGCGCCCCATGTGGAGGAGCCCCGCCTCCCCGGCAGCGACGGGGATTATCTCACCCTGCCGCCCTTTTTGGACCGGGAGGGGCTGGCGCAAAAGGCCGGGGCCCTGTACGCCCTCAAGGCGGCCTCCGCTGCCCACTACCAGGGGGCCTACCGTCTGCTGGCGGCGGCACAAAAGGCCCGGGAGGAACGGCGGCAGACCGCCCGGGCTCTGCTCTCCGGCCCGGGGCCTTCAAGGCGGGCGGAGGGGCTTGTGCACCGGGAGATCCCCCGGCAGGAGGGCCCTGGACGGCTTTGCGTGCGGTTTCTGGATGGCATCACCCCCAAGGGCTGGCTGTGCCATGGCCGGACGGTGACCGAGAGCGCCGATCGAATCATCGGCCTCCGGGACAGCTTCGGCCTGGGAGAGGGCCTGCTGGCGGCCCTCCGGGAGGGGGCGCTGGAGCGGGGGCAGCGGGTGTACGCCTGCATGGACCCGCTGGAGCCCCACCGGCTGCGGCATGTGCTGCTGCCCGACTGCAAGCTGGCCTTTGTCACCGATGACGGGCGGTCGGGCCTCACTCCCCACCGCACCATCCGGGTGGACGCCATGCTGCCTGCCGAAGGGCTGCGGCAGCAGCGGGCCCGGCTGCGGCTGCTGGCAAAGGTGGAGGAGGAGCTTCTGGCCGAGGCAGTGGAGCACATCGCCGCCGCCCACGCCCTCCACGACCGGATGGAGGCCATCTACCGGCCCCATATCGATATCGCCGCCATGGCGGGGTGGTACAAGGGCCTGCTGGCCCGGATGGAATAGGGCCGTCATTCTGAGTGCAGCGGAGGATCTCCGCCGTCCGTGGGAGATTCTTCGGCCTGCGACGCGAAGCTAGTCCTTTAGGGCGGCCTCAGAATGACAGCAAGTATTGTCATCCTGAGCGGAACGAAGTGGAGTCGAAGGATCTCAAGGGATACTCACCCTGAGATCCCTCGGCAAGCTCGTGAGCGCCCGCAGGCGCCATTTCGGAGCGCAACCGCCGCAGGCGGCTCTTGGCGCGGAGATGGATGACAGGGTTTTCTCCTCGGGATGACAAATCTTTCGGACTATGGTATAATAAATAAATCCCTTTTGAAAGGCGGTGGGCCCGTGGTCAAACAACTGGATATCCGGCCGGGCATCGTCCTGCTCCAGGACGACCGCTTCTTTCCCCTGGGGGAGGATACCATGCTGCTGTCCCACTTTGCCTCCCCCCGGCAAAACGCCCGGGGGCTGGACCTGTGCGCCGGGCAGGGGTATCTGGGCATCCTCACCGCCCTGCGCCGCCCCGACCTGCATCTGGAGGCAGTGGAACTGGTGGAAGAGGCCGCCCAGATCGCCCACAAAAACGCCTTTCTGGCAAATCTGGACATCCCGGTGGCCCGGGCCGACCTGCGGAGGCTCAACCTGCCCCACCGGTACGATTTCGTGCTGTGCAATCCTCCCTATTTTGAGGCCGCCCGGGGCCGGACCGCCGCCGGGGCCCTGGCCGAGGCACGCTCTGACGTGGGGGCCTCCATCGGGGAGGTGTGCGCCGCCGCCGCGCGGGTACTCAAGACCGGCGGGCGTTTCTTCCTGTGCTTCCCGGCCGCCCGGCTGGAGGCCCTGTTCTCCGCCCTTTCCCAGGCCGACCTGGCGCCCAAACGCCTGCGCTTTGTCTATCCTCGGCCGGGAAAAGAGGCCAATCTGGCCCTTGTGGAGGCCGTCCGGGAGGGCGGGCCGGGCATCACCGTCCTGCCTCCGCTGTTTCTGAAGAATGCCGACGGGACCCCGTCGGAAGAATACCGAACCATCTATGAGGTGCGAACATGAGCGAACACAAACCGGGCAAACTGTATGTGGTGGCCACCCCCATCGGCAATCTGGGGGACTTTTCGCCCCGGGCCATCGAGACCCTGGAAACGGTGGATTTCATCGCCGCCGAGGACACCCGGGTGGGTGCCAAACTGCTGAACAAATTTGAGATCAAAAAGCCCCAGGTCAGCTATTTCGAGCACAACCGCAAGACCAAGGGGGACTATATCCTGTCCCGCATTCTGGAGGGGGAATCCTGCGCCATCATCACCGATGCGGGCACTCCGGCCATCTCCGATCCGGGTGTGGATCTGGTGGACCTGTGCGCCCAGAACAGCGTGGAGGTGGTGGCCGTTCCCGGCTGCTCCGCCGTGGTGGCGGCACTAAGCATTTCGGGCATGGCCTGCGGCCGGTTCACCTTCGAGGGTTTTCTCCCGGTGCCCAAAAAGGAGCGGCGGGCCCACCTGGAAGAGGTGAAGCATGAAAAACGCACCATGGTGTTTTACGAGGCGCCCCACAAGCTGGAGCGCACGCTGGCCGACATGCTGGAGTGCTGGGGCGACCGCCCCATCGCTCTCTGCCGGGAGATCACCAAGCTCCACGAGGAGTGCTTCCGCACCACCCTCAGCGGAGCGGTGGAGCACTACCGGGAGCATCCCCCCCGGGGCGAGTTCGTGCTGGTCATCGGCGGCTGTACCGAAGAGGCGCCTCCGGTGGAGAGCGCCGACCTGCTGGCCCAGGTGGAGGCCCTTGTGACGGGCGGTATGCCCCTCATGGCCGCCGTCAAGCAGGTGGCCAAGGAACACGGCGCCTCCAAGAACAAGCTGTACCAGGAGGCGCTGGAGAAGCTGAAGTAAAGAGCGTATTCTTCCAACCCCACCTTTCTTTTGAAAAAGAAAGGTGCCGTTGACGGTACCAAAGAAAACTTTGCGGGGGACCGGTCCCCCTGCGCCCCCCGACCGCTACTCAGGGGGTCTGCGGACCCCCTGGGCGCTCCGCCAAACCCCCGGGGACGGGGGTTCTTACCGAAAGGGTAGCCCTCCGGCGCTTGAGGAGCCGTTAGGGGCTCCGGGGGGATTCGGAACCCCCCGGCGACTTTTGGGTACTTTTGGTCGGTCAAAAGTACCGCATCGGGGCTTGGGGCGCGCAGCCGCCCCAACGTATTCCCCTTCGGAAAAGGAGGCAAACCTTATGCCCAAACTTCCCTTTGAAGTCTATCAGACCGACGGCATCACTCTGGCCCGCCGCCTTTTGGGCTGCCGGCTGGTGCACCGGACCCCCGAGGGCCTCTGCGGCGGCATCATCGTGGAGACCGAGGCCTACATGGGCCTGACGGACGACGCCGCCCACAGCTATCGGGGCAACCCAGGGGGCCGGGTGAACATCCAGTACGGCCCCGGCGGTTTTTCCTATATCTATCTGATCTACGGGATGCACAGCTGCATGAACGTGGTGGCCAACGGGGAGGGTATCCCCGAGGCGGTGCTCATCCGGGCGCTGGAGCCCGACACCGGGCTGGAGCTGATGGGCCAGCGGCGGCCAAAGGCCAAACGCCACCGGGACCTGTGCTCCGGCCCGGGCAAGCTGTGCGCCGCCCTGTCCATCACACGGGCCCAGTACGGCCTGGACCTCACCGGAGAGACCCTCTGGATCGAGGACCGGGCGGAGGAGCCCCCCATCACCGCAAGCCCCCGCATCGGCGTGGAATATGCCAAAGCGTGCGGGGACAAGCCCTGGCGCTTCACCGTCACCGGCAGCCCCTGGGTCAGCGTAAAGCCCAAATAAGGAGGAATCCCCATGAACGAATCCCAACTGAACGCCTTCCGCTCGGAGTTTGACCCCCAGACCATGGCCGAAAGCCTCCGGGCCGACGGCTCGGCCCAGAACAAGGCCAAAAACTTCGCCCTTCTCAAGACCTCGGACTTTCTGGTGTACACCCGGGGCCAGGGCAAGGTCTGCGTGCTGAACAACCAGAAAAAGCAGGCCCTCATCGCCGCCTTTACCTGCCGGGAGGAGCTGGACAAGTGGCCCTTTGACCGCACCGAGGTGGAGGAGATGTCCTTCACCGCCCTGCAGAAGCTGGTGGAGAACAGCGCCAAGCTGGACGGCATGGTCATCGACCCCTTCGGCAAGGCCCTGCATCTCACCCGGGGCCACCTCGCCGACATTGAGCAGACCCTCCGGCTTGCTGCGCCCCGGAAGGAGCTGAAGATGCGGGGCACCCTGGACTATCCCATTGGCCTGCCCATTGCCGTGCGGGAGCTGTGCGAGAGCCACCCGGAGGTCTATCGGGTGTGGTTGCTGGCCGCCCGGGGCGACGCCGACGCCCAGGACCACAAGCTGTTCGTGGTGGATTTTGACGGCCAGCCCGGGGACCTGTTCCCCCATCTGGCAAAGGCCGTGCGCCTGTACCTCCGCCAGGGGGAGCAGGTGGAGATGATGAAGGCCGACATCCACCTGTTGCGCATCGCCGAGCAGGCCGCCCGGCCCATCTACGAGAAACAGTAAGGCAGGCCCTGTCATCCCAAGCGAAAGCCCTGTCATCCATCTCCGCGCCAAGAGCCGCCTTCGGCGGTTGCGCTCCGAAACACGCCTGCGGGCGTAGCCTTTGCCCCCTCCGGCCTCCCGGCGGGGACGAAAGTTTTCTGTCATCCCGAGCCTGCCGAGGGATCTCACGGTGAGCTCGCCTTGAGATCCTTCGACTCCTCTTCGTTCCGCTCAGGATGACAAAGTGGGGTGCTTGGCTGCGCTCAGGATGACAACGAAAGAGGTACCATTATGACCGAAATTTTTCGGGCGCACTTTGCCCGTTACCCCAAAATGACCCCACAGGACGCCGTCAAGCTGCTGTACCAGAGCGCCTTCGGCCCCGGCCATCTCATCCGGGACGAGGGCTATGCCCGGAGCCGGCTGGCCGAGGAACTGGAACAGACCCCCGCCTGTGATGGGGAACTTCTGGAAGAGATCGGCGGCGGTTACGGCCGCCTCCATCTGGGGCCTGCCAGGGCCCGGGGGATCACCGGGGAGGAAATTTTCGCCCGGTTTTCCGCCGCGGCAGGGGCTCCCTGTCCGGGGAAAGAGGCCTTTGAGGCGGGGCTTTCCCTGCTGGAGGCCCTCACCAAACAGGGCGAAGCCCCCTTTTCCGCCGGGGAACTGGCGGATTATCTCACCGCCTACCGGGCAGAGGGCTGCCCCATGGTCTCCCACAGTGAAACCTACCGCGCCGCCTACCGCCCGGCCTATCGGGTGGTGCGGCTGTCATTCTGAGGCCGCCCTAAAGGACTAGCTTCGCGTCGCAGGCCGAAGAATCTCCCACCTCGGGAGGAGATCCTTCGACTCCGCTGCGCTGCGCTCAGGATGACACTCTACCGTCGCCCGGACCGCCCCACCAAGGGCAGGTCCCGGGCGTTTTGTTTTGTCAGCTGCCGGGCATGGCCCGCAGCCGCGCGATGGCATCGGCCCTGCGCCGGTCGATCTCCTCCGGGGTGCTGCGCTGTCCCGGCAGATACCGGGCCACCAGGTCGGGCAGCGCCGAGCCGTTGGTCCGGGGCAGGGGCGATGCGGCGGGTGGAGTTGTTTCTGAAGCTGCAGCTGCTGTTGGAGGTGCAGCTGCAGCTGAAGATGTAGGTGAAGGTGCAGGTGTAGTTGTAGTTGGCATTTCGGGCATCGCTGAGCATACTTGAGCATCCTCGGGCATAGATTCGTTTCGTTTTGCCCAACGCTTGTCGGCGGCCACCTTTGCATGAAGCTGCCGCTCTTTATACCGCTCGCTGTCCCGGTGGATATCCTTTCGGACAAAGGGCCAAATGAGGGTCAGGGTCCTGTCGGCAAAGTCCGGCTCCTGCCGCTTTTGCCCATAATCCAGAATGGCGTCCAGCAGCATACCCTTTTCCTCATAGGACAGCTGGGCGATGGACTCCCGCACGTCAAAATACAGCATGACCCCCGGCTGCTGCTTCATAAAACATTCCTCCCTTTTACGCTTTCTTTGCCCCTATGCTATCGCTCCAAAAGGGAAAAGTCCAGGGAGAAACTTCCGCGAAACGAAAAAAAGGACAGGCCGGAGCCTGTCCTTTTCTGTTTGGTTTTATGCCTCCACCGGCTCGGTACCGTGCTCGTACTGAAGCTTGTACAGCTTGTAATACAGACCGCCCTGGGCCAGCAGCTGCTGGTGGGAGCCTTCCTCCCGGATCTCGCCCTTGTGCATGACGATGATCTTGTCGCAGTTCTGAATGGTGGACAGGCGGTGGGCCACGATGATGGTGGTGCGGCCCTCCATGAGCTTTGCCAGGGCGTCCTGGATGAGGGCCTCGGTCTCGGTGTCGATGTTGGCGGTGGCTTCGTCCAGGATGAGCACCGAAGGCTTGAAGGCCAGGGTGCGGGCAAAGGACAAAAGCTGCCGCTGACCGGCCGAGAAAGCGGCGCCGCGCTCGATGACCTGGTGGTCATAGCCACCCTCCAGCTGGGAGATGAAGGGATGGGCGTTGACGTACTTGGCGGCCTCCATAACATCCTCGTCGGAAATAGAGGTGTCGTTGAGGCGGATGTTGCTCTTCACGTCGCCGGCGAAGAGGAACACATCCTGGAGCATCTGGCCGATGTTGCGGCGCAGGTCGGCCACCTTGATCTTCCGCACATCCACGCCGTCGATCAAAATCTGGCCCTGCTGGATGTCGTAGTACCGGCAGATCAGGTTCTGGATGGTGGTCTTTCCGGCACCGGTGGCGCCAACGAAGGCCACGCTCTGGCCGGGCTCCACCTTGAAGGACACGTCCCGGAGGACCCATTCGCCCTCACGGTAGGCAAACCACACGTTCTTGAACTCGATATGGCCCTTGAAGGAGTCCATGTGGACGGCGTCCTCGGCATCGGTGATGGCGGGCTGGGTGTCCATCAGCCAGAAGATACGCTCGGCGGCGGCGGCGGCCGACTGGATCACGTTGAAGTTTTCGGCCATCTCCTGGATGGGATGGAAGAACTTGGTGATATACCGCTGGAAGGCCATCAGGGTACCGATGGTGACGGCACCGGCCATGGCCAACCGTCCGCCGTAGGCCAGCAGGATGGCCATGGAGGCGATGTTCAGCACATAGGAAATGGGGCTGTAGATGGCGTGGCACATGAGCTGCTTGATGTGGGATTTCCGCAGCTCTTCGCTCTGGGCTTCAAACTCCCGCTGGGTGTCCTGTTCGGCGGTGAAGATCTGCACCACCTTCATGCCGGAGACGTGCTCGGCAACGAAGGCGTTGAGCTCGGACACCTTGGCCCGGATGGCCCGGTACATCTTTCGGGTGATCTTGGTGAACACAAAGGTGGTGACCACCGTAAAGGGGATGACGGTGAAGATGGCCAGGGACAGGCCCACGTGGTAGTCCACCATGGCCTTCATAACGCCCACCAGGATAAAGACGTTCTGCACCATGGTGACGATCACCGAGGTGAACATTTCCAGAACGGTCTCGCAGTCGTTGGTGACACGGGTCACCAGACGGCCGATGGGGTTGTCGTTGAAAAAGCCGATGTGCAGGGTGGACAGGTGGTTGAAGATGTCGGTGCGCATGTTGTAGACGATCTTCTGGCCCACCATGGCCAGCAGGGCGGCCTGGATATAGGTGAGGCCGAAGATCAGCGCCACCGACAGCAGATATTTGCCGCCCAGGAGCAGGATGCCCTTGAGGTCGGACTGCTGCAGTTCATAGGACACGTCCACCTTGAGGCCGTTTTCATCCACCATCACGTACTTTGCCAGATAGCCGTCGGTGGCCTCGGCAATGAGCTGGGGCTGCCACAGCTCCAGCTTGACGGTGGCGAAAATCACCAGAAGGATCAAAAGGAACCAGCCGATATAGGGCTTGCCGTATTTCAGAAGGCGGCGGACAACGTGGCGGTTGACCACGGCGTTATCTTGCTTGTGACTCATAACGCGTACTCCTCCTTCTTCATTTTTTCCAGCAGCTGACGGTTGTACATGTCGGCATAGATGCCGCCCTGCTCCACCAGCTGGTCGTGGGTGCCCATTTCGGCGATGGTGCCGCCGTCGATGACGATGATCTTGTCGGCATCCTGGATGGTGGAGATTCGATGGGCGATGATGATGTTGGTCTTGCCCTTACGGGTCTCCCGCAGGTGCTGGAGGATCTTTTCCTCGGTGTCGGTGTCAACGGCGGAGACCGAGTCGTCCAGAATGAGGATCTCGGGGTCCAGGATCAGGGCGCGGGCGATGGCGATGCGCTGTTTCTGGCCGCCGGAGAGCAGATGGGGCGCATGAAGGGCATACTTGCTCATGCCAACCTGCTCCAGTGCTTTGTCCACACGGTGGCGGATTTCTGGACTGGCGATGCCCAAAT
>JAFXDF010000034.1 GCA_017521295.1 Clostridia bacterium | reverse complement strand
GCATTCACGTCGGCGTTGACGGTGGTGCCGGTGTTGATGATGTTCTGCAGGGAGTCGCTCCGCTGGAACACGATAAGGGCGCCGGTCTTGGTCCAGGACATGGAGCTGACGGCCTCCACCGTCTGCAGAATGGCGGCGTCGGTGGTCTTGTTCTCCTGCCCGCGCAGCAGGCCAAAAAGACTGCTCAGGCGCTGGCTGCCGAACTGCTCCAGCATTTTGCGCAGCTCGGGCTGAAAGATGATGACCAGAGCCAGGATTCCCACCTGCATGACGCTCTCCAGCAAATACCGCATGGTGTTCAGCCGCAGCACATCGGTCAACAGGGTGGCAGCCACCAAAAGCGCCAGACCCTGGAACAGTTTCTGGGCATTGGTATTGCGCAAAAAGCGCATAACTTTGTAAAACAAAAAGGCCACAAGCAGGATGTCAATGACATCCCAAAGCTCGACCATTCTCGCATTATTTACGATCGCTTGTAACATCTTTCAGCCGCTTCCTTTTGATAGAGTTATATTAAAATATATATTACCAAAAAGACGCCGTTTTTTCAATACCGGAAGCGGCTGTTTTTTCCCTGTTTACAGGCATTTTGCCAGTTTTGCGACGGCTTCGGCGAGAGCTTGGACATCGGCAGTCCGGTTAAAGGCCGAAAAGCTCACCCGAACGGTGCCCTGGGGCAGGGTCCCGGCGCTTTCGTGGGCCAGAGGCGCGCAGTGCAGGCCGCAGCGGACGCAGATGCCCTTTTGCGCCAGCCGGCTGCCCACCGTTTCGGGATCGGCCCCCTCCAGCCGGAAGGACAGCACACCGCTCTGCAGCCGGTCGTGATGCCAGCAGGCAACACCGGGGATGTTGCCGAGCTGCCGGGCCAGCCGCCGGCAGAGGGCCTCTTCCCTGCCCCGGATCTCTTCCCGGTGGGCGGCAACAAAGCGCAGACCTTCCCGCAGGCCGGCGATGCCGGGAACGTTTAGGGTGCCGCTCTCCAGGGCGTCGGGCAGCCAGCCGGGCTGGCGTTTTTCCAGAGAGGCACTGCCCGTTCCGCCTTGCGTAACGCTGTAAAGCTCCATATCTTTACAACATAGCAATATTCCGGTTCCTTGCGGGCCGTAAAGGCTCTTGTGACCTGGCATACAGACAAAGGCGGCCGCACGCAGCCGGGACAGATCCAGCGGCAGCACACCGGCCGACTGGGAGGCGTCCACGATCAGCGGAATGCCCTTCTGGACGCACAAAGCGTCGATCTCCTCCAGGGGCGCAAGGCTGCCAAACACGTTGGAAACATGGTTGACAATGACACAGCGGGTGTCGGGCCGCAGGGCTTGGGCCACGCTCACGCAGGCAGCCGTCCGGTCAAACAGCGGCCAGCGGGCCACGGTATAGGTGACCCCTTTTTCCGCCAGATGCTCCAGGGGCCGCACCACCGAATTGTGCTCATAGCCGGTGATGACAGCGTGGCCGCCCCGGTGCAGAAGACTTTGAATGGCGATGTTCAGGCCGTGGGTGGCATTCATGGTGAACACCACCCGTTCGGGGTCCTTCAGGCCAAAAAACTGCGCCGCCGCTTCCCGGCAGTCATAGACCACCCGGGCGGCGCTCATGGCAGGCCGGTGCCCGGAACGGCCGGGATTGGCGCATTCGGTCATGGCCCGGGCCATGGCCTGGCGAACGGCAGGGGGCTTTTGCAGGGTGGTGGCGGCAGCATCCAGATAGATCACGGCGACACCTCCCGCCAGACACCCTTCTGCTGGGTGTAGACTCCCAGGGGCTTGCGGCTGGTCTTTTGCAGCAGCCCCAGGGCTGCCGGAAGACTGCGGTCGGATATCACCAGCCCGTGGGCGCAGGAGCCCCGGCCCAGACTGACGGGCGGCTTGACCAAAGCCGCCGAAAGGCCGCCCCGCTGCAAAACAGCGTTTGCGGCCTGTGCATGGGTGAGAGAATGAAAAACGATCAGACAGCTCACAGGATAACACTTCCCTTCGGTTTATCCTATGCGCCGTCTGATCGACGGGTTCAGTCTTTTTCGATGAGGCAGACGGCGTGCACCGCCATACCTTCTCCCGTGCCGGTGAAGCCAAGGCCCTCCTCGGTCTTTCCCTTTACCGACACCTGGGACACCTCCAGGCCAAGGACCCGGGCGATGTTTTCCCGCATTTGGGGCACGTGGGGCAGCAGCTTGGGCCGCTGAGCCACGATGGTGGAGTCGATGTTGGAAATGCGCCAGCCCTGCTCCCGCAGTTCCATTCCGCAGGCCTCCAACAGCTTGAGGCTGTCCGCGCCCTTGTAACGGGGATCGGTATCTGGAAAATGGCTTCCGATATCGCCCAGGGCGGCGGCGCCGAACAGGGCGTCGGTGATGGCGTGCAGCAGCACGTCGGCGTCGCTGTGACCCAAAAGGCCCTTTTCAAAGGGGATGTCCACGCCGCCCAGAACGAGCTTTCGTCCCTCCACCAGACGGTGGACGTCATAACCGTAACCTACCCGGATCATCGCTGCTTCCTCCCTTCCAGAATGGCCGACGCGTACACCAGATCGGCGGGGGTGGTGATCTTGATATTCTCAAAGGAGCCCTCGGTGATCACAGGCCGGGCGCCCATACGCTCCAGGGCGGCGCACTCGTCGGTGACGGTGACGCCGGCCTCAATGACGCTCTGCAAGGCGGCGGTGAGCAGGGCCTTGTCGGCCACCTGGGGGGTCTGCATGGCCCGCAGCATTTCCCGGTCCACCGTGCGGGCAATATGGCCGTCCTTTTCAATTTCCTTGATGGTGTCATGGACGGCAACCCCTGCGGCAGCGCAGGTGTGAAGGAATGCACCTTCACAGGCACGTTGTACCACTTCCGGGGTCACCAGCGGTCTGGCGCCGTCGTGAACGGCCAGATATTCCGCCTGGGGCGAGGCCTCCAGAGCGGCTTTGTAAACGCTCTCCTGGCGGCTGTCGCCGCCCTTGACTACCTTGGTCAATTTGGTGACACCCAGGGCCTTGCCCAGCTCGGCATAGGTCACCAGATGTTCTTCCGACGCAGCCACCACGATCTCCCGGATGATGTCGCAGGCCTCCAGAGCCAGCAGGGTTCGGCCCAGCACGGGCACGCCATCCAGCTCCATCAGAAGTTTATTGCCGCCGCCCATCCTGCGGGACGAGCCGGCGGCCGGAATGATGGCCGTCACAAAGGGCGGCTGTTTTTTCTTTTTTCCAAACAGCATGGTTTCCTCCCAGTTCTATGCCAGCGCTGCCCGCAGCAGCCCCTCGGCCTGCTGTACCGTGCAGTCCATGGCCACAGCCAGCTCGGTCACAAGGATCTGCCGGGCGGTGGTGAGCATCTTGCGCTCGCCGGTGGACAGCTGCTTCTTCTCCTCACGGGCCAGCAGGCTCTTGATCACAAGGGCCACCTGCCGGGGATCGCCCGAGCGCAGATGCTCCATATTTTCCCGGTAGCGCTGGTTCCAGTTGGTGTTGCTTTCCGCCGAAAGGGCAGGCAAAGCCTGCAGCAGGCTTTCCGCCTCCTGCCGGGTGATGGTGGGACGAAGTCCGGCCTTTTCACAGCCGTCACAGGGTATGTACAGCTGAAGGCCTCCCTGCTGCAGCGTGAGGATGTAATACATCCTCGGCCCCTGGGCCGAACGCTGCTCGATCATCCCGCTGATTTGTCCCGCACCGTGCATGGGGTGCGTCACATTCTGGCCGATGTGATACATAGGCTCCCCCTCCGCGCTTTTTTCCATTATAGTTCATTTTCTGGCAAAGCACAAGGGCGAACGAAAAAAACAGCGCCGTTCCATAGCTCCGGCGCTGTTTTGGGCTTTCATCCAACCTTTTGCTCCAAGCGGATGCGGTCGGCGATCATGGAGATAAACTCCGAGTTGGTGGGTTTTCCCTTGATGTTGCTGACGGTGTAGCCGAAGAAGCCGTTGAGCACCTCCACGTCTCCCCTGTCCCAGGCCACCTCGATGGCGTGGCGGATGGCCCGTTCCACCCGGGAGCTGGTGGTCTTGTAGCGCTTGGCCACAGTGGGGTAGAGCACCTTGGTGATGGCGTTGATGGTATCCATATCGTTCACCGTCATGATGATGGCTTCCCGGAGGTACTGGTAACCCTTGATGTGGGCGGGAACCCCGATGTCGTGGATGATGCTGGTGACCCGCATCTCCAGTTCTACCTCGGGAGGCAGGGCCTTTGCCGGCGGAGCAAAGGCCGGTGCCCCGGCGTTGTGGTTGGCCACACGCTTGGCCAGATCCCCCAGATCGCAGGGCTTGAGGGTAAAATGGTCCACCTTGAGGGCCATGGCCTCGGCCAGCACGCTGTCGCTGGAGAAGGATGACAGCAGAAATACCGCCGGCATCTGTTTGGGATCCCCTTCCCGCAGGGCCCGCACCACCGACAGGCCATCCTTTTTGGGCAGCATGGCGTCCAGCACCAGCACATCGGGCTGCTTTTCCTTTACCATGGCCAGCAGTTCCACACCGTCCTGGGCCATCCCCACAACTTCCAATCCTGTATAAGTTTTCAGCTGCCGCTGAAGCAGCTGGCAAAAATCCATGTTGTCATCGGCAAGGATGACCTTGATGTGCTCACTCATGGGCACGACCTCGCTCTTCTCAGATTTTCGGTACCGTAGGTATAAAATAACACACCAACCAAAGCTTTACAATCTTTTTTCGGGATTTTCTCAATAAATCGTCAGACATAAAGCGCTGTTTTTATATCTAAATATATTATTTTCGATTCTTTTCGACATAAAAGAATATCTTTTTGTATTTTTCGAAGGTTTGTATCATGCAGGCGCCCACGATTGACAGCGCTCGCCCCGGGTCTTATAATGAGGGCAAGATCACCCTTCAGGAGGCCCTTATGCCCAACATTATCCCCATCACCGACTTTCTCGACCCGGCGCTGGATGTTTATGCCCGGCTGAGTGAAAACCAGCTGGTTTGCCGGGAGCATCCCGAGGAAGGTCTGTTCATCGCCGAAAGCCCCAAAGTCATCGAGCGGGCGCTGGACGGCGGCTGTGTGCCGGTGTCTTTTCTGGTGGAGGACCGCCATGTGGACACCCAGGCAAAGGCGCTGATCGACCGTTGCGGTGACATTCCGGTGTACACCGCCCCCTTTGATGTGCTGACCCAGCTCACCGGGTTCAAGCTGACCCGGGGCATGCTGTGCGCCATGCGGCGGCCTGCGCCAAAAACGGCGGCGCAGGTGTGTGAAAACGCCCGCCGGGTGGCCGTTCTGGAAAACGTCATGAACCCCACCAACATTGGGGCTATTTTTCGCTCGGCGGCGGCTCTGGGCATGGACGCCGTGCTGCTGACCCCCGCCTGCTCCGATCCCCTGTACCGCCGGGCCATCCGTGTGAGCATGGGAACGGTGTTCCAGGTGCCCTGGGCCTGGCTGGAGGACTTTTCTCGGCTGCGGGAGCTGGGCTTTCAGACGGCGGCTATGGCGCTGAAGGAGGACACCCTCTCCATCCGGGATCCCCGACTGGCCAGCGCCGAAAAGCTGGCGGTGGTGCTGGGCACCGAGGGGGACGGGCTGGCCGAAGCCACCATCGCAAACTGCGATTACACCGTCAAGATCCCCATGAGCCATGGGGTGGATTCCCTCAACGTGGCGGCGGCCAGCGCGGTGGCCTTCTGGCAGCTGGGCAATAACGAATAATCATCCAAAAAGAAAAAGACGGTCGTTCGGCGGGTGTCCGTAAAACAGTTAAACCGACCTATGGTTACGGCCATAGGTCGGTTTTTTGCAAAATTCACCGGCTTTGGTGCGGCGCAATATCGCACCGCACGCACTACGCCGAACGGTGTATAGAAGTGCTCCCTTTCACTATTCGATAAATTGAAATTTAAATTATGCCTTGTGCCATTTCATACAATGATACTTTGACACATCATCCGTAAAACCAACGGATTTATACAAATTGTATCCAGCATCTGTAGCTTTAAGCTCCACAGAACTTAAGTTCATTTCAACTGCATCCTGAAGCAGCATTTTCATTATCGCTGTTGCATATCCCTTATGTCGGCATATCGGTTTTGTGTATACATTGAGTACCGTTCCTGTTCTGCCTGTTATGAACATCGGATTTGCAGGCTTTTCAACGATTAGCAAGAATGCACAGGCAACGACTTCTTCCGTTTCTCTAATTAGGTAGCAGAAAATATTACGGTTAAGATTCTTTTCAAAGTAAGTTGGCAAAGCTTCTGTAAGCTTACTTATGACCTCTTCACTCAGTTCACCGCAGTCTTCTTGCAAAAATTCCAATCTTAATGCTGTCAATGAGGCAATATCAGAAATGCTCGCACGTTCAACCATACTGTTTCCTCCAAACGCAAGTTTGTCAAACTGTTTGCTTTCAGTTTATCATTAAAAGTACTGTCTTGCAAAAACAGGTACAGCGAAACCCCTGTGCATGTTAACTGTTTTATGAGCACCGCCCGTTTGACCGTCTTTTTTGTTCTTATAAGTCTATTTTTTCAAATCGGTTTTGTGCTGTCCGGCAGGAGGCTGCGGTCGCAGCCGCATAAACCACAGCTGCCGCCAGCAAAACCGGCAGCTGCCGGCCTGCGTGGTCCAAACCCAGCTCGTTCAGCCACCCCAATCCGGGCAGGTGATGCAGCGTTTCCCCAAGGCCGATGAGGAGAAAGCTCATGACCAGAAAGGCTATAAAGGGTTTTCCAAAGTTGTATGCGGTCTTGAAAAAGCCCCCGATAAACACCACATTGAAGGCCGTAAAAATCAACAGCACAAAGGCCAGAAAAACCGGATTGGCCCCCATGAGGACGTTGGTTTTATATACGCCGCTGTCGGACAACCATAGCATTCTGACGCAGGTAAACACCGCAAAGAGGCAAAAGGCCGTCAGCTCCACCGCCGCAGCCGCGGCATATTTGGCCTTCACCACATGGGATTTCTTCACCGGCAAAAGCACGGTGTACAGAATGTCATTGTCCGTCCGGCCGTTTTGATAGCTCTGGAAAATCCCGAAACACACGAAAAAGGCGCCGCACAGGATGGGATAGCCCGGGATAAAGGTCATAGCCGTGAAGCCCAGAAAGAGGAAGGTCAGCAGCGGCGTCGCCAGCCGAAGCTCTTTACAAAGCAAGTTTTTCACAAAAGGCCTCCTTCTCCCGGCAGATCATCGCATCCTCCAGCCCTTCGCCCCGGGTGAATCCGTCAACGCTTCCGGTGTAAACGACCTGTCCGTCCCGGATATAGGTGATGGCATCGGCACATTTATCCAGGTCGGAGATGATGTGGGTGGAAAACAGAATGGACACGCCCCGGGCTTTCAGATGCCTGAAAATCTCCAGCAATTCCTCCCGGGATACAGGATCCAGACCGCTGGTAGGCTCATCCAGGATCAGCAGTTCGGCCCCATGGGACAGGGCGATGACCAGACTCAGCTTCACTTTCATGCCCTCGGAAAGCTCCGACGGCGTTTTGTTTTCATCCAGCGAAAACAGTTTCATATACCTACTGCAAACGGCGTCATCCCAATGATCGTAAAAGGTCTTTGTGACGGCCAGCAGTTTGCTGATGGGTTTCTTTTTGTAGTAATCCACCGCCCCACCGGCATAGCCGATGCGCTGTTTGATGGCCCCCTCGTTTTCTTTCATATCCAGACCAAAGAAGGAGATCCGGCCCTCCGTGGTATGGACCATATTCATAATGGCCTTCAGCGTGGTGGTCTTGCCGGCGCCGTTCCGCCCGATAAAGCCCATGACGGTTCCCGCTTCCACGGCAAAAGAAACCTTCTGCAGCCGGAAGCCCGGGTAGGTCTTGGAAAGATCGGTAACGCTTAACACTTTCATTTGCCGCACCTTCAAAACTTGCTGCACTTGACCAGCGCAAGCCCCTGTTTCCGGTCGGCCAGCAGCAGCACCTTGTCTCCGCAATGAAAGTCGAACATTTCCATCACCGGGTCGGGAAGCGGGATGGTGCTCTCCGGCGAGATCTCCAGCACGCCGCAGATGCGGCCCTCTTCCGTGGCGAAGGTGCCGGATACCGCGGCCGCCAGGGGCTTGTTCACCAGCTCGTCCAGGGTGATTTTATACAAGGACGCAAGTTTTACGCAGTTGACAATGTCCGGGACAGAATCTCCGGCCTCCCATTTGGCCACGCTCTGGCGTGAGACAGAGATGATCTCCGCGATGGCTTCCAGGGTATAATCGTGCTTATACCGCAGCAGCTTGAGGTTGTCCGCAATACAGATGTTCATTGTATCATCCTCCTTATAATCTGATTATAAAGCCGGTCCTTTGAACGCGCAAGAAACCGGTTTTAACCGGTTTTGTTAATGGCAGTTGCAAAAAAGACAGAGGCATCGGCCTCTGTCTTTTGGTTTCACATTTGCTGATACCCGGGCAGGGAAAAAATGACGATCCGCTCCCGGGGATCGTTGCCCTCGAACAGGTCACCGCAGGAGATCTCGTCGTAAAATTCCAAGGTATCCACGGTCATCAGATAGGAGATGTATTCTTCGGAAGGGTAGTAAAAGAACAAACGTAGTTCCCGGGGATTTTCATAATAGGATTCCAGCACTCTTGCCATCACTTTATGCAGGATCTCTACCGAAAAGGGGTTGAAGAAATAGCACCGGTTGACATACAGAGGCACTTCATAGGCTTCCGCCCGGGTCAGAACGAAAGAGGGCTTGGAGCGGGAAGCGAACGTTTTTTGATTGTTCACCGCGCTTTGATAGATCCGCTCGTCATATTCAATTCCGACGGTGCGCGCCTTGGTCTGATGGGACAGGAAAAAGTCAACACGGCCCTTTCCGCAGCCATAGTCCAGCACCCCGTCCCCTTCCCGGATGAGGCCGCTGTTGGCCAGGCGTTCCAGAACGCTGTAGGGTGTGGGCTCATAGGGATAGCGGTATTGGTCGGCGTTTTCTTCATCCCGGCCGATCGTTTTGATCTGCAGGCGCTTGTCCCAGGTGGTTTCAAAATCTGTCATGCTTCTCCTCTGTCAGTCGGTTAAGCCGCACTGTGCGTACAGCGCCTGGATGCAGGGAGCTTTGTACGCCATGTAGCGGTCGATATCATCCGGAAACAGCCGGGCCGCGGTTTCCTTTACCGTGCTGTACTGTTTGACGGCTTCGGGATGGCTTCTCAGAAAGTTCCGGAAGGTTACGTGCCGATGCAGTTCCCGGGAATCCCGGGGGCACACGTACAGATGGTGGGTCATCAGATGCGGTTTGCCGGAATATCGGAAGGCCTCTCTGCCCTTGATGCCAAGATCCCCTTCGTGGAAATATCCAATGGCTTTCAGCCGGTCCGCTACAGCATCAAACACGGCGTGATCCGGGATGACCACATCCAGATCGATGCAGGGTTTGGCGGACATTCCCTCCACCGACGTGCTTCCCACGTGTTCAACGTCCACGATCAGATCGCCGGCGGCCTGTTCAATTTCTTTTCTGATTTCTTCAAATGCGGCTTTCCACGCGCTGTCATAGGGCAGCACGACCACCTTTGTCGTTCGCATATCTGTTCACCGTCTTTTCCCAATCATGAAGGCCCGCCGGGCAATCGTTTGACCAAACACAGCCGTGTTCCGTCGGTTTTCAGCAGTGTAAACCCTCGTTTTTCGTAGAGCTCCCGTGCCCTTTCGTTGTCCGTTTCCACATGAAGAACCAGGGTGGAAAGGCCCAGGGTTTTGCAGTACGCTTCCCCTTTGTCCAGCAGGGCTGTGCCGATGCCTTTGCCCCGGTGTGCCTTGCTGACGCTCAAGTCATCGTAATAGAGGTAGTTCTCCGCTTCCCGGTGGACTTCCATGGACAGAAAGCCTTCGATCCTGCCGCCGACCTCAGCGACACAGATCCAGTCCTCTTTACCCGCAAAATAGTAGTCCAGATCGCCGTCCCCGTAGCCTTTCACGTCCTCGTTTCCGTAAATGGCGCGGAGCATTTCCTGAAACAGTTCGTTGATCCTGGCAAAATCTTCTTTGATGGCTTTTCGAAAGTGGACTTCCATTGCTTGCAGCTCCTTGCGGGTTTTTGCATCATTATACCATATTCGGCAAAAAAAGACAGGGGCAAACGCCCCTGTTTTCTGCTGTTTCTGCCGCTCACGGGTGATGATTGGCATTCGGGATAACAGTCGAGGGGGCTGTCAGCCGAACAGGCTGACAAGGGGAGAGATCGTTCTCTCCCTCCGTCAAAACTTCGTTTTGCCACCTCCCTCATCAGAGGGAGGCTTTAGCCAGCCGCGTCCAGCATATTTTCAATAAAAATGCCATATCCCCTGGTTGGATCATTCACCAGCACGTGGGTTACCGCGCCCACCAGTTTGCCGTCCTGAATGATGGGACTGCCGCTCATGCCCTGGACGATGCCGCCGGTGACGGCCAGCAGATCGGGGTCGGTGACCTCCAGCAGCAGGTCACGGCCGCTGTCGCCGTTATAAACCTTGACGATCCGCACATCATATTCCTGGGTGTCCTGGCCGCTGACATTACTGAGGATGGTGGCCTCCCCCACCGAAACCTCCTCCGGCCGGGCGGTCTCCAGGGCCTCTTCCCCGTCAAACAGCTCCCGTCGGGTCAGCATACCGTAAATGCCGGTGTGGCAGTTGTCGGCTAGCCAGCCCTGGTCGTGGGTCAGGTCAAACTGTCCGCACAGCTGACCGGGCGTGCCGCTTTTGCTTTTTTCCACACTTGCCACGCTGGAAGGCATGACGCTGCCGGTGCCAAAGGTCACCAGCTGCCCGGTATCGGCGTCACAGATGCCGTGGCCCAGAGCGCCGAACACGCCGGTCTCGGGATCTACAAAGGTGATGGTCCCGATGCCGGCCACACTGTCCCGGATCCAGGCGCCGATGCGCCAGCGGTTCAGCTGCGGGTCAAAAGCCGCTTTTACCGTCACCAGCTGTTCTTTATCGTCCCGGAGCACGGTGAACACCGCCTTTTCATCGGTAAGCTGTCCCAAAAGGGCGGTCAGGCTTTCGTTGCCGGTGATGTCCTGCCCGTTGAGCTTCAGCAAAACGTCACCGATGCGCAGGCCGCCCTCCCGGGCCGGACAGTTGCCGCTGCATTCCAATTTGGCAAAATCCACCACCATGGTGCCCTTGGAAAACAGTTTGATGCCGGTGGTGCGCCCCAAGGGGATCAGCTTTTCTCCTACCGGCGGCAGGTCGGAGAGGCCCGCCGTCATCACCGCAGGTTCTCCGGGGATGTCCGCCTGCGCCCCTGCCGTCACGCTGCCGCCGGGCAGCAGCACCGTCAGCAGCGCCGCACAAAAAGCCGCCAGCAAACAGCCGCGGCCCGCCGCAAGTGCGATGGTTTTCAATTGTTTTTTTCGCATACATCTCCTCCTTTCACCGGTTTTAGTATGGTCGGTCACAGAAACAAAAAAAGCCGGGAAAACCCGGCCTTTTTTGAAAAATATGATTTTTTTACAGGGTGTTGCTGGAGCCCAGAACGTTGCGGATCTTGTGCTGGACCATAGCGCGCAGCTCATCACGGCCATCCTTCAGGTACTGACGGGGATCGAAGTGATCGGGATGATCGTTCAGGTGCTTGCGGATAGCGCCGGTCATACACAGACGCAGATCGGAGTCGATGTTGATCTTACAAACAGCCATGGTGGCAGCCTGGCGCAGCATTTCCTCGGGGATGCCGATGGCGTCGGGCATGGCGCCGCCGTACTGGTTGACCATCTTGACGAACTCCTGGGGCACGGAAGAGCTGCCGTGGAGAACGATGGGGAAATTGGGCAGGCGCTTGCCCACCTCTTCCAGAATGTCAAAGCGCAGCTGAGGCTTCTGGCCGGGCTTGAACTTGTAAGCGCCGTGGCTGGTGCCGATGGCGATGGCCAGAGAGTCCACGCCGGTGCGGGTCACGAACTCCTCCACCTCGGCGGGGTTGGTGAACATGGCGTCGGCGGCGGAGACATTCACATCGTCCTCGATGCCGGCCAGCTTGCCCAGCTCACCCTCAACAACAACGCCGCGGGCGTGGGCATACTCGACAACCTGCTTGGTGATGGCGATGTTCTCTTCAAAGCTGTACTTGCTGCCGTCGATCATGACGGAAGAGAAACCGCCGTCGATGCAGGACTTGCAGACCTCAAAACTCTCGCCG
This sequence comes from Clostridia bacterium, assembly GCA_017521295.1. Taxonomy (GTDB): domain Bacteria; phylum Bacillota; class Clostridia; order Oscillospirales; family Butyricicoccaceae; genus UBA4644. Next base: position 22,321 of record JAFXDF010000034.1, on the reverse strand, counting down.
TGGTCCAGATGCAGGGCGATGGGCAGGTCGGTATCGGCAATGGCGGCCTCCACCAGTTTGGTCAGATAGATGTGCTTGGCGTACTTACGGGCACCTGCGGAAACCTGCAGGATGACGGGAGACTTTTCAGCCTGGGCAGCTTCGGTGATGCCCTGGATGATCTCCATATTATTGACGTTGAAGGCGCCGATGGCGTAACCGCCGGCGTAGGCTTTCTCGAACATTTCTTTCGTAGTGACCAAAGGCATGGGATGATCCTCCTTTTATTTCGGTTATTCCTATTTTACCATCCCTTTCCCCCGGTTGCAACATTGATTTCCGCCTTTTATTATGGTAAACTATAACCAAATCCGAAATTTTTAGGAGGATATCTTTATGGAACTTCGCGGAGCCTGTATTTTCGGCCAGTCCGGCGGCCCCACTTCTGTCATCAATGCCAGCGCCTACGGCGTATTCAAGGCAGCCCTGGAGAGCGGCTGCATCACCCGTGTGCTGGGCGCTGCCCACGGCATCAAGGGCGTGCTCAATGACCGCCTGTACGACATCGCTCAGGAAGATCTCAAGGAGCTGGAGCTGCTGAAGAGCACCCCCTCCTCTGCCCTGGGCTCCTGCCGTTACAAGCTGAAGGACGCCAGCGTGGACGACACCGACTACAAGCGCATCCTGGAAATCTTCAAGAAGTACGACGTGCGCTACTTCTTCTACAACGGCGGCAACGACTCCATGGACACCTGCAACAAGATCTCCAAGTACATGCAGTCTGTGGGCTATGAGTGCCGTGTCATGGGCGTGCCCAAGACCATCGACAACGATCTGTACGGCACCGACCACTGCCCCGGCTTCGGCTCTGCCGCAAAGTATATCGCCACCTCCTGCATGGAGATCTATCAGGACGCCTATGTCTATGACACCGGCGCCGTCACCATCGTGGAGTGCATGGGCCGCAACGCCGGCTGGCTGACCGCCGCCGCCTCCCTGGCCACCATGCAGGGCGCAGGCCCCGACCTGATCTATCTGCCCGAGGTGGCCTTTGATCTGGAGAAGTTCATGGCCGACGTGGAGCGTATCTGGAAGGAAAAGGGCAACTGCTTCGTGGCCATTTCCGAGGGTATTCTGGACAAGGACGGCGTGTTCATCGCCGAGTACGGCCAGAAGGACGTGAAGGCTGACGCCTTCGGTCACAAGCAGATGGGCGGCGCCGCCGCTTACCTGGCACAGGCCGTCAAGGAGCGTCTGGGCGCCAAGACCCGGGCCATCGAGTTCTCTCTGCTGCAGCGCTGCGGCGCCCATCTGGCCAGCAAGACCGATGTGGAAGAGGCCGCCTGGATGGGCTCCGAGGCCGTCAAGGCCGCCATCGCCGGCGAGACCGACAAGATGGTGGCCATCGAGCGTGCCGAGGGCGAGGGCTACCATCCCCAGGTCAAGCTGGTGCCCCTCACCGCTACCGCCAATACCGAGCACAAGTTCCCCGTGGAGTGGATCACCGAGGACGGCGCCGGTATCAAGGATGAGTTTGCCGCTTATGCCATGCCCCTGATCCAGGGCGAGCCCGATTACGCCTGGGAGAACGGCCTGCCCCGTTTCGCCAAGCTGAAGAAGGTTCTTGCAAAATAATCACAAAAAGGGCGCAACGCGCCCTTTTTTCTTGCCCTTAGGAGGTTTTTATCATGGATTATCAGGTTTCTGAAAAGGTACAGCAGCTGTTTGACCGGCTCACCGGCATGGAGCAGGTGCAGAAGGCGCTGGATTTCATCCACGCAGAAGAGGACTTCTGCGTCAACGAGCAGCTGGAGCTGGTGCTCATCGAAGCGCCCACCTTCCACGAGGAAGAGCGGGCAAAGGCCATGTGCGAAAAGTTCCGCCAGCTGGGTTTGGAGGAGGTACAGATCGACCCCTACGGCAACGCCCTGGGCCTCTGGAAAGGTACCGGCGGCGGGCCCCGGATTCTGGTGGAGGCCCATCTTGACACGGTGTTCCCCTTCGGCTCGGTGAAGGAAGTCCGCCGGGAGGGCAACCGCCTGTATGCTCCCGGCATTTGTGACGACACCCGGGGACTGGCGGCCATTCTGTCGGCGCTGCGCGGGCTGAAGGCCTCCGGCCTGCGGACAAAGGGCGATATCGTCTTTGCCGGTACCACCCGCGAAGAGGGCAAGGGCTCTCTGGGCGGTATGAAGGATCTGCTGGACAGCGATCCGGACATTGACGGCTCCATCAGCGTGGACGGCAGCTGCACCGAATACATCATTTACAAGGCCACCGGCTATAAGACCTATGAGATCAACTTCTACGGCATCGGCGGCCACGCATCGGCCGACTTTGGCAAGATGGCAAACCCGGTCCACGCCGCCGCCCGTTTTGTGGCCAAAGTGGCCGATTTCCAGGTGCCCGCCGATCCCAAGACCACCTTCTGTGTGTCCAACATCCACGCCGGTACCGACACGGCCATCCATGCCATCGCCCCCAAGGCTACCGTGAAGATCAACTACCGCTCCCAGGACGGCGCCATTCTGGAGGAGCTGCACCAGCGGGTCTTCAAGGCGGTGCAGGAGGCCTGTGACGAAGAGACCGCCCGGTGGGGCAAGGATACCATCACCTGGGATTGCGTCAACTACTGCGACGTGCCGGCAGGCGCACAGGACGCCCACGCACCGCTGGTGGAGAGTGCCTTCCTTGCCGCCAAGGCGGTGAGCGAGGATCCCTCCATCGTGAAGCTGCTCAACGGCGGCTGCGTCAACGGCAATATGGCCATCGCCAGGGGTGTCCCTTGCGTCACCCTGGGCGAAGGACCCCGTGTGAACAATGTACACAATCTCAACGAGAGCTTCGACCCCGACGGCAGCTGGCGGCTGCCTCAGCAGATCCTGTTGATGCTTCTGCTGGCCGCCGGCATCGACGGCGAGACCGACAGCGTACTGGCGTAAGATACAAAGAAAAAAGCACCCCGGATGGGGTGCTTTTCTACTTTACTTCTTGCACATGACCAGGGCGTCGTATTTCTTTCCGCCCACGGTGTGGACGCCGGGCTCCTTGCGGCAGGTTTTAAAGCCCAGCTTTTCGGCGCAGCGCATCATCCGGTGGTTGCCCGACCAGGTCTCCAGGTAGAACTCCTCCACACCGTAGTCCCGGTAGTAGTCCATAAAGGCCTTGAGGGCACGGGTGCCCAGGCCCTTGTCCCACATATCGGAGGCGCAGATGGCCACCGACAGGGCACGGTTGAAGGACAGCGGATCGCCCACCTCGTGGGGAGGGACCCAGTCAAAGTGCTCGTCCAGCAGATAGGAGCTTACAAAGCCGATGTGCCGGCCCTCGTGCTCGATCTCCAGACGCCAGCGAATGGCGTCCTCGGGCAGAGTGGCGATGTACTCCTTCATATCGGCACGGAGCGCCTCGGCGTCCACCTTTTCGATGGGCGCCCAGGGGGTGTCGGCCCGGATCCACTCGATATCCACATTCATCCAGCGGATGTCGTCGGCAATGTCGGATTCCCGGTAATCGCGCAAAACAATATCTTTATAGGTGATCTCCATCAGAAATACCTCCTTTAGAACATAGATGCAAACAGATCCAGCTGATTGCTTTCTGGCATGTCGCCCAGAGCGCCGATATCCCGCAGGGACTGGATGACGGCAGAGGATGCCTTGCCGCAGCGGATGGAAATGTCCTCCTGGGACATAAAGGGCTCCTTGTCCCGCTCGTCGGCAATGGACTGGGCGGCGGCTTCGCCCACGCCGTTCAAGGCCATAAAGGGCGGCCGCAGGCCGTCGCCCTCGATCTGGAAGGACTTGACCCCCGACTTGTAGATATCCATGGGCAGGAATCGGAAGCCCCGCTTGCAGAACTCATGACACAGCTCCAGCACGATCATCTGGTCGTCCTCCACGGCGGTGCGCTTGGGCATGGCCTTGAGGTCACGGTACTTTTTGCAGATAGCGCCGTCGCCCTGGAGGGCGGTGGCACAGTCAAAGGCATCCAGTTTGTTGCTGAAATAGACGCAATAATAAGCCAGGGGGTGATGCACCTTGAACCAGGCGATACGGAAGGACATCATGGTATAGGCCACAGCGTGGCCGCGGGGGAACATATACTCGATCTTGTTGCAGGAATCGATGTACCACTCGGGGATATCGTGGGCCCGCATCTCCTCTTCCCACTCGGGCTTGAGGCCCTTGCCCTTTCGGACGGCCTCGGAGATGGTGAAGGACAGCTTTTTGTCCAGACCTACGGCGATCAGCTTGGTGGTAATGTCGTCACGGACCGAAATAACCTCGTTGATGGTGGCCAGGCCCTGGTTGATGATGTCCTGGGCGTTGTTTCGCCATACGTTGGTACCGTGGGACAGGCCGGAGATTCGAATGAGGCCCTCCAGGGTGGTAGGTTGGGTCTCCATCAGCATGGAACGCGCGTTTTTGGTGCCGAACTCGGGCACGCCGGCCGAGCCGGGCTGTTCCAGAATATCGTCGGTCTCGATGCCCAGAGGGCCGATATCGGTAAAGGCCCGCATGGTCTCCTTGTCGTCCAGGGGCACGTCCATGGGATCCACCCCGGTGAGGTTCTGCAGATGGCGGATGATGGTGGGAACGTCGTGTCCCAGCTCGTCCAGCTTGAGCAGGTTGTCGTGAATGGAGTGGAAATCGAAGTGGGTGGTGATGATATCGGAGTTAGGGTCGTCGGCCGGATGCTGCACGGGGGTGAACTCGTAAATGGTCCGGTCAGAAGGCACGATGATCAGGCCGCCGGGGTGCTGGCCGGTGGTGCGCTTGACACCGGTACAGCCGGACACCAGATGGTTGACCTCGGCATTGTTCACCACCCTGCCCCGCTCCTCCAGATACTTTTTGACAAAGCCGAAGGCGGTCTTGTCCTTGATGGTGCCGATGGTGCCGGCCTTGAACACCTTGTCGTTGCCGAAGAGATCCACGGTGTACCGGTGGATCTGACCCTGGCACTCACCGGAGAAGTTCAGGTCGATATCGGGGGTCTTGTCGGCGTTGAAGCCCAGGAAGGTGGCAAAGGGGATGTTGAAGCCGTCCTTGATCATTTTGGTGCCGCACTTGGGGCAGTCCCGGTCAGGCATATCTGCGCCCGTCTGGAACTGGGGATCGATATCCCAGATGGAGTGGCGGCAGTTGGGACAGCGATAGTGAGGCTGGAGGGCGTTGACCTCGGTGATGCCCGAAAGATAGGCCACGAAAGAGGAGCCCACCGAACCTCGGGAGCCCACCAGATAGCCCATTTCCATGGACTTGGCCACCAGCTTCTGGGCGATCATATACATGACGTCGAAGCCGTTTTTGATGATGGGGATGAGCTCGGCGTCCACACGCTCGCTGACGATGGAGGGCAGCACGCCGTCCTCTGCGTACAGTTCTTCGGCCTTTTTGCGGCACATATCCTCCAGATCCTTAGCGGAGTTTTCGATGGAGGGGGGATAGCTGCCCGACAGGACGGGCTCGATAAACTCGATCTGATCGGCGATCATGTTGGGGTTCTTGACCACCACTTCATAGGCCCGCTGAGCGCCCAGATAGGAGAACTCCTCCAGCATTTCGTCGGTGGTCTTGAAATACAGCGGGGCGTGATCCTCGGCGTCCTTGAAGCCCATGCCGGCCTGCAAAATCTCCCGGTAGATGCCGTCCTCGGGCTCCAGAAAATGCACGTCGCCGGTGGCGCACACCGGCTTGTGGAGGGCGTCGCCCAGCTTGAGGATGGTACGGTTAAAGTCCCGCAGCTGCTCCTCGCTCTGGGCCAGTTCCTTATCCAGCAGGAAGCGGTTGTTGGCCAGGGGCTGGATCTCCAGATAATCGTAGAAGGAGGCCAGCTTCATCAGCTCGCCCCAGGGGCGTCCCGCCACCACGGCGTCAAACAGCTGACCGGCCACACAGGCCGAGCCCAGAATGAGGTTTTCCCGGGCGGCGACCAGTTCGGACATGGGAATGATGGGACGGCGGTTGAAATATTTCAGATGGGCGTCGGAGATCAGCTTGTACAGCGCGATCAGACCGGGCCGGTTTTTCACCAGGATCACCAGGTGATAGCTCTTCTGCTTTTTGTCGGGGCCGGAGCCGGAACGCAGCTGACCCAGGGCCCGGTTGATCTCGGAAACCTTGGTGATGCCGCACTGCTCCTGCAGCATGGGGATGAACCGCAGGAAGATCTCGGCCAGCACCTTGGCATCGTCGGAGGCCCGGTGATGGTTGAACTTGAGTCCTAATGCGTCGGCAATGATGTTCAGCTTATGCTTGTTCAGCTGGGGCATGAGAGCCCGGGCGATCTCCACCGTGTCGACTGAGCATTTGGGGCATTCCAGACCCTGTTTTTCACAGGCGGCACCCACGAAGGCCATATCAAAGGGGGCATTGTGGGCCACCAGAGGGCGGCTGCCGCAAAACTCCAGGAACCGGGGCAGCTCCACGGCGATAGGATTGGCGTCCCGCACCATGTCGTCCCGGATGCCGGTAAGCTCGGTGATACGCTGGGGAATGGGCTGGGTGGGCTTTACGTAACAGTGGAACTGATCCTTGACAGCGCCGCCGGAGACGATACAGGCGGCGATCTCAATGATCTCGCAGTTGGCGGCGGACAGACCGGTGGTCTCGGTGTCGAATACCACGATCTCGTCGGTGAGGAGGGCGTCGCTTTCGCCCTTGACGGCGTTGCCCTGCTCCAGATCGTCGATACAATAGGCCTCGATGCCGTAAAGCACCTTGATCTCGCTGCCGCTCTTTTTCAGCTTGGCGGCGGCGTTCATGGCTTCGGGGAAGGCCTGCACCACGCCGTGGTCGGTGATGGCCAGAGCCTTGTGGCCCATGGAGGCCGCCAGTTTGAGGGCCTTGCCCGGGTCGCAGAGGGCGTCCATACTGGACATATTGGTATGTAGGTGGAGCTCCACCCGCTTTTCGTCGGCTTTGTCCTTGCGGACGGTCTTTTTCCCCTTGAGGATGGCGTCAAAGTTCAGTTCCAGCTCCTGGGTGAACTGGGAATAGTGCACCTGGCCCTGGACGATCACATAGGTGCCGGCCTTGATGTCGCCCTCCAGCATGGAGGCCGTTTCATCATCCACCACCTTGGTGGCGCGGATGGAGCCGGTGCCGTCGGAAAACTCAAACTTGACCACCGTTTTGTCCCGGCCGTTGAGCTTTTTGAACTCCACCAGGAAGATCTCGCCCTGGGCGGTGATGCGGCCGGTATCCATGTTGACCTCACCCAGTTTGATCAGTTCCCGGGTGGTGGGCTTGCCAAAAATGACGGTGTCCTCTTCCTTGGGACGGAACACCGGGGCGTTGGGATCCCGTTTGGGCTGAAAACCGCGGCGCTGAGGCTTGTCCTGGGCCGGGGGCGGCGGTGCGGACTTCACAGGAGGCTGCCAGTCCCGGCTGAGCTGTGCGGCACGGGCGGCTCTGGCCTGTTCATAGTCGGCCTCGCCGGCGGGGGCGGTGATCTCCAGACGGATGGGGTGACCTAAAAAGTCGGCGGCATCTCTCTCCAGGTCGGTTTTCAGCAGTTCCAGACGGGTGGCGTGCCAGGCCTCGCTGATCTGCAGCACCAAACGGCTGTCTGACAGGGCAAAGGACGCTGCCCGCAGGCAGGGGGCAGCCGAGGGGTATTTGACGGAAAACCGCTCACGCAGGGCCTCGGCATCCTCCATGGGCGAGGCAGGCACTTCCTCCACCGGATGGCGCTCCTCCAGAGCCTCAACGGCGCCGGTGGGCACCTCTTCGGGGGCTTCCAGCAGCAGCTGAACGCCTGCTACGCCATAGGCACGGCAAATGGCCACCCGGGCTTCTTCCAACTGGGTGGAAGGCACCGGGCGGCTGCTCTGCAGTTGTACGGTCAGACCGGTGTCCTGGGGACTGATGCCGGCAACGGCACACTCCCACACCGCCGAGCCGTCGGCGGCATTGGGAAACAGGTCGCGGAGGCGTGCGCTCATAGGGTTTCTCCTGTCATGGCCTGGATTTCTTCGATCAGTTTGGGCAAAAGCTGCTCTTCTGGCAGCTTGTAAAGCACTTCTCCTTTACGGATGATAAGACCTTCTCCCCTGCCGCCGCAGATGCCGATGTCGGCTTCCCGGGCTTCGCCGGGGCCGTTGACCACGCAGCCCATGACGGCTACCGTCATGCGGGTCTGCAGGTTCTGCAGGGCCTTTTCCACCTTGTCGGCCAGACCGATCAGGTCGATCTGGGTGCGGCCGCAGGTGGGGCAGGACACGATGCGTGCTCCGCCGGTATGCAAATCCAATGCTTTCAGAATATCCTTTGCGGCATAGATCTCCCGCACCGGGTCGGCGGTGAGGGACACCCGGAGGGTGTCACCGATGCCGTCCACCAGCAGGCCGCCAAAAGCGGCTGCCGAACGCAGGGTGCCGAAGTGCTCGTTGCCGGCCTCGGTAACGCCCAGATGCAGGGGGTAATCGCACTTCTGGGCCATGAGGCGGTAAGCCCGGACGGTGCCGAAGACGTTGGACATCTTCAGCGACACGCAGGTGTCGAAAAAGCCGCAGTCCTCCAGCTGTTCCAGGTTGCGCAGGGCGGCCTGGCACAGGGTCTCGGGGGTGACGCCGTACTGTTCCCGCAGATCGGCGTCCACGCTGCCGCTGTTGACGCCCACGCGGATCGGAACCCCTGCGGCCTTACAGGCGTCGGCCACGGCCTTGACCTTTGCCTTGTCGCCGATGTTGCCGGGATTGATGCGGATCTTGTCGATGCCGCCCTTGAGGGCCTCCAGGGCCAGACGGTGGTCAAAGTGGATATCGGCCACCAGAGGAATATGTACCTGCTTTTTGATGGCAGGTATAGCCTGGGCCGCCTCCATGTCGGGGATGGCAAGTCGAATCACTTGACAGCCCGCTTGTTCCAAGGAAAGAATCTGTTTGACGGTGGCTTCAACATCGTGTGTTTTTGTATTGCACATGGACTGGATCACCAGGGGGACTCCGCCGCCCATGGGGACACCGCCCACGAGAATTTGCTTTTTACTTGCCATAATCTTTCTCCCTCTTTTTCAGACAGCGATGCTCCTGCGGGGAGCCGCAGGAGCGTTTTTTTATTTGACGATGCGCAGAATATCGTGATAGGTGACGAATACGAACAGGACCAGGATCAGACCGATACCGATGAGAGAGGCCACGCCCTCGTACTTGGGGTCCAGCTTTTCGCCCCGCACCAGCTCAATGAGCAGGAACAGGATCTTGCCGCCGTCCAGGCCGGGGATGGGCAGCAGGTTCACAAAAGCCAGATTGATGCTGATATAGGCCACAAAGTTCCACATGGAAGCCAGAGACACCTTGGCCATCTCGCCGATCTGATTGGCGATGCCCACGGTACCCATCATATCCTGGGTGCCCACCTGGCCGGTGAGCATCATTTTGATGCCCAGCATGGCCGACTGGAGGTAGGTCATGGCGTTTTTCAGGGCGTATTCGATCTTGCCGAAGAAGGTCAGCTCCTGGGAAGTGAGGTTGAAGCCGTAGAGCATCCCCTGGCCGCTGGGGTCGGGCACGGTGGGCTTCATTTCAAAGTCCTCCAGGCGGATCTTTTTGCCCTGGCGCTCCACAATGATGTCATAGATGCCGTCGCTGTCGTACATCATGCCGGTGGAAAAGTCCGACATGGTGAACACGTGGAAATCGTTGACACGGACGATGCGGTCGCCCACTTCAAAGCCCACGCCGTTGTTGTCGGCGGCAGCATAAGGAAAGCCCTCCATAAAGCCGGAGATCACCGGGGTGCTGGCATAGCGGGCAGGCATGAGCAGCAGCAGCACGATGACCACGCCGGTGAGAAAGTTCATGGCCGAGCCGGCAATGCTGACGGCAAAGCGCCGAGGCAGGCTTGCTTCGGCAAAGCTGCCCTCGGGAGGCAGGGCTTTTTCGTCCACGGCGAACTCCTTTTCGCCGGTGAGCAGCTTCTCGGCCTCTTCATCCTCCTCGCCCTGCATCATGACGGCGCCGCCCAGAGGCAGCAGCCGAACGGCATAGAGGGTCTCACCCACCTGTTTTTTGAAAACGGCAGGGCCGAAGCCGATGGTGAACTGCAGCACGGTGATGCCGCTGAGCTTCGCCACCACAAAGTGGCCCAGCTCGTGAACAAAGATCAACAGTCCGAAGACCAGGATCGCAATGATATAATTCATTCCATACCGCCTTTACAGCATCAGAGTGGCAGCCTCCCGGGCACGCCGGTCGGTGTCGAAAATGTCGTCCAGAGTAGGATCCTGCAGGAAGGGCACGGCGTGGGCCGCCCGCTCCACCGTGGGATAGATCTTGCCGAAGGGGATCTTGCCGGCAAGGAAGGCGGCTACCGCCACCTCGTTGGCGCCGTTGACGGCGGCGCCCAGATTGCCGCCCCGCTCCATGACCTCACGGCACAGCTTCATGGCCGGGAAGGTCTCTTCATCGGGGGAAAAGAAGGTCAGCTTTGCCAGGGCGGGCAGATCCAGCCGCTGGCGGGGAGCATACTGCCGGACGGGATAGTCCACGGCGTACTGGATGGGCAGGCGCATATCGGGGGGCGAAAGCTGGGCCAGCACGCTGCCGTCCCGAAACTCCACCAGAGAATGGACGATGCTCTCCCGGTGGACCACCACGTCGATCTGCCAGGGGCGAACATGGAACAGGTGCAAGGCCTCGATCATCTCAAAGCCCTTGTTCATCATGGTGGAGGAATCCACCGTGATCTTGGCGCCCATGGACCAGCTGGGGTGCTTGAGGGCCTGTTCAGGGCCCATATTTTCAATTTCCTCGGCTTTTTTGCCAAAAAACGGACCGCCGGATGCGGTGAGGATCAGCCGCTCCACTTCCCCGTCGTGACTCCCCTGGAGGCACTGGAAAATGGCGCTGTGCTCGGAGTCCACCGGGATGATGGACACGCCGTTTTCGGCGGCCAGGGCGTTGACGATGGCGCCGGCGCACACCAGGCTTTCCTTGTTGGCCAGGGCCAGGGTCTTGCCGGCGGTGATGGCGGCCACAGTGGGCCGCAGGCCGGAAATGCCCACGGCGGCGTTGAGCACCAGGTCGCTCTCTTCCAGAGCGGCTACGGCGCAGACGCCCTCTTCGCCCCACAGGATCTGGGTATCGCAGACGCCCTTCAGCTTTTCTGCCAGAGCCCTGCCGGCTGCCTCATCATAAAGGGCGGCCACTCGGGGCTTTACCTGCAGGATCTGCTGCTCTAAAGCATCGGCGCTTCGTCCGGCGGCCAGACCGGCCACCCGATAGCCGCGCTCGGCGGCCACCTGGAGGGTCTGCACACCGATGGAGCCGGTGGAACCGATGACGGATAATGCCTTCATGATAGTTTATCCCCCAATTCCGGGAAGTATGTGTAAATACAGGATTTCAAACAGCGGCGCGGCAAAGAGGATGCTGTCGAAGCGGTCCCACACGCCGCCGTGGCCGGGGAACACGTTGCCGTAGTCCTTGATACCGGCACCCCGCTTGATGACCGACAGGCTCAGATCGCCGATCTGTCCGGCGGTGGAGCCCACGATTCCAAAAAGGACGGCAGGCCAGATCTGCATATCCAGGCCGAAGCCGTGATTCATCACCAGCACATAGATCACACAGGCCAGGGTGGCGAACACCAGGCCGCCCACGGCGCCCTCTATAGTCTTTTTGGGGCTGACATAGGGGGCCAGCTTGTGCTTGCCGAAGGCCATACCGGTGAACAGGGCAAAGCTGTCACACACCCAGACGGTGACCCAGGGCATGAGCACCAGCAGCGCGCCGTGCTCACCGTTGCGGATGCGCACAAAGGCGGAAAAGCACAGGGGCAGAACGATGGCGGCCAGAAAGCCCTTGCCCAGCATATCGTATTTGATCTTTTCGTGATCAAACACGGCACAGGCAAAAACGGCCATCATGTACAGGGCGCACACCGTCAGAAAGGGCCACAGGGGCGCCTCTGCCCGGCTGAGGGTCAGGGGCACGGCAAAGGCTGCGGCGCAGCTGATGTACAGGAAGGGATGCTTGGGGCAGGACTTGGTGGCGTACAGCAACTCCCAGGCGCCCACGGCCATCAGCAGACCGCAGACCAGGGTCAGAACCACGGTGGGTAAAAAGAATAAAACGGGAATGAACAGACCGATGGCAACAACGGCTGTGATCACGCGTGTTTTCATAAATCAGATGCCTCCAAAACGGCGCTTACGGCCCTGGTAGGCGGCGATGGCTTTGTCAAGCTCCGCCTCGTCCATATCGGGCCAGAGGGTATCGGTAAAATAAAACTCGGAATAGGCGTTCTGCCACAGCAGGAAGTTGGACAGACGCAGTTCCCCGCCCGGACGGATGGTCAGATCGGGGTCGGGGATGTTTGCCGAATACAGGCGGCTGGAAAACAGCTCTTCGGTGATGGCCTCAGGGGGCATACCGTCCCGGGCGCAGTCCCTCGCCAGGCTGCGGACCGCCCGGACGATCTCATCCCGGCCGCCGTAGTTGAGGCAGACGTTGACCTGCATACCAGTGGTACCCCGGGAGATCTCGTTGGTTTCGGCAATGAGCTTTTTCATGTTGTCGGACAGGGGCTCCAAATCACCGAAAAAGTGCAGGCGGATGTTCTTTTCGGCCATCTCCCGGATGGCTTTTCGCAGATAGCGGTCCAGCAGGCCCATGATGGCCTGGACTTCCTCCTCCGGGCGCTTCCAGTTTTCGGTGGAAAAGGCATAAACAGTAAAGTATTTCACGCCCAGACTCTGGAGATATTCGGCGGCGCGCTGAAAGGCCTCACTGCCGGCAGAATGTCCGGCGGTGCGGGGCAGGCCGCGCTTCTGGGCCCAGCGGCCGTTGCCGTCCATAATGGCGGCAATGTGCACCGGGATGTTGTTTTTGTCCAGCACAGGACGGTCTTCCTGCTTACCAAATAACATAATAGAACTCCTATTCCATGCGACAGAGGGCGGCGCCAGGCGCCGCCCTCCCATATCCGGTGATGTTTGTAACGAAACGGCGCGAAGGGGCTCTTACAGCTCCATCAGTTCCTTTTCCTTCTTGCCGGACTCCGCGTCAACTTCCTTGACGTACTTGTCGGTGAGGTCCTGCATATCCTTTTCCAGAGACTTCAGCTCGTCTTCGGTGATCTCAGAGGCCTTCTGAGCCTTCTTGAAATGATCGATGGCATCGCGGCGGATGTTGCGGATGGCGACCTTGCCGCCCTCGGCCATGTTCTTGACCTCCTTGGTCAGGTCACGACGACGCTCCTCGGTGAGCTGGGGGAACAGCAGACGGATGATCTTGCCGTCGTTGGTGGGGTTGATGCCCAGATCAGAGGCCAGGATGGCCTTTTCGATCAGCTTCAGAGCGCTGGCGTCCCAGGGCTGGATGGCCAGCATACGGGGCTCGGGAGTGGAGACAGAAGCGATCTGCTGGATGGGTGTGGGAGCGCCGTAGTAGTCCACGGTGATCTTGTCCAGGACAGCCACGTTGGCGCGGCCGGCGCGGATGGTATTGAACTCGTGCTTCATGACCTCGATGGTCTTTTCCATCTTGACCTTATACTGTTCGCACTTGGGATTCATAGGATGTACCTCCGTTATATTCTAAATTTTAATATTAGGCGTCAAAACCCACGTATGTGCCGATGGCCTCACCCATCAGCACCCGCTTGATGTTGCCGGGATCTTCCAGGCCGAAAACCAGCAGGGGCATTTTGGTGTTCATGGCCAGGGCGGTGGCGGTGTTGTCCATGACCTTCAGGTCACGGGACAGCACTTCGGCATAGGAGATGCGGTCAAACTTTTTGGCGGTGGGGACCTTGTTGGGATCGGCGTCATAGACACCGTCCACATTTTTGGCCAGCAAAATGGCATCGGCATCGATCTCAGCCGCCCGGAGGGCTGCTGCCGTATCGGTGGAGAAGAAGGGGCAGCCGCTGCCGCCGGCAAAAATCACCACAGTGCCCTGCTCCAGATGGCGGACGGCATTGACACGGTTATAGGATTCCGAAACCTTCTGGATATCCAGGGCATTCTGCACCACGGCGGCAATGCCGTGCTGCTCCAGCACGTCACAGACTGCCAGGGCGTTCATGGTAGTGCCCAGCATACCCATATAGTCAGAGCGGGTGCGCTCGATCTTGCCTTCGCCGTTTTTCACGCCGCGCCAGAAGTTGCCCGCGCCTACGACCACGGCCACCTGGGCACCTGCCTTGACGCAGTCGCCGATGGCTTCGGCCACGGTATTGAGCATGGCAAAATCCAGACCGGTGCCGGCCTCTCCGGCCAGCGCTTCACCACTGAGTTTCAGGAGTACACGCTGATACTTGGGGGTTTCCATAACAACTCCACCTTTATCCATAATCTCCATCTATTTTAATATACTTTCAGCCGTTTGGGAAGTCTTTTCGGGCAATTTTATAAAAAAGTTACAGGGAGGCTTCCCGCTCCAGGATCTTTTTCAGATACTGGCCGGTGTAGGAGCCTTCCGCCCGTGCCACTTCCTCGGGCGTGCCGGCAGCCACCACGGTGCCGCCCCGGTTTCCGCCCTCGGGGCCCAGGTCGATCACGTGGTCGGCGGTCTTGATCACATCCAGATTGTGCTCGATGACCACCACCGTGTTGCCGCCCTCCACCAGTTTCTGGAGCACCTCGATGAGCTTGTGCACGTCATAGCTGTGCAGACCGGTGGTGGGCTCGTCCAGGATATAGATGGTGCGGCCGGTGGCCTTGCGTGAAAGCTCGGTGGCCAGCTTGACGCGCTGTGCCTCACCGCCCGACAGGGTGGTGGAACTCTGGCCCAGCTTCACATAGGACAGGCCCACGTCGTACAGGGTCTGGAGCTTTTTGCGGATCTTGCTGAGGTTGTCAAAGAAGGGCAGCGCCTCGGCCACCGTCATGTCCAGCACCTCGTAGATGTTCTTGTCCTTGTATTTGACCTCCAGGGTCTCCCGGTTATAGCGCTTGCCCTTGCACACGTCACAGGGGACGTAAATGTCGGGCAAAAAGTGCATCTCGATCTTGATGAGGCCGTCGCCGGTACAGGACTCGCAGCGGCCGCCCCGGACATTGAAGGAGAACCGGCCGGGGCCGTAGCCACGGGCTTTGGCGTCCTGGGTCTTGGAAAACAGCTCCCGGATATCACCAAACAGGCCGGTGTAGGTGGCCGGATTGGACCGGGGGGTGCGGCCGATGGGGCTCTGGTCGATGGCGATGACCTTGTCCAGATGTTCCAGGCCTTCGATGGTCTCGTGCTTGCCGGCCCGGGCCCGGGCGCCGTTGAGCTGGGCGGCCAGAGACTTGTACAGCACCTCGTTGATGAGGCTGCTCTTGCCGCTGCCGGACACGCCGGTGACCACCGTAAAGGTGCCCAGAGGGATGTCCACATCAATATTTTTCAGATTGTTTTCCTGGGCGCCACGGATGCGCAGCACATTGCCGCTGCCCTTTCTTCGCTCATGCGGCAGGGGGATGCGCCGGGCACCGGACAAATACTGGCCGGTGAGGCTGCTTTCGCACCGCATGATCTCCTCTGCCGTGCCGGTGGCGATGATCTCGCCGCCATGGACACCGGCGCCGGGACCCACGTCCACGATGCAGTCGGCGGCCAGCATGGTGTCCTCGTCATGCTCCACCACGATGAGGGTGTTGCCCAGATCCCGCAGGCGCTTGAGGGTGGCCAGCAGCTTGTCGTTGTCCCGCTGGTGCAGACCGATGGAGGGTTCGTCCAGCACGTACAGCACGCCCATCAGCGAGGAGCCGATCTGGGTGGCCAGGCGGATGCGCTGGCTTTCGCCGCCGGAGAGCGTGCCGCTGGACCGGGACAACGTGAGATATTCCAGACCCACGTTCTGCAAAAACTTCAGCCGGGCGCGGATCTCCTTGAGGATCAGATCGGAAATCTGCTGTTCCTTTTCGGTCAACTGCAGATTTTCCACAAATTTTAAGGCATCGGTCACCGAAAGCTCGGTAAACTCCGCAATATTTTTGCCGCCCACGGTGACGGCCAGGATCTCTTTTTTCAGACGGCGGCCCCGGCAGGCGGCGCAGGGGATGGGGCTCATGCACTCCTCAATGTCCTCTTTGGCCGAGTTGGTGGTAAAGCCGTCCATATAGCGGCGCTGCATATTGGGGATGATGCCCTCGAAGGGGCGGGGCTTGTGCTTGTCGCCCTCCCAGGAAAAGCGCACGTCCAATTTGTCCTCGCCGGTGCCGTAGAGGATCATCTTGCGGGCGGACTTGGGCAACTCGTCCCAGGGGGTGTCCAGAGACCAGCCGTACTTTTCGCTCATGGCCCGCATGTAGGTGCGGGAAATAGAGTTTTCGTCCAGGGTCTGGAAGCCCGAAGCCTTCAGCGCGCCCTGGTTCAGCGACAGCTTGCCGTTGGGCACGATGCGGTCGGGGTCCACCTCCATCTTCATGCCCAGGCCGTCACAGGTGGGGCAGGCGCCGTAGGGGTTGTTGAAGGAGAACATTCTGGGTGTCAGCTCTTCAATGGAGATACCGCAGTCGGGACAGGCGTAGTTCTGGGAGAAGGTCAGCTCCTCCCCTGCCCCCAGCCGGTCGATGACCACCAGGCCGCCGGACAGATGGATGGCGGTCTCCACCGAGTCGGTGAGGCGGCGGGTGATCTCTGGCTTCACCACAAGGCGGTCCACCACGATCTCGATGGTGTGCTTGAGGTTCTTTTCCAGCTTGATCTCCTCGCTGAGGTCATAGATGGCGCCGTCTACCCGAACACGGACAAAACCGCTCTTGCGGGCGTCCTCAAAAATCTTCTGGTATTCGCCCTTGCGGCCCCGGATGACAGGAGCCAGCACCTGCATACGAGTGCCCTCGGGCAGGGCCATCAGCTGGTCGATGATCTGGTCCACGCTCTGCTGGCGGATCTCCTTGCCGCACTTAGGGCAATGGGGAATGCCGATCCGGGCCCACAGCAGACGCAGGTAGTCGTAGATCTCGGTGACAGTACCCACGGTGGAGCGGGGGTTTTTGCTGGTGGTTTTCTGGTCGATAGAGATGGCAGGCGACAGGCCGTCGATGGAGTCCACGTCGGGCTTTTCCATCTGACCCAGGAACATCCGGGCGTAAGAGGACAGGGATTCCACATAGCGGCGCTGACCCTCGGCGTAAATGGTGTCGAAGGCCAGACTGCTCTTGCCGCTGCCCGAGATACCGGTGACCACCGTCATGGTGTTCCGTGGAATCTCCACATCGATATTTT
The DNA here is from genome assembly GCA_017521295.1 of Clostridia bacterium. Classification (GTDB taxonomy): domain Bacteria; phylum Bacillota; class Clostridia; order Oscillospirales; family Butyricicoccaceae; genus UBA4644. The sequence goes on along the minus strand of JAFXDF010000034.1, from coordinate 5,175 downwards.
TCAGATTATGGACGCGAGCGCCCTTGATAATGATGGAATCTTGCATAATGTTACCTCGTTCCGGTGAGATATGGAAAACCGTAGGTTTTGGAAACCCAGGTACCGAGTTTTGTCATCCTGAGCGAAGCGCAGCGCAGTCGAAGGATCTCATGGGAAGTGTACCTTGAGATCCCTCGACAAGCTCGGGATGACAGTGTTTTTGGGGCATTTTGGTTTATTTCTTCTTTGTCTTCTGCTCTTCCAGCTGCTTGCGCAGGTCACGGATCTGATCCCGGAGGACAGCGGCGTATTCGAACTCCAGCATCTTGGAGGCCTCTTTCATCTGGCGCTCCAGGCGATGGATCTCGTCCTCCATATTGGCCAGGGATATCTTCTTCCGGCTGGCGGAGGGCAGTTTGGAGGTGGTATCGTGGGAGATCTCGATGAGCTCCCGGACGCTCTTATAAACGGTTTTGGGCACGATGCCGTGTTCCTTGTTGAAGGCGTCCTGCACCGCACGGCGGCGCTGGGTCTCGTCCATAGCGGCCCGCATGGAGGGGGTAACGCTGTCGGCGTAGAGGATGACCTTGCCCTCGGCATTTCGGGCGGCACGGCCGATGGTCTGAATCAGCGAGGTCTCGGAGCGGAGGAAGCCCTCCTTGTCGGCGTCCAGAACGGCCACCAGGCTGACCTCCGGCAGGTCCAGGCCCTCGCGCAGCAGATTGATGCCCACCAGCACCTGGAACTCACCCAGACGCAGGTCCCGCAGCAGGGTCATGCGCTCGATGGTATCGATGTCGTGGTGCATATATTTGACCTTGATGTCGTGCTTGGAAAGGTAGTCGGTAAGGTCCTCGGCCATGCGCTTGGTGAGGGTGGTCACCAGCACCCGCTGGTTTTTGGCCTCCCGTTCCTTGATCTCGGCGATAAGATCGTCGATCTGCCCCTCCACCGGGCGGACTTCCACTTCGGGGTCCAGCAGGCCGGTGGGGCGGATGATCTGCTCCACGATCTGGCCCGAGCGGGAGCGCTCGTACTCGGCGGGGGTGGCGCTGACATAAATCACCTGGTGGATGCGATCCTGGAACTCCGGGAAGGTCAGAGGCCGGTTGTCAAAGGCTGAGGGCAGGCGGAAGCCGTAATCCACCAGCATTTCCTTTCGGGCCCGGTCGCCATGATACATTGCCCGCACCTGGGGCAGCATCACGTGGCTTTCGTCGATGAACAGCAGAAAGTCCTTGGGCATATAGTCCAGCAAGGTATAGGGCGCCGAGCCCGGCTCCCGCCGGGACATGACCCGGGAGTAGTTTTCGATACCGGTGCAGAAGCCGATCTCCCGCAGCATTTCCATATCGTATTCGGTGCGCTGACGGATGCGCTGGGCTTCGATCAGCTTGCCGTTTTCCTCGAAATACTTGACACGCTCTTCCATTTCGGCCTGGATGTCAGCAAGTGCCTCTTCCAATTTGTCCTTGGGTGTGACATAATGGGAAGCAGGATAGATAGCCACGTGATCCAACAGGCGCAGGGGCTGTCCGGTGACCGGATGGATCTCCGCGATGCGGTCGATCTCGTCGCCGAAAAACTCCACCCGGATGGCGTAATCGTCGGTGTAGGCCAGGCGGATCTCCATGGTGTCGCCCCGGACACGGAAGCGGTTGCGGTCAAAGTTCAGATCGTTGCGCTCGTACTGCAGCTCCACCAGCTTGCGGCACAGGGCGTCCCGGTCCCAGGTCTGGCCGGTGCGCAGGGAGATCACCATATTGGCGTAGTCGATGGGGTTACCCAGAGAGTAAATGCAGGACACCGACGCCACGATAATCACGTCACGCCGCTCAAAGAGGCTGGAGGTGGCGCTGTGGCGCAGCCGGTCCAGTTCGGCGTTCACATCGGAATCTTTTTCAATATAGGTATCGGTGGAAGGAATATAGGCTTCCGGCTGATAATAATCATAGTAACTGACGAAGAACTCCACGGCGTTGTCGGGGAAAAACTCCCGGAACTCCGAACAGAGCTGTGCCGCCAGGGTCTTGTTGTGGGTGAGCACCAGAGTGGGCCGCTGCAGCTGCTGGATCACGTTGGCCATGACAAAGGTCTTGCCCGCGCCGGTGACGCCCAGCATGGTCTGTTCTTCGATCCCCAGACGGGCGCCCTGCACCAGTTGGCGAATGGCCTCCGGCTGACCGCCGGCAGGCAGATAGTCGCTTTTCAGTTTGAACTCCGGCATGGCTACACCTCCTGTGCTTTTTGTTTGAATTTCAACCTCTATTATACCAGAACAAGCGTTCTGTTGCAAGCAAAACAGGCGGCAAATGCCGCCTGCTGAAAAGTTTTTTCACTGTCAGAAGTCCACGCCGCTGAGGGCCATGGAAACGCTGTCCTCCCCTGCCACGATGATGTGGTCCATGAGCACGATGCCCATGGGCTGCAGGGCTGATTTGATGTTGCGGGTGGTTGCGATGTCCTCGGGCGAGGGCAGGGCGATGCCGCCGGGATGGTTGTGGGCCAGGATCACGCCCACGGCGTTGTTGTGCAGGGCGATGTTGGCGATCTTGCGGATGTTGGCCTCGGCCACGTTGACGCTGCCACGGTGGATGATCTGATGGGCGGTGATGCGGCTCTTCGCATCCACGCAAACCATCTGGACCACCTCTTCGGTGCGGCCGATAAAATGAGGCACAAAATAAGCCGCCGCCTTGGCGGCGCTGTCCAGGACGGTTTCTTCCCGGGCGGCGGTGAAATAAGTACGGGTCAGCTGGGGCATGAGCTTCAGCAGGGCGGCGGTGTTTTCGCCTACGCCCTCCACCTGAACCAGCGCTTCAAAGGGCGCGTCAAAGACGCCGTTCAGACTGCCGAAGGTATCGATGAGCCGGTGTGCCAGCTCGTTGGTATCCTTGCGCGGTATGGCATAAAACAGCAGCAGTTCCAGCACATTGTGGGGTTCGAAGCTGTCCAGGCCCTCTTCCAGGAACCGCTGGATCAATCGCTTTCGGTGGCCGTCATGAAGGCCCATGTTGCTCTCCCCTTTCCTTGATCGGAGGTTTTATGAAAAAAGTCATTTTCTGCCTGACCCTGCTGTTCCTGCTGCTCGGTTTGCCTGTCCAGGCTAAGCAGCCGGAGATGCGAGGCGTGTGGGTCAGTTCGGTGTACAATCTGGATTATCCGTCCCAAAAGGGACTGAGCGCCGTCCAGCTGCGGCAAGAGGCCGATGCCATCATCGCCAACGCCAAAAGCTGGGGGCTCAACGCCATTTTTCTGCAGGTGCGGCCCTCGGGCGATGCGCTGTATCGGTCCGACCTGGTCCCCTGGAGCGGTGTAGTGTCCGGCGTACAGGGACAGGCTCCCGAAGGCCAATTCGACCCGCTGGGATATTTTGTGGAACAATGCCACGCCCAGGGGCTGGAGCTGCACGCATGGCTCAACCCCTACCGCCTTACCCGGACGGCGGCAGCCAGCCGTAAGGAGGCCTTTGACCTGCTGTGTGAGGGCCATCCGGCCAGAGATTTGGCCGAGCATGTGGTATTCCACGATGACGGATGTCTGTATTACGATCCGGGCAAGCCGGAGGTGCGGCAGCACCTGCTGGCGGTGACCCGGGAGATTCTCGAAAACTATGAGGTGGACGGTATCCACCTGGATGATTATTTTTATCCCGGCGGCAGCTTCGCCGACAGCGAGACCTATGCCGCACACGGCGGCGACTTTGCCGACGTGGGGGATTTTCGCCGGGAGGCCGTCTGTCAACTGGTGGACGGGCTCCACAAACTGGTGCGGGAAGTGCGGCCGGAGGCCGTTTTCGGTGTCTCCCCTGCCGGCATCTGGGCCACCAAGTACACCATGGCCATGGGTGCCGACGCCACCGGAAGCCAGAGCTATTTTGACCACTTTGCCGACAGCCGCCGCTGGGTGCGTGAGGGCATGGTGGACTATATCATGCCTCAGATCTACTGGGAGTTCGGCTCCCCCACCTCGGATTTCGGCGCCCTGTTGGAATGGTGGAGCGACACGGTGGAGGGCACCGATGTGGACCTGTATATCGGCCTGGCGGCCTACAAAAGCGCCGAAGCCGAAGCCGGTACGGTGTGGTATGGAATAGACGAGCTACAGCGGCAGCTGGGCGCCGTAAGCGCCGATGATCAGGCGGCAGGCCTGGTGTTTTTCCGGTACGGTTCCCTGGTGCAGACCGGTGTGCCGGAGTGGCCGGCGGTACAGCCCGAAAGGGTGGAGCCGCCCCGGGAACGCCTTTGGCCGGAGGGTTTGACACTTGAGATCCCTCAGGGAAATGTGGCCGTGGAATGCGGACAATCGGTGCCGTTTTCCTGCACGGCACCCCGCATGAGCAAGGTGTCCGTTTTCTACGGAAACGGTTGGACGACCCTGCATTCCGACTGCAGCGGCCGCTACAGCGGTTGGCTCACTGCCGAAACACCCTATGAATCAGAATCCTATACCGCCCCCGCACTGGTCTGTACCGAGCGGTTCGGTATGCTGCATGTACAGCTGACCCCCTATACGGTGACTTCGGTGGAAACCGCCGAACCCCTTGCAATGGAAGAGATTCGGTGGTTTGACGAAGAGGAGGACCACCTGGTGGTATTCCCTACCGACGCCCCTTGCGCGGCAGCCTTTGACATTCGGGGCGATGTGCTGTCGCTGACCCTCTCCCCTGTCCGCATGGGGGTTTTGTTTAAAGATGATTATTTTGCACGGATGACTTGTGGGCAGTCAGAGGATAAACTGACCTACCGCCTGGTGTTTCCAGATGACGGACAGAAGCGGCAATGCGAACTGCTCTGGGCGCCCGACAGCGTCACCCTGCGGATCAGAAAGAATCAGCCAGATCTTCCAGAGGCTGACCGGTAAGACGCTGAATGGTCCAGCCGGTGAGGGGCACAGCGCCGATCTTTCGATAGACCTTCAGCGCAGGCTCGTTCCAATCCAGACAGATCCACTCGAACCGTCCACAGTCCTCTTCCCGGGCCTTTTGCGCCAGGCAGGCCAGCATGGCGCTGCCGTAGCCCTTGCCCCGATATTCGGGCTTGACAAACAGATCCTCCAGGTACAGGCCGTGCTTGCACTGGAAGGTGGAGAAATTATAAAAATATAGGGCGAAACACACAGGAACACCGTTTTCTTCACCGATCAGCACGTTGGCCTGATTGTTTTCAAACAAGTTTTTGTGCAGGGTTTCGGGAT